>DASQGX010000121.1:0-15882 GCA_035632395.1 Allostellaceae bacterium
TCCTTACTATTACTATCCGCCGCCGCCGGTGGTGTATTACCCGCCGCCGGCCTATTACGCACCGCCACCGGTGGTCTATGCGCCGCCGCCACCGGCACCGACGCCGGTCGCGCCCCAGGCCCAGACCTGGTACTATTGCGATAATCCGAAGGGCTATTACCCTTATGTTTCCAACTGCGCGAGCGGTTGGCGTCAAGTGCCGGCGCGTCCATAACGGCAAGAACGCTATAACGACCCAGAGGAGGGAGCTTCCGTGCGAATCACGAAGACGACCGCCGTCAGCCTGATTGCGCTGACTGCGCTTTCGGCCTGCGCCTCGCACCCGGTCGGCCCATCGGTCGCGGTCATGCCGGCGCCGAACAAGCCGTTCTCGGTCTTCGAGGAAGACCAAGCGGTGTGCAAGAACTTCGCCGACCAGCAAGTCGCCGGCGCGGCGCAAGGCGCCAACAACTCGGCGTTGGGCGCAGCGGCCATCGGCACCGTGCTCGGTGCTGGATTGGGTGCGGCGATCGGCGGCGGCCGCGGCGCGGCGATTGGCGCGGCGTCGGGCGCCGGCGCTGGCACGCTTTATGGCACGAGCCAGTCGAATGCTGCCAACATGACGATCCAGCAGCGCTACGACATCGCCTACCAGCAGTGCATGTATTCGCGCGGCAACCAGGTGCCGGGCTATCAGCAGGCACCATCGCCAGTATCGCAGCCGCCGGGCTATGCACCGCCACCTCCGCCTCCCCCGCCGCCGCGCTGAGCGGCGGCGTCTTGCAAGGCCCGCCGCGGCCTCTGCCCGGCGGGTTTTTCTTTGTGCGGTTGCTTTCGCGTCGCGCCGCCGCCATCCTGCGCGCAGAAACGCCGGGAAAAATCGCATGACCGAGAAGCCGCGCGTCGCGCTGTTCGTCACCTGTCTCGTCGACCTGTTCCGCCCAACGGTCGGATTCGCCGCGGTGAAACTGCTCGAGGATGCGGGCTGCGCGGTCGAGGTACCGCGGCTGCAAAGCTGCTGCGGCCAGCCAGCGTACAATTCGGGCGACCGCAAATCGGCACAGGCGATTGCGCGCACGGTGATTGCCGCCTTCGCCGGATTTGATTACGTCGTGGCGCCGTCGGGTTCGTGCGCCGGCATGATCAAGGTGCATTATCCGGCGCTCTTCGCCGACGATCGGGCGTCGGCCGACCAGGCACGCGAATTGGCAGACCGCACCTACGAGTTGATCTCCTTCCTGGTCGACGTGATGAAGGTCGAGCGCGTGACGGCGCGTTACGACGGTGTCGCCACCTACCACGATTCCTGCTCCGGCCTACGCGAGCTCGGCGTCAAATCGCAGCCACGCCAGCTGCTGGCCAGCGTCGCCGGCCTGACGCTCAAGGAGATGCGCGATTGCGAGGTCTGCTGCGGCTTCGGCGGCACGTTCGCAATTAAGTACGGCGATATCTCGGACAAGATTGTCGAGGAAAAGACCGGCAACATCCGTGCCTCCGGCGCCGACACGCTGCTTGCCGGCGACATGGGGTGCCTGCTCAACATGGCCGGCAAGCTCGAACGTGCCGGCGACCGCACCAAGGTGCGGCACGTTGCCGAAGTGCTGGCGGGCGTCGCCGCGCCCGCGCTCGGCGAGCCGGGAAACGGCGAATGAAGCCGACCAGCCGCGCCTTCAAGGCCAACGCGCGCCATGCGCTCGGCGATCCCAATCTGCAACGCGCGATGGTCAATTTGCGTACCGGCTTTGCCGAGCGCCGCGCCCACGCGGTGGCGCAGCTGCCCGAATGGGAGGAGCTGCGCGAGCAGGCGGTGGCGATCAAGAAGGACACGCTGGCTCATCTCGATTTCTACCTCGAAGCCTTTGAGCGCAACGTGATCGCCAACGACGGACAGGTACATTGGTGCCGCGACGCCGCCGAGGCCAACGAAACCGTGCTCGCCATCTGCCGCCGCCTCGGCGCCAAGACCGTCACCAAGGGCAAGTCGATGATCGGCGAGGAGATGGGCGTCAACGACTATCTCGAAGCCAACGGCATCACGCCGGTCGAAACCGATCTTGGCGAATACATCATACAGATCCGGCACGAGCCGCCGAGCCACATCATCGCGCCGGCCGTCCACCTGGTGAAGGAGCAGATTGCGCAATCGTTTCGCGAGACCCATCGCGATCTTGATGCCGCTCGACCGCTCAACGATTCCCGCCAGATGTGCGACGAGGCGCGCGCGGTGCTGCGGCCGCGTTTCCTGGCCGCCGATGTCGGCATCACCGGCGCCAATTTCCTCGTTGCCGAAACCGGGTCGAGCATCATCGTCACCAACGAGGGCAACGGCGACCTGACGCAGACGCTGCCCAAAGCGCATATCGTGCTCGCCTCGCTCGAGAAGGTGGTGCCGACGCTCGAAGACGCGGCCACCATCCTGCGGCTGCTGGCGCGCTCGGCCACTGGCCAGGAATTCTCGTCCTACACCACGGTCTCGACCGGTCCGCGCCGCCGCGGCGACGCCGACGGTCCCGGCGAATATCATGTTGTGCTGCTCGACAACGGCCGCAGCGCGCTCTTGGGCGGCGAATTCGAGGACATGCTGCGCTGTATCCGCTGCGCCGCTTGCCTCAACCATTGTCCGGTCTATCGTGCGATCGGCGGCCAGAGCTATGGCTGGGTTTATCCCGGCCCGATGGGCTCGGTGCTGACGCCGTCGCTGATTGGCATCGAACAAGCTGGCAATTTGCCCAATGCCTCGACCTTCTGCGGCCAGTGCGAAAGCGTCTGTCCGATGAAGATTCCGCTGCCGAAGATGATGCGCCACTGGCGCGAACGCGAGTTTCAGCGCCATCTGCCGCCACCGGCCTATCGCCTCGGCCTCGCTGTGTGGGGGTTCTTCGCGCGCCGGCCGGCGCTCTATCGCCGGATCGCGGACGTCGGCGCCCGCGTCCTAGGCTATGTCGGTGGCGGCCGCGGCCGCTTCCGTGCGCTGCCCGTTGCGACGGGCTGGACGCGCACGCGCGACATGCCGTCGCCCGAGGGCCGCAGCTTCATGAGTCTGTGGGCGGAACGCCAAGCGCAACGGAAATCGCGATGAACGGCTCGCGCGACCCGATTCTCAATTCGATCCGCCGCTCGCTCAAGCGCGGGCCGCTCGCACCGGAAGCCGCGGCGGCGTGTGAATCTCGCCTGGCGACACATCGTCGCAATCTAATTCCGGCACGCGCGCGGACGCTGCCGCTGCGCGGCCAGCTCGAGCTCTTCATCAAGATGGCCGAAACGGTGAATGCCACGGTCGCACGCGTCAAACAGGCAAACGATGCGCCGGCAGCAATCGCCGACTATTTGAGCCGGCTCAACTTGCCATCGAGGCTGGTGCGGGCGCCCGATCCCGTGCTCGATGCGCTGCCGTGGGACGAGCGGCCGCTGCTCGAAACCAGGCGCGGCGTTGCCGAAGATTCCGATCCGGTCGGCGTCACCGCCTGTTTCGCCGCCATCGCCGAAACCGGCACGCTGATGCTGCACTCAGGTGCCGCCGGCCCGACCCGCAACAATTTCCTGCCCGACACGCACATCGTCGTGCTGCGGGCCAGCCAGGTGGTCGCCGCCTATGAAGACGGCTGGGACCGGCTGCGCGCGGCCCGCCGCCGCGACGGCGGCATCGCCATGCCGCGCACGGTCAACTTCATCACCGGCCCGTCGCGCACGGCGGATATCGAACAGAAGATCGAACTCGGCGCGCATGGGCCGCGCCGGCTGCACATCGTGCTCATCGACGATGGCGAGGCAGCTTAAAGACGAAGACCGCTCGCTCTGGCGCGCCGCCATGCGCGGCGTCAAGCCGTTGCGAACCGCGCGGCATGCAACCGAAGAAATTCCGGCAGTCCCGCGCCGGCCGGAATCGCACGATGGTACGGTGCCGGTGCGCGCGCCTGGCCGGCCACGCGGAGAGACCGCGAAATCGGCGTCCACAGCCGGCGGCATCGACCGGCGCACTCTGACGCGCATCAAGCGCGGTGAGCTGGCGGTCGACGCGCGTCTCGATTTGCATGGTCTAACCCAGGAAGCGGCCCATCGCGCGCTGGTGCGTTTCATTGCAACCGCCGCCGCCGACGGCGCACGTCTGGCGCTGATAATCACCGGCAAAGGCCGCAGCGGCGAAGGCGTGTTGCGTGCCGCCGTGCCGCGGTGGCTGGCCGAATCAGCGATGCACGCGCGCATCTTGGCGGTGACGCCGGCGCCGCCCCAGCTCGGCGGCAGCGGCGCGCTCTGCGTCCTGTTACGCCGCGCGCGCGACCGGGCCGCGCGGACATGACGCCGTTCGGCACCAAGCTGCGCGCCATCCGCGCCGAGCGCGGCATTCGGCTCAAGGACATGGCCGCAACGCTGGGCGTATCGGCGGCTTATCTTTCGGCGCTCGAGCACGGCCGTCGCGGCCGGCCGACGCATGCCATGGTGGTGTCGATCTGCGCCCAACTCGGCATCATCTGGGATGAGGCTGACGAGCTGATGCGCCTGGCGCGCATCTCGCATCCGCGCATCACCGTCGACACCGCCGGGCTGTCAGCCGAAGCGACCGAGTTGGCAAATCTTCTCGCTGAACGCATCCGCAAGCTGCCGCCGGCGCAGGTCACGCACCTGCTAGTGCTGCTCAAAACTTCGCCGTCGATGCCGCCACGCCGCCGGCGGACCGTGAACGAACGTTGACCTAACGGCTCCGGGTTTCCCCTAAAACGCCGCCGGAGAATCCGGAGAGTGGCGGAAAACGGTTGTTTTCCGCCGAAGCGGGACCGCAAGCTTTATCGCCCAATCTGCGGTTCGTGCGCCTGCGATCGTCAGCGATCTTGCTCTCGACCGTCCGATTGACGCCGCCGCCGTGGGCGTGCACGGCACCACACGCTTTGGAGACCCAGCTTGGCTATCGGCACCGTGAAGTGGTTCAACTCACAGAAAGGTTACGGCTTCATCCGCCCGCAGGACGGCGGCAAGGACGTTTTCGTCCACATCTCGGCGGTCGAACGCGCCGGCATGGGTACGCTCAATGAGGGGCAAAAGCTCAAATACGAGATTGCGCGCGACCGTGGCAAAGATGCCGCCGCCAATCTCGCGCTGGCCGAATAATCGACTCTCGACCGGCCACCCCGATAATGGCCGGATCTTGAAGGGCGTTCCGCTCCCCCGGACGCCCTTTTCTTTTGCCCCCGGTCCGGCTGGCTACAGGATAAACTTGGACAGGTCCGCGTTCTTGGCGAGCGCTCCGACGCGCGTGCGCACGTACTCACGGTCGATCGCCAGTACGGTGCCAGGCGGCTGGTCCGACGCCGTGTAACTCGCCTCCTCGAGCAGCCGTTCGAGCACGGTATGCAGTCGGCGCGCGCCGATATTCTCGACGCTGGTGTTGATCTCTTCGGCGAGCGCCGCGATCTCGTCGATCGCCTCGGGCTTGAACTCGAGCGTGACGTTCTCGGTCGCAAGCAGTGCCTTGTATTGCTTGATCAGACTGGCTTGGGGCTCGGTCAAAATGCGGCGAAAATCTTCCCGCGTCAGCGGCTTGAGCTCGACGCGGATCGGCAGCCGGCCTTGCAGCTCGGGCAGCAGGTCCGACGGCTTCGCCAGATGGAATGCGCCGGAGGCGATGAACAGGATGTGATCGGTCTTCACCGCGCCGTGCTTGGTCGCTACCGTCGTGCCCTCGATCAGCGGCAGCAGGTCACGCTGCACGCCTTCGCGGCTGACGTCGCCGACGATGCGCTCGCCGCTGCGGCCGGCGATCTTGTCGATCTCGTCGATGAAGACGATGCCGTTCTGTTCGGCGGCGGTGATTGCTTCCTTCACCACCTTTTCCTGGTCGAGCAGCTTGTCGCTTTCCTCGCGCAGCAGAACCGGCTGGGCCTCGGCAACGGTCATGCGCCGCGGTTTGGTGCGGCCGCCGCCAAGCTTGCCGAAGATTTCGCCGAGATTGATCATGCCGACCTGCGCGCCCGGCATGCCGGGAATCTCGACCGTCGGCGTCGGGCCGCCCGCATCCTGGACCTGGATCTCGATTTCCTTGTCGTCGAGCTCGCCCGCCCGCAGCATGCGGCGGAACTTGGTGCGCGTATCGGGACCGGCGCCCGGCCCGACCAGTACATCGAGGACGCGGTCCTCGGCGGCGACCTCGGCCTTGCTGGTCACTTCGTTGCGCAAGCGCTCGCGCGTCAGCACCAGCGAGACTTCGAGCAGGTCGCGCACGATCTGCTCGACGTCGCGGCCGACATAGCCGACCTCGGTGAATTTGGTCGCTTCAACCTTGATGAAAGGCGCCTGCGCCAGTTTGGCGAGCCGGCGGGCGATCTCGGTCTTGCCGATACCGGTCGGGCCGATCATGAGGATGTTCTTGGGAAGCACCTCGTCACGCAGCTCGGCCGGCAGCTGCTGGCGCCGCCAGCGGTTGCGCAGGGCGATGGCCACGGCGCGTTTAGCGTCGTTCTGGCCGACGATATGGCGATCGAGTTCGGAAACGATTTCGCGCGGACTGAAAGCGGCGTTCATTGCGTGTCGAGCGATTCCAGCGTGATGTTGCGGTTGGTGTAGATGCAAATGTCGGCGGCGATCGCCATCGATTTGCGGACGATAGCCTCGGCGTCAAGATCGGGGCGATCGAACAGGGCACGTGCCGCGGCGAGCGCGTAGGGACCGCCGGAGCCGATGCCGATGATGCCGCTTTCCGGCTCGAGCACGTCGCCGGTGCCCGACAGCACGAGCGAGACTTCCTTGTCGACGACCGCCATCATCGCTTCGAGCCGCCGCAGCAGCCGGTCGGTACGCCAATCTTTGGCGAGCTCGACACAGGCGCGGGTGAGTTGGCGCGGATATTCCTCGAGTTTGCCTTCGAGTCGCTCGAACAGCGCAAAGGCGTCAGCGGTCGAGCCGGCGAAGCCGGCGAGTACGGTGTTGCCGCCGAGCCGCCGCAGCTTCTTGGCATTCGACTTGATGATGGTACTGCCCATCGTCACCTGGCCGTCGCCGGCGATGACGACCTTGCCGCCCTTGCGCACGGACAGGATCGTGGTGCCGTGCCAGGACGGAGGGTTCTGATCTTGCATGGGGTCCTTTCGAGGCAGGAAACGGCCCTAAATGTAGGTCGCACGCAACTTTATTCAAGCGGCCGTCCGGGCCACGCTGGCACGGCGGCGGCACGCCTGCTACAAGACCGCGGCAAGGAGTTGATTTCGATGGCGAAAACCACCGCCAAAGCCAAGGCCAAGCGCGGCCGCACGAAGCCGAAGGGACGCGTCGCTGAAGTCGAGCGCACGACGCGCGAGACGCGCATCCGCGCACGCGTCAATCTCGATGGTGCCGGCCGGGCGAACATCCATACCGGCATCGGCTTCCTCGATCACATGCTCGATCAGGTGTCGCGGCACAGCCTGATCGATATCGAACTCGAGGCCCAAGGCGACCTGCACATCGACCAGCATCACACGACCGAAGATTCCGGCTATGTCGTCGGCGAGGCAATCGCGCGCGCGCTCGGCGACCGCAGTGGCATCGGCCGCTGGG
The DNA here is from genome assembly GCA_035632395.1 of Allostellaceae bacterium. GTDB lineage: Bacteria > Pseudomonadota > Alphaproteobacteria > ATCC43930 > CGMCC-115725 > REEB95. The sequence continues at coordinate 7,504 of DASQGX010000121.1, forward strand.
GCGAAGCGATGGTGCCGATGGACGAGACGCTGACACGCGTCGCGCTCGATGCCTCGAACCGGCCCTATCTGATCTGGAAGGTGAAGCTATCGAAGCCCAAGCTCGGCGAGATGGACAGCGAACTGTTCAAGGAATGGTTCCAGGCCTTCGCCCAGTCGGCCGGCGTGACGCTGCACGTCGAGAATCTCTACGGCGAGAACAACCACCACATCATCGAATCCTGCTTCAAGGGTCTGGCGCGGGCGTTGCGCCAGGCGGTCGCGATCGATCCACGCCGCGCCGGTGCGGTGCCTTCGACCAAGGGCGTGCTCGGCGGAAGTCTCTGATGCCGACGGTGCTGATCGATTACGGCTCGGGCAATCTACGCTCGGCCGCGAAGGCGTTCGAGCGCGCGGCGCGCGAACAAGGACTGGACGCGACGGTGACGGTCACCGGCGACGCACATGCGCTTGTCGACGCCGATCGCGTCGTGCTGCCGGGCGTCGGCGCCTTCGCCGACTGCAAGCGCGGCCTGGCGGCGCTGCCGGGGATGATCGCGGCGCTGCACGAGGCGGTGATCGTCCGCGGCCGGCCGTTTCTCGGCATCTGTGTCGGCATGCAGCTGATGGCGACGGTCGGACGCGAGTTCGAGACCGTCGACGGTCTCGGCTGGATTCCAGGCGAGGTGCTGCCGATCGCGCCGGCCGATCCGGCGCTCAAAATCCCGCACATGGGCTGGAACGAGCTCAGGCTCGCGGCGGCGCATCCGCTGCTCGCTGGCCTCAACAACGGCGACCATGCCTATTTCGTCCACTCGTACCAGCTCGTGGCGCGCGAGCAACGCCATGTCATGGCGACGGTCGATTACGGCGGGCCGATCACCGCCGCGGTCGGGCGTGACAATCTGTTCGGCGTCCAGTTCCACCCCGAAAAAAGCCAGGCGACCGGCTTGCGGCTGATCGCCAACTTCCTGCGGTGGAAGCCGTGATCGTCTATCCGGCGATCGACCTCAAGGATGGGCGCTGCGTTCGCCTGGTGCGCGGGGAGATGGACAGCGCGACCGTGTTCAACGACGACCCGGCGGCGCAGGCGCGCAGCTTCGCCGATGCCGGCGCAGCGTGGATCCACGTCGTCGATCTCGACGGCGCCTTCGCCGGCAAGCCGCGCAATGCAGCGGCGGTCGAGGCCATCGTCAAGGCCGCGCCCGTGAAGGTGCAGCTCGGCGGCGGCATCCGCGATGCGGAGACGCTCGAAGCCTGGCTTGAGAAAGGCGTGGCGCGGGCCGTCTTGGGTACCGCCGCGGTCAAGAATCCGAACCTGGTGCGCGATGCTTGCCGGCGCTGGCCGGGCCGCGTGGCACTCGGCATCGATGCGCGCGGCGGCAAAGTCGCGGTCGAAGGCTGGGCCGAAACCTCGGCGGTTGCCGTGCTCGATCTGGCGCGGCGGTTCGAAGATGCGGGCGCGGCCGCGATCATCTACACCGACATCGATCGAGATGGCGCGCTGCAGGGCGTCAATGTCGATGCGACGGCGACGCTCGCCCGTGCCCTCAAGACACCGGTCATTGCTTCGGGCGGCATCGCCTCGCTCGACGATCTGGCCGCGCTCAAGGCCGCACGGATTCCGGGCGCAATCGTCGGCCGCGCGCTTTACGACGGCCGCGTCGACCTCAAGTCGGCGCTGGCACTGGCGGCGGCCTAGATGCTCAAGGTCCGCGTCATCCCCTGTCTCGACGTCAAGGACGGTCGCGTCGTTAAAGGCGTCAACTTCGTTGATTTGGTCGATGCCGGCGATCCGGTCGAACAGGCCAAGGTCTATGATGCCGAAGGCGCCGACGAGTTGACCTTTCTCGACATCACGGCTTCGGCCGAAAACCGCGACACGCTCTACGACGTCGTGCGCCGTACCGCGGAGCAGTGCTTCATGCCGTTGACCGTCGGCGGTGGCGTGCGCACGGTCGACGACATCCGCAAGCTGCTGCTGGCCGGCGCCGACAAGGCCTCGATCAACACCGCGGCCGTGGCGCGGCCCGAGCTGGTGCGCGAGGCCGCCGAGAAATTCGGCAGCCAGTGCATCGTCGTCGCCATCGACGCGAAACAGGCTGGCGCCGGCAAATGGGAGGTTTTCACGCATGGCGGCCGCCGCGCCACCGGCCTCGACGCTGTCGAATGGGCGAAGCACATGGCGGCGGAAGGCGCCGGCGAGATCTTGCTGACTTCGATGGACCGTGACGGCACTCAGCGCGGCTTCGATATTCCGCTGATCCGCGCGATAGCCGATGCCGTACCGATTCCGGTGATTGCTTCGGGCGGCGTCGGCGCACTCGCGCATCTGGTCGAAGGCGTGCGCGATGGCCATGCCAGCGCCGTGCTCGCCGCTTCAATCTTCCACTTCGGCACCTTCCGCGTTGCCGAAGCCAAGGCGGCGCTGGCGGCCGCCGGAATCGCAGTACGCCGTTAGCTGGCCTTACGCGTCAGCGCGGTGCGGATTTCGTCGGTCGCGCGCTTGACGATGTCGAGCACTCGTTGCTGTGCTTCAGGCGAAGCCTCGCGGGTTTCGCGGACAACGGCCCGCAGCGCATGCCACGCGGCCCGAAGCTCGGACCGGTCGTCTTCCTCGACTGCCTCGCCGGCGAAGAACCGGTGCATGCGCTCCATTTTGCGGGCGACACGCTCGAACTGCGCGAACATCGCACGGACCGTCTCGCGGTTCTTATCGAGCTCGGCCTTGCCGGCGTCGGTGATGCGATAAAGCTTCTTGTTGCCTTCGGATTCGACCGTGGCGTGACCGAGCTCTTCGAGATAGGTCAGCGCCGGATAGACCATGCCGGGACTCGGCGCATAGAAGCCACCGGTCCGTTCGGTCAACTCCTTGATCAGGTCGTAGCCGTGACGCGGCTGTTCTTCGAGTAGCGCCAGGATGAGCATCTGCAACTCGCTGCTGCCGAGCTTGCGCCCGGCGCTGACGCCGCGCGGACCGAAGCCAACGCCTTCCTCGATCCACCAACCAAACCGGCCATAGGCATGACGATGGCGCATGAAGCGCCGTCCGCCGGGACCGAAACCCATACATCCGTACTGCATCTTGTTACTCCATACTAACGTACGACGTATCGTACGATATATCTTTATTGTAGCTGGATCAAGGCCGGAGCGGCTGCGGAAAGGCATCCGGCGGCTGGCTTGCAATGCAGGCGAAACCTGTCAGAAATCGCCGAGGATCTGCGAGGCAAGCCATGAGCGATATCGACGGCACGACTCTGGACCGGCTCTTCGCTGTGATCGCGGCGCGGCGCGGCGCCGATCCGGCGACTTCCTACACCGCCAAGCTGTTGCGTGAAGGCAAAGGCGTCATCGCCAAGAAGCTCGGCGAGGAGGCGATCGAAGCCGGCATCGAAGTGGTCAAAGGCGACCGACTGCGGCTGATCGCCGAAAGCGCCGACCTGCTCTATCACCTGCTAGTAGCCTGGGCCGATGTCGGCGTCGCGCCAGCCGATGTTTGGCGGGCACTCGAGGCGCGCCAAGGCCGGTCGGGCATCGCCGAAAAGCAGTCGCGGGTTGGCGGCTGACGTGGAATACGACCACAACAACATCTTCGCCCGCATTCTGCGCGGCGAGATTCCCTGTCAAAAAGTCTACGAAGACTCACACGTCCTAGCATTCAACGATATCCGGCCGCAGGCGCCGGTCCATGTCCTGGTGATCCCGAAAGGCGCGTACGCCTCGCTCGACGATTTTGCCGCCAAGGCGCCACCGGCCGAACAGGCGGCGTTCGTTACCGCGGTTGGCAAAGTGGCGCGTCAGCTCGGCTTGGCCGAAAGCGGCTACCGGATTCTGGCCAATCATGGGGGTGACGCTGGCCAGGAGGTGCCGCACTTCCACGTCCATATTTTCGGTGGCAGACGCCTCGGCCGGATGTTGCCGCGCGAATAGGCGGCGCGCTGGCAGCCGCCGTAAGCGCTTCGTTAACCATAAAATTCTGCGTATTTACCAAGGAAAACTGCGGCTTTCCGGCGCAGTCTGGGCTAAAGTTTTACGCGCTTTAGCTGAAAATTAACCATAAAGAGCGTCTAATCAACGCCACGGTAAGGACCGAGGATTCGATGTTGGCCGATGCGTTGATCCACCCGGTGCTGGACTCGCTGCTGCGCTATTGGAACGACAAGCGCGGTGCCGAGCGCCTCATGCCCGAACGCAAGGATATCGATCCGCTCGAAATGGGCGCGCGGCTGCTGCCGCACTTGCTGCTGTGCGATCTGCTCGAGCGCGGCAACCGCATCCGGTTCCGCGTTGTCGGCACCAACATCGTGCGCCGCTGGGGTTTCGAGCCGACGGCGAAATATCTCGACGAAGGCCTTGGCCCCTATTTCGCGACGCTCGGCGAATTGCACCATGCCTGCTTCACCGAACGGGCGCCGATCTATTCGGTGAGCGCGTTCCGTTGGGGCGTCAATCGCGAGCTCGAAGCGCATCACTTGCTTCTGCCGTTGACCAAAGGCGGTTTCGAGCCGGCGATCGCGCTGGCCGGAATTGCCTTCCGCTCGGACGAAGTGTTCCCGCCCCAGATCCGCAATCTGAACGGCATCGCGCGGTTCGAAGAGCGCTATCGCACGATCGCCGATCCATCCGAGCAGCCGGCGGGCCACGCCGGCGTTGCCGACCGCAACGTCGCCTAAAGCTAAATCTCGATCTGGCCGCCGAGCTCGACCACGCGGTTCGACGGGATGCGGAAGAATTCTGTTGCGTTGACCATCGTGGCCTGCAGGAAGATGAACAGTCGCTTGCGCCAGCGCCAGAAACGTGGCGTCGAGGCACTGACCAGGATCTTCTCGCGGCCGATGAAGAATGACGTTTCCATCAGGTTGAATTTGAGGCGCATCAGCCGGAGCTGGGCCAGCGTGCGCGGAATATTCGGCTCATCGAGGAAGCCATAGCGCACCGTCACGGTATGGAAATTATGCTCGCGGTTCTTGACTTCGAGCCGCTGATCGTCGGGCACATGCGGAATGTCGCAGGTGTCAATCTTCATCAGCACGACGCGCTCGTGCAGCACCTTGTTGTGCTTGAGATTATGCAACAGCGCCGCTGGCACCAGATCGGGGTTGGCGGTCATGAATACCGCGGTGCCGTCGACACGCTCTGGATGACCGGGCTTGATCGTTTCCAGGAACGTCGACAGCGGCAAGGCGCCTCTGGCGCGCTGGGAGGCGAGGCGGTCGCGTCCTTGCATCCAGGTCGACATGATAACGAAAATGCAAAGGCCGACCGCCAGCGGGAACCAGCCGCCTTCGACGAACTTGAGCAAGTTGGCCGAGAAGAACAGGAGGTCGACGCACAGAAAGAAGCCGAAGACCAGCGTCGCCTGCAGCGGATTCCAGCGCGCAACGCCTACCGAATAGACCAGCGCCAACACCGTGGTCAGCGTCATCGTGCCGGTCACGGCGATGCCGTAAGCCGCGCCGAGGTTGTCCGAACTCTTGAATCCCAGGACCAGAAATACGACCGCGATGAACAGCATCAAGTTCACGCGCGGCACGAACACCTGGCCGATTTCGTCTTCCGAGGTGTGACGCACCTGGAAACGCGGCAAATAGCCGAGCTGCACCGCCTGGCGCGTCATTGAAAACGCGCCCGAAATCACCGCTTGCGATGCGATCACGGTGGCGATCGCTGCCAGCACCACCAGCGGATAAAGACCCCAATCCGGCGCCAGGCGATAGAACGGGTTCTCGATCGTATTCGGATTGGCCAGCAAGCTGGCGCCTTGGCCGAGATAGTTGAGCATCAACGCCGGAAACACGAATACCAGCCAATCGATACGGATCGGCCGTCGCCCGAAATGGCCCATGTCGGCGTAGAGCGTCTCGCAGCCGGTGAATACCAGGACCACGGCGCCCAACAGCAGGAATCCGCGCAGCGGGTGGTCGAAAAGCAAGCGAATGCCGTACAGCGGATCGAGCGCCCACAGAATTCCCGGCTGGCGCACGATCTCGATCAAGCCGAGCACGCCGATAACGACGAACCAAACGGCGAGAATCGGGCCGAACAGGCCGCCGACCATGCCGGTGCCGCGGCGCTGCATGGCGAAGAGGCCGAGCAGCAGCAGCAGTGTGATCGGAATGACATAAGGGTCGAACAGCGGCGTCGCGACCTTGAGGCCTTCGACCGCGCTCAACACAGATATTGCCGGCGTGATCACGCCGTCGCCATAGAACAACGACGCGCCAAGCAGGCCAGCGGCGAGAATCCACCAGCGCAGCTTCGGCCGGCCGATGGCGGCGCGCAGCGCCAGCGCGGTCAACGCCAGGATGCCGCCCTCGCCGCGATTGTCCGCGCGCATGATCACCGAAACATACTTGATGGTGACGACGACGATGAGCGCCCAGGTGAGCAGCGACAGCACGCCATAGACGTTGGCGTGGGTGATCACACCGCCGAGCTCGACGAAGCACAGTTTAACCGTATAGAGCGGCGAAGTGCCGATGTCGCCGTACACCACGCCGAGCGCGCCCAGATACAGATTCTGGTGACGCATCCGATGGTGGTGCCCGTTGAGCGCGGCCGTTTGGGCCATCGAGACGATGTCTAAAATCGTGGCGCGGAGTTGGAAGGCGCCGTGTTTAGCCCTTCCGCCGCGCGGCCGCAAGCGTGTCCGAGAACTTCCTGTCAGCTCAGGGACATAACCCCGATGCCGGCGACTAGTGGACGATCACCGCGCCCTTCATTGTCGGGTGAATCTTGCAAAAATATGCGTAGGTGCCCGGCTTCTTGAACGTGAACGAGAACGTGTCGCCGGTGTCCAGCGGTTGCGAGCCGAACAGCGGCTTGGCGCCCACGGCAGTGACGGTATGGGCGTCGCCGTCCTTGTTGATCCAGGTGACGGTGGTTCCCGCCTTCACCGTAAGCGTCGCGGGCCCGAACGCGAAGTTGTTGATCAAGACCTGGTTGGGGCCCGCGGCTTGTATCGCCGCGTCGGCCGGCATCGCGCCGCCCATATGGCCCATGTCGCTCATGTCATGGGCCATCGACTGCGCCCGCGCCGGCACGACGCTGGCAATGCCGAAGGCGAAAGCGGCGGCGAGCATCACCGCGCGTGCCGACCGATGCGAGATCCTGTTCATGGCGACCTCATGTGCCGAGGGTTGTATCGGCCAAAGCCACCGTGTGGCCGGTGACCGAAATCTCGCGCACGCCGAGCGTGCTGGCGAGTTTCTCGGCGGGCACTCTGAGGGGACCGGGGCCCGGACCTTGGCCGGCCGGCGGCTGCGGAAACGCCGTCGACATCGCCGTCTGGAAGGTCACGTGGCCTTCGACTTTCTGCACGACTTGGTGGATGTGGCCGTTGAGCACGGTGACCGAGCCAAAGCGCTTGAAAAAGGCCAGCGCCTTGTCGGCATCGTCGGTTCCCCAGCCCCATTGCGGATAAAGCGACCACATCGGCATGTGCGCCATCACCACGATGGGCGTGCTGGCGCTGCGGCCCTTCAGATCGTGCTCGAGCCATTCGATCTGCTCGTTGCCGAGATGGCCTTGGCCGTTTGCCTGCAGGCCGACGACGTTGACCAACGCGACGAAATGCACGCCGCCCTGTTCGAAGCTGTACCAGCCGCCGGTTTTGACTTCAGGATTGAAACGCGCGAAGAACGGCTTGCCATCGTCGACCAAGGTGTCGTGCTCGCCGGGGATGTAATGGACCGGCAGCTTGGCGGTCTTCATCAGCTGCTCGGCGGCGTCGAACTGCTCGGGCTTCGCCAGATGGCTGACGTCGCCGGTATGGACGATCATCGCCGGTTTCTGCGGCAGCGTCGCGATGCGCTGCAGCGCCGCGGTTAGCGTGCCGTTCGGATCGGGATTGGCGTCGCCGTGGAAGCCGATATGCGAATCGCTGATCTGGACGAAGGCAAAGCCGCTGGCGGGCGCCGCCTGCGCCTCGCTGGTGCCCAACCGGAACGGCGTCGGGACGCCGCCGGCCACTGTCCACAAGGTGCCGGCGCCGGCCCAAGCCATGCAGCGCAGCAGCGATCGGCGCGACGGTGCGGCGCCGGAGGCGGTGGAATTGCGGCCGAATTCGGTGTTGTCCATGGTGGGTCTCCGCGGCAGGGTTGCGACTGGCGCGGATATAGATCGAGGCCACCGGCGCTTTATTCGCACCGATGCGAAATTTTTTCTCACGCCGCCGTGAATAAACCGCTCGCCAGGCCGGTCTCTTCAGGGTGAAGCCGATATGCGGCGCGCCGCACGGCGGATTCGTCGCCGTTGGCGCCGCCGCCTATACTGATGCCCGGCAGCGGGCGACCGGGTGCGAGGATATGGGGCACGAAAGTGGTCGTGATTTCGCAAGCTCGGTCCTGCCGCATCTCGATGCGGCCTATAACCTCGCGCGCTGGCTCATGCGGGAGCC
>DASQGX010000122.1:0-2171 GCA_035632395.1 Allostellaceae bacterium
GCCGCCGCCGCCGAACGCGCCCGGTCCCTTTGCGCTGTCGCAAGAGGCGGCATTGCGCCAGTTCGCCATCGACGCCAAGCTAAATCCGATCGAAGTTTTCGACGTCGACACGCCGTTCGTCTATGCCGATCAGGCGACGGCATTGCGCGGCCTCAATTCGTCCGGCGTTGCCGCGCGCGCGATCGAAAATTCGAGCCTCGAAGCCGTGACCGCTGCCCACGCCAATGCGATCGCGCCCTTCCGCCAAGCTGACGGCGGCTATCGCATCAGGGCGACGTTCCGGTGCCTGTTGGCCAAACCTTGAACGACAGCGCGGTGCCGGCGCCCTAATTCGCCGCGTCGCCCAAGGCGGCGGCGTGCACGATATCGCCGATCTTGATGCCGAGCCGGTCGGCCGTGCCGCCGTTGAGTTCGAGCACGGCGATCGCCGGCGCATGCGAGACGATGGTCGCGTCGGACATCGGCACCGCACGCTCGTGCATATCGACGATCTTGCCGCCGGCGGCGATGAACAGCATGTCGAGCGGGATCAGCGTGTTGTGCATCCAGAAGGTCATGATCTGCGGCTGCGCAGCGACGAACAACATTCCGGCATCGGGCGCCATCTCGCGACGGAACATCAGGCCCTGCTCCTGCTGCGCCGGCGTCAAGGCGAGCTCGACGGTCAAACGCTGCCGCCCCTTGGCCGTGTCGATGGTGAGCGGCGCCGAAGTGAAGGTCTGGAAGGTCTGCGGCTGAGCGAAAGCCGGCGTCGCCAGAAGAGCCAGCGCGACGACGATCGTGCGGATCATGCGTAGAACAGCCACGCCGTCAGCAGCAGCAGCGGCAGCAGGCACACAGCCGCCCAGCCGACATAAGCGAAGAAGTTGGGCATCCTAACGCCGTAGCTTTCGACCACCGACTTCACCATTAGATTGGGCGCATTGCCGATGTAGGTCATGGCGCCGAAAAAGGACGCACCGGCCGAAATCGCCGCCAGCGTCAGCGCCAGCTTGCCGGTCAGCACCGTTGCGTTGCCGCCGGCCAGGCCGAAGAACACCAGATAGGCCGGTGCATTGTCCAGCACCGACGACAGCGCGCCGGGCAACAGATAGAACAAGGCGTTGTTCGGCGCGCCATCGACAAAGACACGCGCCAGCAGCGGTGCCGCCGGTCCCGACGTGCCCGCCGCCATGATCGCGTCAATCGGTATCAGCGTCACGAAGATCGCGGCGAAGAGGATCGAGACCTCGACGATCGGCGTCCAGACGAAGGTGTTCTCCTGCCGCGTCGCCCGCTTGGTAAAGCGTAGCGACAACAGCGCCAGCACCAGGAACAGCACGTCGGAGACGATGTCGTCGAAGCTCCAGATGACGCCGAAGATCGTTACCGAGCCCGGCATCGGATAATAGGTGCGCAGCATCATGGTCAACGCCGCGCCGAGCAACAGCAGCAGGTTGATTCCGCCGTCGATGCCAAGCTTCTCGATCTCGGGCAGCACCGCCGGCGTGGCGCGGCGATAGCGGTGACGGTCGATGGCGTAGAACATCGCCAGCAGCACGGCGCTCAGCAGGAGCGTTGGCGCCCATAGATTCTGCACCGGCCAGAAAAACGGCACACCGCGCAGGTAGCCCAAGAACAGCGGCGGATTGCCGAGCGGCGTCAGCGCGCCGCCGACGTTGCATACCAAGAAGATGAAGAAGACATAGACGTGCGCCGTGCGCGTGCGATGGCGGTTGGCCCGCACCAGCGGCCGCAGCATCAGCAGCGACGCGCCCGGCGTACCGATCAGGCTCGACGCCAGCGTGCTGAGCGCGAGGAGAACGGTGTTGACGCCCGGCGAGCCGTGCGGCGCGCCGCGGATGCGCAAGCCGCCGGTGATGATGAACAGCGCGCCGAGCAGCAGCACGAACGGTACGTAGGTGTTGAGCGCCATGTCGAGCAGCCGCGTGAACGACGCGCCGACGCCTTCGACCGCGACATCGGGCACGACGAAGACCAAGCTCCAGAGCGCAACGATCTTACCGTAATGGCGGCCCCACAGGCCGGGCACACCGAGCGGCGTGATCGCCAGCGTGAGCAACAGGCCGACGAATGGCAGGCCCCAGATCAGGCTGCCGTATGGAAGTCCCCCCGCCATCGGCGCCGACTATGGCCGAGGCTGCGCGCTGCACGCAACCCGCCCCGGCAGG
>DASQGX010000123.1:0-1682 GCA_035632395.1 Allostellaceae bacterium
GCGCGGCATGCTATGATCGCGCCCTAAACCCCGGGTTTTACAGAGGATTCCGGTCGCTTGAGCAACGATGCTACGCCGCGCGACACCGCGAGGGAGCGGTCGGCCACCTGGCCGCTGCTACGCCGGCTGATCCGGGAATTCGTGCGTCCCTATTTCGGCCGTTTGGCCATCGCGTTGGTCTGCATGGGCATCATGGCGGGCGCCACCGCCACCAACGCCTGGCTGATGCAGCCGATGCTCGATCGCGTCTTCGTCGCGCACGACGCCAAGCTGCTGTTCGTGATTCCGGCGGCGGTCGTCGTGCTCGCCTTCCTCAAGGGCTTCGCCAATTACGGCCAGACCGTGCTGATGACGAATGTCGGCCAGCGTGTCGTCGGCGACGTCCAGGCGGCGCTGTTCGGGCGCATCATGCGCACCGATCTCGCCTTCTTCCATGCCAACCCGACCGGCACGCTGATTTCGCGCTTTACCACCGACGCCGTCATGCTGCGCGCGGCCGCGACCGACATTCTCGCCAATATCGGCAAGAACGCCGTCACTGCCGTCTTCCTCGGTGCGCTCATGTTCTACCAGGATTGGCGACTGGCATTGGTCGCCGTGGTGGTGTTTCCAATCGCCTTCCGACCGCTGATCAGCATCGGGCGGCGCATGCGGCGCGTATCGGCCAACACCCAGACCGAGGTCGGCCTGTTCATGACGCTGCTCAACCAGACGTTCCAGGGCGCGCGACACGTCAAGGCCTACGGCATGGAAGCGTACGAGATTTCGCGCGTCCGCCAGATGATCCGCAACATCGTCAAGCTGGTGAACCGCGCAGCGCGCATACGTGCCATCGCTTCGCCGCTGATGGAGACGCTCGGCGGCGTCGCCGTGGCGATGGTCATTCTCTATGGCGGCCACCAGGTGCTGATCGGCGCGCGCACGCCCGGCACGTTCTTCTCGTTCATCACCGCGCTGCTGCTCGCCTATCAGCCGCTCAAGACGCTGGCCGGCATCAATGCCAGCCTTCAGGAAGGCATGGCGGCCGCGCAACGCATCTTTGACATCCTGGATTCCGAGCCCGCGATCCAGGATGCGCCGAACGCGCGACCGCTGGCGATCAAGGGCGGCGAAATCCGATTCCGCGACGTGCAGTTCAGCTACGCCAACGGCGCCAATGCGCTGCGCGGCATTTCGCTGACCGTCCCGGCGGGCAAGCGGGTTGCGCTGGTCGGCTCGTCCGGCGCCGGCAAATCGACGATCTTGAATCTAGTTCCGCGTTTCTACGACACGACGTCCGGTACCATCACCATCGACGGCCAGCCACTGCGCGACATCACCTTGGCGAGTCTGCGCGGCGCGATCGCGCTGGTTAGCCAGGAGATCACGCTGTTCGACGACACCATCAAAGCCAACATCGCGTATGGCCGCTTGGGCGCCGCCGACGCCGAGATTGTTGCTGCCGCTAAGGCTGCCGCGGCCGACGAGTTCATCCGCCGATTGCCGCAGGGTTACGAAACCATGGTCGGCGAGCACGGCGTCAAACTGTCGGGCGGCCAGCGCCAGCGCATAGCCATCGCCCGCGCGATGCTCAAGGACGCGCCGCTCCTCCTGCTGGATGAGGCCACATCCTCCCTCGACACCGAATCCGAACGTCAGGTCCAGGCGGCGTTGGACGCGCTGATGCAGGGTCGTACCACGGT
>DASQGX010000124.1:0-3895 GCA_035632395.1 Allostellaceae bacterium
TGGACGCCGGCCGAGATCGAAACGCTGCATGCGGCGGTGCCGCGGCAGGGCCTGGCGACGCCGTTCCGCGGCCGCAAGCTGAAAGACTGGACGATGGACATGCTCGTCATCGCGCGCGACGGGCTCAGACGCCGCGCCGAGTTCGACACCACCAAAGACGACGAGCGCATCTATCTCGAACCACTATTCGAAATCGCCGAGCGTGGCCGCACGCCGGCGGAACTCTTGGTCGACGAGTTCAATACACGCTGGGGCGGCCGGATCGAACCGCTTTACAGCGAAAACGCTTATTAATTAAGGGTCGCCGTTTCCCAAAGTTTGGGGTCCGCCGACGCGGTCTCCGGCGTTTCGCCCGATAGCGACATCCAGCGCGCGCGGAACCAGCTGCGCGCCGAAACCTCGAGCTTGATGCGGCGCGACTCTGGCGAACCGGATACACCCAATGCGCTCCACGGAATCAGCGCATCGGTGACAATACGCGGCTGGTCGGCGCCGAAATAATGAACCTTACCGCCGGTGACTGGCGGACACGTGGCGCCGTGATGCTCGCTCGGCGAACCGACGCAGAGCAGCGGCTTCATCGGCGGATAGTCGCGCGTCTTGCCTTTTGGTGGGATGAAATAGAGCGTGAAGCGGTGCGGTCCGGCGCCGGCGTCGAGATCGACCTCCACACGATAGGCCTCGCTCAACGGGAAGCCGCCTTTATAAGCAAGTACGCCAATGTCGTAATAATCTTGGCCGATGGTCGCGAGCGCGATGCCACGCGCGTCCCAAGCGAGATAGACGTCGCCGAAAGGCACGTCGCCGGCGGCCGTCGTCAGCGGCGAAAGCAGCGACGCCGGCTTCGGCCAGTCGATCAGCGACGGCTTGGCGAAATCGATCGTCGCGTGCGGCACGCGGATCGAATCACGGCTTTGGCGCGCCATCGGTGCTACGGAGGAATGAAGCGGCGGCAACTCACGATTGACGGCCGCAAGCGCGGAGACCAGACGCTGGTACGGGCGGTCGTTGATGTCGACCAGGCCGAAATTGTAATCCTCGCTGTCCTGCCGGCCGCCCAACGGATAATCGTAATACTGGAACCAGTCGAGGCCGAGAATCTCCGGCACGGCGGCGAAGTTGCGCGCAGCGGCGCTGGCGCCGGCGGCGCGCTCGGCCTGGGTCTCGACCGTCATGAGATGACCGTTGTTGCGGTTGCCGGTGCGGTTCTGATGTGCGGCATAGAACCATTCCGATATCAGCACCGGCTTACCGCCGGAAAGCGTGCGCAGACCGTCGAAGAAATAAGGCGCGATCCAGCCTTCAGGACTGTCGACGTTGTAGTTGGTGGCGATGACGTCGACGTAGCGCGCCTCGGCGCGCACCGCTGCCGGATCGTAATAGATCGGCAGCCGGTCGCCGAAATAGAGCGCATCGGGATCGGCCTTGTGAATCGCCGCCGCAGCCAGTGCGTAATAGTGGGCGGCGACGACGCCGGTCCATTGGGATATCGTTTGCGCGCCGTCGCCGCCAGGCCTGAGGCGCGTCGTCTGGTGGGTGGCCAGCAGGTCCGCCCATGATTTGACGCCGGACGGCGGCACGAAATCGCGCGTGAAGCGCGACCAATCGCCGACATAGCGGGCCCGCAGCATGGCGACGAGCTGTTGCTTGGTGAAATTGGCGGCCGGCTTGCGCGAATAGAAAGTGAAGAGCGCACCGTCCCACCAGCCGACCTCGTTGTCGGAGAAATAACCAATGCGATAGGCGGTATTGCGGTACGGCGCGATCAGCTTCGCGGCTTCGGCGTCCATGATCGCGCCCATGTCGGGCCGGAACGGATCGAACCAGTGGAACTTGGCCAGCCGGCCGAGCTCGAGGTCGATGGTCGTCGGCAACCGCAATTGCGGCGGCGGCAGCGACCAGGCGCCGGCAGCGTTGAAACCCCAGGCGCGCAGCCGCGCGTCGGTCGCGTCGATCCAGTCCGGCAACGACGCGTAGTGCGCGTGCCAATCGTAATGCGGCCGATGAAGCTTGGCGCCCGACAGACCGTCGTCGAGCACGTTGACTCCGATTGAGAAAGTGCGCACGCCGCACGGATCGATCAGCCAGGCACGCCCGTCCTCCTCGACCGCGCGCCAGCGCGTCGTCGGCGCTTGTGCTAGATCGCAGGCGGCGAAAGCCGGAACAATCAGAGCGAGAAAAGCGGCGAGGGCACTGACGCACACTCGCCGAAACAGAATCATGCGGCGGTGCCACCCACGGTGAGTCCGTCCATCCGCAGCGTCGGTTGACCGACGCCAACCGGCACACCTTGGCCGTCCTTGCCGCAGGTGCCGACGCCGTCGTCGAGCTTCAGGTCGTTGCCGATCATGGTGATCTTGGTCAAGGCGTCGGGCCCGTTGCCGATCAGCGTCGCGCCTTTGAGCGCGGGGCCGACCTTGCCGTTCTCGATCAAGTAAGCCTCGGACGCCGAGAACACGAACTTGCCCGACGTAATGTCGACCTGGCCGCCGCCGAAATTGACCGCATAAATGCCGCGCTTCACCGACGCGACGATCTCGGCCGGATCGTGCGGGCCGGCGAGCATATAGGTGTTGGTCATGCGCGGCATCGGCGCGTGCGCGTAGCTCTGGCGCCTGCCGTTGCCGGTTGGCCGCATGCCCATCAATCGCGCGTTGAGCCGATCCTGCATATAACCGCGGAGAATTCCGTCCTCGATCAGCGTCGTATAGCCACTCGGCGTGCCCTCGTCGTCAACGGTGAGCGAGCCGCGCCGGTCCTTGAGCGTGCCGTCGTCGACCACTGTAACGCCGGGCGCGGCGACGCGCTGCCCGATCATGCCGGTGAACGCCGAGGTCTTCTTGCGATTGAAATCCCCTTCGAGACCGTGGCCGACGGCCTCGTGCAGCATGACGCCGGGCCAACCGGGACCGAGCACCACCATCATTTCACCGGCGGGCGCCGGTACCGACGACAGATTGACGAGCGCCTGGCGCAGCGCCTCGTCGACCTGCGATTGCCATTGGGCAGGATCGAGGTAATGCGCGTATTCGACGCGGCCGCCAGCGCCATGGCTGCCGACCTCCATGCGTCCGTTTTCCTCGACGACGACGCTGACGTTGAGCCGTACCAGCGGCCGGATATCGGCCTGGGCCTGGCCGTCGGCGCGAATGATTTCAATCGCCCGCCATTCGCCGGCGAGCGACGCCATCACCTGCTTGACGCGCCGGTCCTTAGCGCGTGCATAGGCGTCGATATCCATGAGCAGCTTGGTCTTTGCCTCGAACGGCACCAGCTGAAGCGGATTGGCGTCGGTGTAGAGCTGTCGGTTTGTGCCTGGCGGCGGCGCGGCGATCGTGCCGGCGTGGCCGTGTTTGACCGCGCGCACGGTCTCGCTGGCGCGCCGGATCGCGTCCTCGGACAGTTCGGAAGCGTGCGCGTAGCCTGCCGCTTCGCCCGACAGCGCGCGCAGTCCAAATCCTTGCGATTGATCGAAGCTTGCGCTCTTGATGCGGCCATCGTCGAGCGCGAGCGCCTCCGACTGGCTCCATTCGAGGAACAGCTCGCCGTCGTCCATCCCGGCGAGCGACTCGCGAATGATCCGGTCGACGCGCGCACGCTCCATGCCGGTGCCGGCGAAAAACAGCGTCTCGGCGCGCGCCAGATCGGTCATAGCTCGGCTCCTTCCCGGTTCTGTTTCATTGCCAGAAACAGACATGGGGTGCCAGGGTCGTTTGCGCCAGCGCGGATGCGGCGCGTCCCCGGCGGTGTGCGGCAGTTTATGCGGCATAAAGTCGCAATGTTGCGGTTGGCATCGAGCGGCGCTGTTCGCTATGACAGGCCGGATGCGGGCCGGTTTCGCGGCATGACGCTTTCGTGTAGCGTCCCGCACCGACGCCGCCGCGTCGCGGCGGCG
>DASQGX010000125.1:0-7326 GCA_035632395.1 Allostellaceae bacterium
CCTATCGCAACGGCGATCTGCGCGCGGGCGGCCCGGCCGAAACCGTGATCCGCGCACTGCCGAACGGCGGCAATCATTGGACCCGCGCGCTCGCCTTTACCGCCGACGGCAAGCATCTGCTGGTCAGCGTCGGCTCCGCCAGCAACGACGCCGAAGGCGGCACGGAGCGCGAAGCCGACCGCGCCGACATCCTCGAATTCGATCCCGACGGCGGCCACAAGACGGTCTACGCCTCGGGCCTGCGCAACGCCTCGGATATCGGCATCGCCGCCGACGGCAGCACGCTGCTCGCCGTCGTCAACGAGCGCGATGGGCTCGGCGACGATCTGCCGCCGGACTACCTGACGCGTGTGAAGCCGGGCGGCTTCTACGGCTGGCCGTGGTACTACATCGGCGCTCATCCCGATCCGCGGCACAGCGGCGCGCATCCCGAACTCGTGCATTCGGTGCTGATGCCCGATCTCCTGATACAGCCGCATTCGGCGCCGCTTGGCTTTGTTGTTTACGAGGGGGTGCAGTTTCCGGCCGACTACAAAGGCGACGTGTTCGTCGCGCTGCATGGTTCGTGGAACCGCGCGACGCGCACCGGCTACGAGATCGTGCGTGTGCGGATGAAGGACGGCGTGCCGACCGGCGAATACGATGATTTCGTCACCGGCTTCCTGCTGTCGAATGGCACGGTCTGGGGGCGGCCGGTCGGAGTCACCGTCGCGCGCGATGGCGCGCTGATTTTCAGCGACGACGGCTCGGGTACGCTCTGGCGCGTGGCTTATACGGGAAAGTGAGCGGCGCTAAGAATAGAAGCCGCGGCCTTCTTTGACGCGCCGTTCGATCAGCGGCGCCGGCACCAGCGCCTTCTCGCCAAGCTCGCGCGCCAGATGCGCCAGCCGGTCGCGTACGTTTTCTAGGCCAACCTGATCAGCATAGAACATCGGCCCGCCGCGCCACGCCGGAAATCCGTAGCCATTGATCCAGATCAGGTCGATGTCGCCCGGCCGGAGCGCGACGCCGGCTTCGAGCAAACGCGCCGCCTGGTTGACCATCGGATAGATCAGCCGCTCGACGATGACGCCGGCGGCGATCGGCCGTGGCGCGATACCGAGGCGCTCGCGCACGCTAGCGATGATACGGTCGGTTTCGGGATCGGCGAGGCCGTCGTGGCTGCCGGGCTCGTAGCGGTAATAGCCTTTGCCCGTTTTCTGGCCGAAGCGGCCCGCCTCGCACAGCGCGTCGGCGACCGGAAACGAGATGCCGTGCGCCTTGCGCATGCGCCACGACACATCGAGGCCCGCCAGGTCTACGGCGGCAAACGGTCCCATCGGAAAGCCGAACTCGACCATCGCCTGGTCGACGTCGCGCGGCAGCGCGCCGTCGCGCAGAAGCCGATCGGCCTCGCGCGAGCGCTCGAACAGCATGCGATTGCCGACAAAGCCCGGCGCCGCGCCGACCACCACCGGCAGTTTGCGCAACTTGCGCACCAAGGCTAGTGATGCCGCGAGCACGGCAGGCGCCGTCGCGCTCCCGCGCACCACTTCGACCAGGCGCATGACATGCGCCGGACTGAAGAAGTGCAGGCCGAGAACGTCCTCGGGCCGCTTGGTCGCGGCGGCGAGCTGGTTGACGTCTAGATACGAAGTATTGGTGGCGAAGATCGCGCCCGGCTTGGCGATCGCATCGAGCTTGCCGAAGACGCCCTGCTTCAGCGGCAGCTCCTCGAACACCGCCTCGACGATAAGATCGGCTGCGGCCGCGTCGGCCAGCCGCAGCGACGGTTTGATCAATCCGAGGCGCCTGTCGAGCTCGGCCGCCGGCAGGTTGCGGCGCCGGACGCTGCTTTCGAAATTGCGGCGCAGCGCAACAAGCCCGCGTTCGAGCGCGGCGCGGTCGGCGTCGATCAGCGTCACCGGAATGCCGGCGTCGGCGAAGCACAGCGCGATGCCGCCGCCCATCGTGCCGGCGCCGACGACCGCCGCTTGCGCGATCTCGCGTGGCGGCAGGTCCGCCGGCAGGCCCGGAATCTTCGCTGCCTCGCGCTCGGCAAAGAACACGTGACGCAGGGTTTCGAATTGCGGGCCGCGCACTAACTCGGCAAAGATCGCCTGCTCGCGCTTGAGGCCGTCATCGAAGCGCATCATCGACGCCGCGACCGCGTCGACGGCCTTGGGCGGCGCCTCGAAGCCGCGGTAGCGGCGCGCAGCATCGCTGCGCGCCCGGCTGAACAGTTCCGCCGGCACCGGCGGCACCGCGCGGTCGCGCAGCCGCTTGGGCGGCCGCTTCTCGGCGACGATGCGCGTCGCCAGCGCGATCGCGGTCTTGCGTAGATCGTCGCGCGTCGCCAGCGCGTCGACCAAGCCGGCTTCGAGGGCCGCCTGGGCGCCGATCATGTTGCCGCTGGTGATCAGGTCGAGCGCCGGCTTGGCGCCGATGGCGCGCGGCAAGCGCTGCGTGCCGCCGCCGCCGGGAATGATGCCGAGCTTGACCTCGGGCAACCCGAGGCGGGCGTCGGGCGCAGCGACGCGCCAATGGCAGGCGAGAGCGAGCTCGAAGCCGCCGCCGAGCGCGGTGCCGTGCATCGCCGCCACCACCGGCTTGGCGCAGGCGTCGAGCTGCGTCGCGATGTCGACCGTCAGCGGCGGCGAGCGCGGCTTGCCGAGTTCGTTGATGTCGGCACCGGCGACAAAGGTGCGGCCCGCGCAGGCGATCACCACCGCCTTAACCGCGTCGTCCGCCATCGCCTCGTCAATGCGCGATGCCAGCGCCGCCCGCACTGCATGGCTCAATGCGTTAACCGGCGGATTGTCGATTTCGATGACGGCGATCTCGCCCGCCCGTTCGAGCCTTACCTCCGCCATCCCTTGTCCCCGGCTGTTCCCCGGACGGGAGCCTTGGGCGGGCGGCGGCGGCCTGTCAAGCATGCCCGACTCGGGCGCCGGTCAGCTCTGCGCCGGCCGCCGTTTCAACCCGCTTCGGCAATGCTATATCGTTTGCCATGCCTGCCGATCCGCCATCCGGTGACAAAAACTGCACGCACAAGCTCACGCGCGAGTCCGTGCTGAGCGGCGAAATGCGTCGGCTGATCGAGCAGCGCGATCCGTCGGTGCGCGTCATTTCCGACGAAGAGCATTGCGCCGCAGTTGCCGAGATCCTGGATCGCCGTCCCGACGGCAGCGGTGACGTCTGGCTGTTCGCCTACGGCTCGCTGATCTGGAATCCGATGATCCATTTCGTCGACAGGCGGGTCGCGACAGTACACGGCTTTCACCGTCGCTTTTGTTTATGGACGCATCTCGGTCGCGGCAGCGCCGAGCGGCCGGGTTTGATCCTCGGCCTCGATCGTGGCGGCACCTGCCGCGGCCTTGCCTATCGCATAGAGGCGTCGAAAGCGCCGGCCGAGCTCGAGCTGTTGTGGCGGCGCGAGATGATCACCGGCTCCTATTGCCCGCGCTGGATGCGTATCGTCACCGCCGAAGGCGGCCCCGGCTGGGCCATCGCGTTCCTCATCAATCGGTCGCATCCGCGCTACGCCGGATTGGTGCCCGAGGATCGCATTGTCGAGTCGATCGCCCGGGCGCATGGCGCGCTCGGCCCCTGCGCCACCTATCTCTTCGACACCGCCCGCCATCTCCAGGCCCTTGGCATCCGCGACACACGGCTGTTCCGCCTGCGCGACCGCGTCGCCCAAGTGCTTGAACGCCATAAGAAAAGCCCGGAATAAGCTTTACGCGGGCATCGCCGCCGCTTTATCAATAAAATAACGGCGCGGATAACGGGCAAACCGGACAGGGAGCAAGCGGCGGATGACGGCGGCGCAGCAACGGCGCGTGACGATTCTCGGCTCGACCGGATCGGTCGGCTGCAACACCGTCGAGCTGGTGGAAGCGGATCGCGCAGCCTATGCCGTCGAGGCGCTGGTCGCGCGCAACAATGTCGCGCGTCTCGCCGAGCAGGCGAAGCGTCTCCATGCCAAATTCGCCGTCGTCGCCGATGACCGACATTATGGCGCGTTGAAGGACGCGCTCGCCGGCACTGGCATCGAAGTCGGCGCCGGCGCGGCAGCGGTGGTCGAAGCGGCAGCTCGGCCGGCGGATTGGGTGATGGCCGCCATCGTTGGCGCCGCCGGTTTGGCGCCGACGCTCGAGGCAGTGCGCCGCGGCGTCATGGTCGCGCTCGCCAATAAAGAGGTGCTGGTCTGTGCCGGCGCGCTGGTCACCGCCGAGGCAAAGCGCCACGGCGCGCGCTTGCTGCCGGTCGACAGCGAGCACAATGCGATCTTTCAGGTTTTCGATTTCGACCACGCCAAGGCGATCGAGCGCATCGTTCTGACCGCCAGCGGCGGCCCGTTCCGCGAACGTGCGCGCGAGGCGATGCGCGACGTGACGCCGGAGCAGGCGGTGGCGCATCCCAACTGGCGCATGGGCGCCAAGATCTCAGTCGATTCGGCGACGATGATGAACAAGGGCCTCGAAGTGATCGAGGCGCATCATCTCTTCGGCCTCAGCTCGCGCCAGATCGAAGTCGTGGTGCATCCGCAATCGGTCGTGCACGGCCTGGTCTATTACAACGACGGCTCGGTGCTGGCGCAGCTTGGCTCGCCCGACATGCGCACGCCGATCGCCAACGCGCTCGGCTGGCCGCGCCGCATTCCGGCGCCGAGCCCGCGGCTCGATCTCGCCAAGCTCGCCAAGCTCAATTTCGAAGCGCCCGATCCGGCGCGCTTCCCGGCGCTGCGCCTCGCGCGCGCGGCGATGGAAGCGGGCGGCGGCGCGCCTTGCGTGCTCAATGCTGCCAACGAGGTCGCGGTCGCCGCCTTCCTCGACCGCCGCATCGGTTTCTTGGAGATCGCCGACACCGTCGAACGGACGCTCGATCTGTTGCCCGGCCGCACCATTGCAACGCTCGACGATGTCTACGCCCTCGATGGCGAGGCGCGCGCGGCCGCCAGCGGCTTCATCGCCAGCCGCGCCACGCCCAATGCGCCGCGCACGGCGGTGGCTGGCTAGGAGCGGCATCCGGGCATAGCCATGGTTCAAAGCGACAAGCCCGTGCTCGTCACCGGCGCGTCGGGCTTCGTCGGCGCGGCCGTCGTTCGCGCGCTGCTCGCCGCTGGCCGCAAGGTCCGCGCGCTACTGCGCCCGTCGAGTGACCGCCGCAACGTCGAAGGTCTCACCGTCGATCTGCGCTTCGGCTCGCTGACCGAGCCGCGCTCGCTCGCCGCTGCGCTCGAAGGTTGCGGCGCGCTCTATCACGTCGCCGCCGACTATCGGCTGTGGGTGCGCGACCCCAAGCCGATGTACGCCGTCAACGTCGATGGCACACGCAGCCTGATGGAGGCGGCGCAGGCGGCTGGTGTCGAGCGCATCGTCTATACCAGCAGCGTGGCAACACTGGGCTGGCGTCCCGACGGCGGCGTTGCCGACGAGACCACGCCGAGCACGCTTGCCGACATGATCAGCCATTACAAGCGTTCCAAGTTCCTCGCCGAAGAGGCGGTGCGCGAGTTGGTGCGTGCGCGCAAGCTGCCGGCGGTGATTGTCAATCCGTCGACGCCGGTCGGGCCACGCGACGTCAAGCCGACGCCGACTGGCCGCATGATCGTCCAGGCGGCCGCCGGCAAGATGCCGGCTTACGTCGACACCGGCCTCAATCTCGTGCACGTCGACGACGTCGCGCGCGGTCATCTTCTGGCGGAGGACAAAGGCCGCGTCGGCGAGCGCTACATCCTCGGCGGTGAGAATTTGACGCTCGGCGACATCCTGCGCCTCGTCGCGGGGATCGTCGGCCGCAAGCCGCCGACGGTCCAGGTGCCGGCGGCGCTGGTCTGGCCGGTCGCTTTGGTCGAGGAGGCGCTCGCTTGGCTCACTGGCCGCGAGCCGTTCGCCACGCGCGACGGCCTGCGCATGGCGCGGCACAAGATGTACTTCTCGTCGGCCAAGGCGGAGCGCGAGCTCGGCTACCGCGCGCGGCCGGCGCGCGAAGGCCTGGCCGACGCCATTGCCTGGTTCCGCGCCGCGGGGATGGTGCGATGACCGCCGGCCGCTTCTTTGCGCTGCTCGCGCTTTTGATTTGGAGCTATCTGCTGCTCGGCCGCGGCCTGTTCTGGCTGCCGCGCATCGCCAAGGCCGCGCCGGCGCCGAAAGCATGGCCGCGCATCGTCGCCATCGTGCCGGCGCGCGACGAAGCCGCGACCATCGCCGCGGCGGTGACCTCATTATTGAAGCAGGAATACGCTGGCGAGTTCTCGATCGTGTTGGTTGACGATAACAGCAGTGACGGTACCGGCCGGATCGCACAGGAGGCTGCTGCCGCGCTGGGCATGGCGAACCGGCTGCGCGTGGTCGCTGCGCCGCCACTGGCCGACGGCTGGAGCGGCAAGCTGTGGGCGATGGCGGCGGGCGTGCGCGCGGCGGGCGACGGCAACGCGCCCGACTCCTATCTCTTCACCGACGCCGACATCGCCCATCATCCGCGCAACCTGAGCGAGCTTGCCGCGCGGCTCGAGACCGGCTACGACCTCGTCTCCCTGATGGTCAAGCTGCACTGCCGCTCGCTGGCCGAGCGCTTCATGATTCCGGCTTTCGTGTATTTCTTCGCCATGCTCTATCCGTTCGCCTGGGCCAACGATCCGCGCAAACGCCTGGCCGCCGCCGCCGGCGGCTGCATGCTGATGCGGCGCACCGCGTTCGAGCGCATCGGCGGCCTGGAGTCCGTCCGCGGCGAGCTGATCGACGATTGCGCGCTGGCGCGCGCGGTGAAGCGCGGCGGCCGCATCTGGCTGGGCCTGACGCGCGACACCGTCAGCTTGCGCGAATATCCGGACCTAGCATCGATCTGGAACATGATCGCGCGGACCGCCTATGCGCAACTCAACTATTCCGTGCTGATCCTGATCGCGACGGTGCTGGGACTGGGCATCACCTTCCTGGCGCCGATCCTGGTTCTGCCGTCCGGCCGTCTGGCGACGGCACTGGCGATCGGCGCTTGGCTGATCATGAGCATCACCTATGTGCCGATGCTGCGTTTCTATGGCGTCAGCGTATTGCGCGCGCCGTCGTTGCCGGCGGTGGCGGCGGTCTATCTGGCGGCGACGGTCGCTTCCGCCTGGCGCCACTGGCGCGGCCGCGGCGGTCTGTGGAAAGGTCGAGTATCATGGCAGAGCCGGCCGTAAGCGTCGTCGTCGAGACGCCCTCGGGCAAGGGCCGGAACGACGAGAATTTTCCGGTCGGCTCGTGGCTGATCCGGCGCGATCTGCGTCCACATGTGCACGCTTTCTATCGTTTTGCGCGTGAGGCCGACGACATCGCCGACAACGGCGATCTGCCGGCGGCC
>DASQGX010000126.1:0-2514 GCA_035632395.1 Allostellaceae bacterium
GCGCGGTTGCACCAGCCTTCCCAGGCCCGATCGAAACCCTCTGCCGGCTTGCCCTTGGCCTGACGCGCCAGAATCTTCTCGATTTCGCCCGGCGACAGAAAATTGATTGGCTTGCCGAAGCGCAGTGCATCCAAATGCAAGTGCGCGTTCACCTCGAGATAGACGGCGATATAAACTGCCTCGCGCAGCGAGCGGCCGATGACGACCGAGCCGTGGCCGCGCATTAGCGCAGCGGTGCCGGCGCCAACGGCGCGCGCCAAATCGCGGCCCTGCGCCATGTCACTCACCAGCATGTCGGTGTCGCCGAAGCGTTCGCGCGGCTCCCAAATTGGGACGCGCGCGCCAATCGTCGCGGCCATGTGCAGAACCGGCCGCAACGTCTCGCCGACGATACCGAATGGAATGACCGACGGACTGTGGCTGTGTACGACGGCGTTGATCTCGGGTCGTGCTTCGTAAAGCGCGCCATGAATGAAGCGTTCGTTGTAGGGCCGCCGGCCGCGCGCGTCGATCGCTTCGCCGTCGAGCGCGAACTCCATGATATCGGCGGCCTCGATGCACTCGGGCGGCCGCGCCCGCGACAGCAGATAGCGTTGCGTTTTATCAGGATGCCGCGCGCTGACATGGCCGAAGCCGTCGACCACGCCCTGCACCGCAAGGATGCGGTTGGCGACGACCAGGTCCTCAATCACCTCGTCCAAGGCGGCCACGAACGCTCCCATTGATGGGCCGCCCATCATGGGCAAAGTGGGAGCGATGTCAATTTGCGCGGCCGCTTTCGGCGATTGGCTATGGACAAGGCTGCGCCGCCGCCGGAATAGTATCGCGCAACCGGAGGCGGCCGCTCGCGATGAAGAAGCTCGACATCTTCCCGCACATCTTTCCCAAGCCGTATTTCGACAAGATGATCGAGATCGTCCCTAGCAAGGATGCGATCCGGCGCTGGACCAACATTCCGGTGCTCTACGATCTGGAAAAGCGCCTCCAAATGATGGACGAGTTCGAGCAGTATCAGCAGGTGCTGACGCTGTCGATGCCGGCAATCGAATATGTCGCGCAGCCCGATCAATCGCCGGCGTTGGCACGGTTGGCGAATGACGGCATGCACGATATCTGCGCGCGGCATTCAGACCGGTTTCCTGCTTGGGTCGCATCCGTGCCGATGAACAACGTCAAGGCGACGCTCGACGAGATCGGCCGCGCGGTGGAGAAACTCGGCGCCAAAGGCATCCAGATCTTCACCAACGTCAATGGTCGGCCGCTGGACGATCCTGAATTCGCACCCATCTTTGAGAAAATGCATTCCTACGATCTGCCGATCTGGATGCATCCCACGCGTGGCCAGAAATTCGCCGACTATCCGACGGAGAAGAGCTCGCGTTTCGACATCTGGTGGGTCTTCGGCTGGCCGTACGAAACGTCGGCGGCGATGGCGCGCATGGTTTTTTCCGGCTTCTTCGACCGCTGGCCCAAATTGAAGATCATCACTCATCACATGGGCGCTATGGTGCCGTTTCTCGAAGCGCGCGTCGGGCTCGGTCTCGATCAGCTCGGCTCGCGCGAAGGTGCCGAAGAGGGCTATCGCAAAATCGTCGCCGACATGAAGGCCGAGGGCAAACGGCCGGTCGATTACTTCCGCCAGTTTTACGCCGACACCTCAATCAACGGCTCACGCGCCGGAATGGAGTGCGGCTTGAGCTTCTTCGGCATCGACCATTGCCTGTTCGGAACTGACTGTCCCTTCGATCCAGAAGGTGGACCGCTCTTTATCCGCGAAATCGTCAAGGCAATTGACGCGATGAAGCTGTCGGCGGTTGACTGCGAGAAGATGTATTCGGGCAACGCGAAGCGTTTGTTGCGGCTGACCTGAACATGGCCGCCGGTGATCGCACGAAAAAATCCTCGCGGACACCGGTTGCGGGCCGCGAACTCGTCGATATGTTGGTCGTTGCCAATCGCATCCTATTCGATCACGACGTGGTCGACGCCTTCGGCCATATCAGCGTGCGTCACGACCGCGACCCGACGAAGTTCCTGATGTCGCGGCACTTGGCGCCCGGTCTGGTGACGGCAAAAGACGTCGTCACCTTCGATCTTAAGGCCAATGCGGTAGCCAATTTGGCGAAACGTTATTACAGCGAGCGTTTCATCCACAGCGAGATATACAAGCGCCGGCCGGACGTGGTTGCGATCGTGCATTGCCACGCTCCGCCGCTGATACCGTTCGGCGTAACGCGCACGAAGCTGCAGCCGATTTACCACATGAGCGCTTTTCTCGGCACCGGTACGCCGGTGTTCGACATTCGCGAGGCGGCGGGTATGACCGACATGCTAATCCGCACGCCGGCGCTTGGTGCGGCGCTGGCCGAAACGCTGGCCGATAAGCCGTTGGTGCTGATGCGCGGCCACGGCGCCACTATGGTCGGCAACGGCATTTCACAAGTCGTCTACCGCGCGATCTATGCGCGGCTGAACGCGTCATTGCAGATGGACGCGCTCAAGCTAGGCACGCCA
>DASQGX010000127.1:0-25483 GCA_035632395.1 Allostellaceae bacterium
AGCGTCAACAACAGATAGGGATAAAGCGCCTCGATGCGGCTAACGTGACGAGTGTGCGCGGGCGCGGCGGGCATGGGCGCTCTCGAAGATGTCGTTGGAGATTGTCGGTCCTTCGCCGTTGCGTCAATCTCGGCATGATCGGATTGCAAGGAACGCAAATGCGCGAATCGGTCGAATGCGTGGTCATCGGCGCCGGCGTCATCGGACTCGCGGTGGCGCGGGCGCTGGCGCTGAGCGGCCGGACCGTCCTGGTCGTCGAAAAAGAACGCTATATCGGCGCGCATACATCGTCGCGCAACAGCGAGATTATCCACGCCGGGCTCTACTACCCCGCCGACAGTCTCAAGGCGGGATTCTGCGTCGCCGGACGCAAACAGCTTTACGCCTATTGCGCGGCACGCGGCATCGTTACGAAACGCATCGGCAAGCTCGTCGTCGCCACCGACGAGACCGAGGCGCCGTTGCTGGCGAAGGTGATGGCGCACGCCACGGCCAACGGCGTCGATGATTTGGAGCTGCTCGACGCCAAGGCGGCGCGCGCAATGGAGCCCGAGGTGGCTTGCATCGCCGCCTTCCATTCACCGTCCACCGGCTTGATCGACAGCCATGCGCTAATGCTGAGCTTGCAGGGTGAGGCCGAGGCGCGCGGTGCCACGGTTGCGCTGCGCGCTGAAGTCGCGTCCGGCCGCGTGCGCGAATCGGGTGGCTTCGTGCTCGAAATCGCAGGGGGTGAGAATCTAACCCTCGAGTGCGAGATTCTGGTCAATGCTGCCGGTCTCTATGCGCCGGGCGTCGCGCGGCGGCTCGCAGGCGTGCCGGCAGCGAGCATTCCGCGCGACTATTATTGCCGCGGCGTCTACTTCACGCTGCCAGGCAAGGCACCGTTCCGGCGTCCGGTGTACCCCGTGCCGGAACATGCCGGCCTCGGCGTCCATTACACGCCCGATCTCGCCGGCCAAGGACGCTTCGGTCCGGATACGGAGTGGATCAATGGCGTTGACTACACCGTCGATCCAAAACGCGGTGCGCAGTTCTTCGCCGCGATCCGCAAATATTGGCCCGGCTTGCCCGACGGCGCGTTGCAGCCCGGCTACGCCGGTATACGGCCGAAAATCAGCAGCCGCGACGAACCGGCCGCCGATTTCCGCATCGACGGCGCCGAGCGCCATGGCATCGCCGGCCTGGTCAATCTTTTCGGCATCGAATCACCGGGCTTGACCAGCTCGCTGGCGATCGCAGATTACGTCGCCGCGCTGGTCAATGCGCCGGCGACGGCTCCGACGGTTGCTGCTGGACCATCACCATGACCGTGGTCTGGCCGGCACGGGCGAAACGCAGCGTCAGCGGGAAATCGTCACCGACTGCGAGCCGGCGCTTGACACCTTGGAGCACGACGCGGCGTCCGCCAGGCCGCAGCGCTACGGGCTGTTTCGGCAGCAAATCGAACGCTCCGATTGGGCGGTTGCCGTAATCCTGAAACATCACCGCGTCGGCGATTGCTGTCGCGCCGCCGACCAGCCGGTCGGGCTTGTCGCCCATATTCGCCAGCGCCATAAAGACGGCGGCGACGTCGCCGGTCGACGGTTCGGCCCAGGGATGGCCGATCTCGATCGCGCCGAGCGTGTAGGAATGCGCGCGGCCGCGTGACGTGCCGAGCGCCGCCAGCAGCACGGTCAGCGGCGCGAGAAGCAGGCTGCGACGGTTCATACGCGGTTCACCGGATAAAGGACGGAGATAGCGATGCTGGTCGGCGTGCCAAAGGAGATCAAGACCCATGAATACCGCGTCGGCCTCGTGCCGGGAAGCGTGCGCGAGCTCGTCCATCACGGCCAGGCGGTGGTGATCGAAAGCGGCGCCGGTGCCGGCATCGGCTTCGACGACGAGGCGTATCGCCGGGCCGGCGCCAGCATTGCCGCGAACGCGGCCGAGGTCTTCGCCAAGGCCGAGTTGATCGTCAAAGTGAAGGAGCCGCAACCGGCGGAAATCGCCATGCTGCGCCGCGGCCAGGTGCTGTTCACCTATCTCCATCTCGCCGCCGATGCCAAGCAGGCCGAAGGGCTATTGCGCTCCGGCGCGACCTGCATCGCTTACGAGACGGTGACCGACGAGCGCGGCGGCTTGCCGCTGTTGGCACCCATGAGCGAGGTTGCCGGCCGCATGGCAGTGCAGGTTGGCGCGCATTACCTCGAAAAGGAACAGAGCGGGGCCGGCGTATTGCTCGGCGGCGTGCCGGGCGTATCGGCCGCGCGCGTCGTTGTGCTCGGCGGCGGCGTCGCCGGCACCAACGCTGCGCGCGTCGCGATGGGCATGGAAGCGCATGTCACTGTGATCGACAAGCAGCTGACCCGGCTCTATGCGCTCGATCTGCAATTCGGCTCGCAGCTCCACACGCTGTTTTCCACGGTCGAAAACATCGAGCGCGAAGTGATCGGCGCCGACCTAGTGATCGGTGCGGCGCTTGTCGCCGGCGCGGCGACACCCAAACTGGTGACGCGCGATATGGTGAAACGCATGCGTGCCGGTTCGGTGATCGTCGACATCTCGATCGACCAGGGCGGCTGCTGCGAGACCAGCCGGCCGACGACGCATGCCGACCCGACCTATATCGAGGAGGGCGTCATCCATTACTGCGTCACCAACATGCCGGGCGCGGTTGCGCGCACGTCGACCTTCGCGCTCAACAACGCGACGCTGCCGTTCGTCCTGGCTTTGGCGCAGCAGGGCTGGAAACGGGCGATCGCTGACGACCGCAACCTGATGGCCGGGCTCAACATCCAGGCCGGCCGCATCACTCATCCTGCGGTGGCGCAGTCGCTCGGCGCCGCCTATCTCGCGCCCGAGCAAGCGGCCGGACCGGCGACTGGCGGATAACCGCCGCGAAAAATCAGTGCAGGGTTTCGGGCAGCGCCGCGATTGCCTGATCGACGAGTGCCCCCCGGCGCTTGGCGTCGAGATCTTCGGCCAGCACGTGGCGCACGGCGGCGATGGCGACGTCGACCGCGGCAGCGCGGACTTCGTTCAGCGCCTTCTGCTCTTCAAGCGCCAGCTTCTCGGCCGCCAGCCGCTTGCGGCGTTCGAGCACCGCCGCCAGATCCTTGCGGCCTTCCTGTGCCGCGCGTTCGGCTTCGGCGCGGGCCTGAGCGATGATCGCCTCGGCTTCCTTGAGCGCGTCGCGCTGGCGTAATTGGTGCTGCGCCAGGGCCTTTTGCGCCTCCTCGGCGAGGCGGCGCGCCTCGTCGAGCTCGGCTTTGATCTTCTCGGCGCGGCGGTCGAGCATGCCGAGCATTGCGCCGCGCGCCTTCCACACGACGATCGCCATCGAGATGACGAAGGCGATCAGCACCCAGAATTCGGCTTCGCCGAATAGCTCGCGCAGCGATTCCATCAGCCCCGCTCCCGCATCACGGCGTCAACCGCCGCATTGACGCGCGCCGGCTCGACCGCCGCGCCGGCGAGCTTGCCGGCGGCTTCTTGCGCGACCTCGGCGGCCAGCTGTCGGACTCCCTGAAGGGCGGTCGCTTTGGCGTCGGCGATGCGCCGCTCGGCCTTGGCAGTCTCGGCGTTGAGGCTTTCGGCGAGCTTGCGCTGTTGCTCGGCGGCTTCGGCGGCCAGCCGTTCGGCGGTTTCGCGCAAGGCCTGCTGCGCCTTGGTGCGAGCTTCGCTCAATGCCCGCTCGTAGGCCGTGATTACGGCTTCGGCCTCGGCCTTCATGCGTTGCGCCTTGTCGAGATCGCCGGTGATCCGGTCGCGGCGCTTAGCGATGATCCCGCCGACGCGCGGCAGGCCCACCAGCGTCATCACCAGATAGAGGGCGATGAACGTGATGGCCAGCCAGACGAGCTGGCTCGGGAAGGTGGCGAGGTCAAGCTGCGGCATCGGCCGGTCGACAGACCTAGAACACGAACAGGATCAGGAACGCGATCGCCAAGCCGAACAGCCCGGTCGCCTCGGCGAGGGCGAAGCCGAGAAACGCGAACGGCGTGACTTGCGCCGCCGGGTTGCGCGCCAATGCGTTGATCAGCGCCGCAAAGACGTTGCCGATGCCGATACCGGCGCCGACGAGTGCGATGCAGGCCAGGCCTGCGCCGATCATTTTTGCCGAAGCGAGATCCATTGCAATATCCCCAGAAGTTTCAGTGAAGGTTGATGGCGTCGTTGAGATAGAGACAGGTGAGAATGGTGAAGACGTAAGCCTGCAGCACCGCGACCAGCAGCTCGAGGAAGAAGATCAGCACGTCGAGACCAAGCGGCAGCAGGCCCAGAATCCCGATGCTGGCGGCGAAGCCGCCGAAGATCGCGAGCATCGTGTGGCCGGCGAGCATGTTGGCGAACAACCGGATCGACAGCGTGAACGGCCGGATCAGGTAGGACAGCAACTCGATCGGCACCAAAAGCACGAGCAGCACGACCGGCACGCCGTGCGGTACGAAAAAACTGAGGAAATGCCAGCCGTGGCGCCAGATGCCGATCAGGGTCACGCCGACGAAGACGACTGCGGCCAAGGCGAAGGTAACGATGATCTGACCGGTGAAGGTGTAGCCGTAGGGAATCAGGCCGAGCATGTTGCCGAACAGGATGAACATGAACAGCGTGAAGACGAACGGGAAATAGCGTTGGCCGTCCGTGCCCACCGTCTCGTCAATCATGTTGCCGATGAATTCATAAGCGAGTTCGCCCAGCGACTGGACGCGGCCGGGCACGAGTTCTTCGCGGCGCGTGCCGATGACGATGACTACCGTCGCCAGCAACACCGCGATGGTCATCAGCAGCGCCGAATTGGTGAACGAGATGTCGAGCTTGCCGATGTGCAGCGGCACGATCGGCTTGATCACGAATTGCTCGAGCGGATGCAGTTCCAGCGCCACGTCAGTCCTCGTCCTCGTCGTCCCCCGCCGCGCCGGCCTTGCCGCCGCGCGCACCGACTTTCATACCCATCCCGGTGACCGCGCGGTACACGTTCCACATGCCCGCGGCGATACCGAGAAAGAACATCACCACCATCGCCGCTGGCTTGGTTCCGAGCCAACGGTCGATCGCCCAACCGATGGCGACCGATACAACGACCGCAACCACCAGTTCGAGCCCAATGCGCAGCCCGAACGCCAACGCGTCTTGCGTCGGCGGGGCGCCACGGGGCGCGAGCTTCGGCGGAAGCCCGCCACGTGCCTTGGCTAGGCGCTCGCCTAAATCCTTGAGGCTCGCCCGCGCCTCGCGTTCGTCCATTCCAACCACCGGGAATGCTTGAGAGAATCCCCCGCGGCGCGGGCGTGCGCGGCGGCTAACCCGCACCGGAAAGGCGCGCAACTTCTAAAAGGCGTTACCGGGCGAGTCAAGCGCGGGAAGGCGCGGAATCAGGCGGTGCGACGAAGCTGCTCGATCCCCTGGAGATCGACCGAAACCAGCTGTGACACGCCCTTTTCGCCCATGGTGACGCCGTAAAGCCGGTCGACGCGCGCCATGGTCAGGCGGTGATGGGTGATGATGAGGAAGCGGGTTTCGGCGCTTTCGGCGATTTCGGCGACGAGGCGGCAGAAGCGGTCGACGTTCGCATCATCAAGCGGCGCGTCGACTTCGTCCAGCACGCAGATCGGCGCTGGATTGGTGAGGAACACCGCGAATAGAAGCGCCAACGCGGTCAGCGCCTGCTCGCCGCCGGACAGCAGCGTCAGGTTCTGCAGCTTCTTGCCTGGCGGGCTCGCCATGATTTCGAGCCCAGCCTGCAACGGGTCATCGTCTTCGCCGGGGTCGAGCCGCAAATGGGCATTGCCGCCACCGAACAGCCGCACGAACAGCTTGCCGAAATGCTCATTGACCTGTGTGAATGCGGCGAGCAGGCGTTCGCGGCCTTCGCGGTTGAGCGCGGTGATGCCCTGGCGCAGCTTGGCGATGGCACCGACGAGATCCTCGCGCTCGCGATTGAGGCCGTTGAGGCGTTCCTCGATCTCGCGCGATTCCGCTTCGGCAACCAAATTCACCGGACCCATATTCTCGCGCTCGCGCAACAACCGTTCGAGGCGCGTGGTGGCGGCGCCGATCTCCGGCAACTCTTCGTCGGCTTCGATGCCTGCGGCGGTCAGCACGTCTTCGGGTTTGGCCTGCAGCTTTTCGGCAATCGCGTCAGCGATCATGGTGCGCGCCTGCACTGCCTGATCGCGCACGCCTTCCGCCCGCACGCGCTCTTCGCGCGCTTCACCGGCGGAAGCCTCTGCCGCACGCGCCGCCTTGTCGGCTTCGGCAAGCTTGGCTTCGCCCGCAGCGAGCGCGTCGGCAGCCCGATTGCGGCGCGCGGTCGATGCGGCGATGGTTTCGGCCAGCTTGTCGCGTTCGGCAGCGATTTCCTGCGGCCGTTGGGCGAGCGCTTCGATCTCGCCATGCAACTCGCCGCGGCGGCTTTCGAGGGTCTGGCGCTGGCGCGCCGCAGCTTCGGTGCGCTGCTCCCACGATTTGTGTTCGACGCTGATCGCCGCCAACCGCTCGCTGCGCGCCGCCGCTTCGCGCACCAACCGGTCGTGTTCGCCCTGATGCGCCTGTTGCAGGGCCCGGCGCTCGGCGAGCGTGCCGCGCGCCGCCTGAATTTCGTCACGGCCTTTGGTCGGATCGGGCAAGGCATCGAGTGCGTTGCGCGCGGCGGCGACTTCCGCCTCTGCCTCGTTGCGATCGAACGTCAGCCGTTGCGCCGCTTCTTCCAGCGCGGCACGGCGTGAAACAATCGCGGCGGCAGCACGCGCCAGCTCGGCTTCATGGTTGCGGATATCCGCCAGCGCGTCGAGCGCTTCGCGGGCATGCTGCCGCGCCTGGCGATCGGCTTCGGCGCGTTCACGGTTGTGGCGCTGTGCCGCATCGAGCGCCTCGCGCTGCTGCGCAACCACGGTCTCCGCGTCCTGCAGTTCACGCGTCAGCTCGGCCAGGCGATGGCGCTGCTCGAGTCGTTGGGTTGCCGCCGCCGGTGCGCCCGGCAGGCGGCGGAAACCGTCCCAGCGCCACAAACCGCCATCGCGGCTAACAAGCCGCTGGCCCGGACGCAAATCCGCCTGGAGCCGCTCGCCGTCAGAAACGGTGTCGACCACACCGATCTGATTGAGGCGGCGCGTCAACGGTGCTGGAGCCGTGACGTGTTCCGACAGCCGGCTCACGCCTGCCGGCAGTGGCGGTGCATCGGCATAATCCGGCAAGCCGAACCAATGCGCCGGCGCGGCGGCGTCGGTCGGCGCCGTCAGATCATCGCCGACGGCGGCGCCGAGCGCGGCTTCGAAGCCGCGTGCCACTTGGATCGCGTCGAGCACCGGCGGCCATTTGTCGTGATCGGGCTTCGCCAAGAGTTGCCGCAGCGCCTCGCTTTCGGCTTTCAACTTGGCGCGGTTCATTTCCGCCGCTTCGAGCGGACCGCGCGCCTCGGTTTCGGCGGCTTGCGCTTCGGCCAGTGCCTGCTCGGCCGCGGTCAGCGCAGCGCGGCTTTCTTCGGCTGCGCTTTCGGCGGCTTTGAGCGCGGCTAGCGTTTCAGCGCCGACGCCGCTGGCGCCGGCCTCGGCTTCGAGGGCGATGCGCTGGCGTGCAATCTCGTCGGCACGATCCTTGAGCCGATTCTGGCGCTCCACCGCTTCACTGATCCGTGTCACGAGTGCAGCGCGGCGGGCTTCCTCGGCAGCGACGCGTTCGGTCAGTGCGGTCAATTGGGCGTCGAGTGCCGCCACGGTCTCGGTCACATGCGCCAAATCTTCGGCGGCTTTTGTCTGCGACTGCCGTTCGTCCTGCTGCGCGGCAGCGAGCGACTGACGCTCCTCGCCGAGCCGCGCCAGCGCGGCGCGCGCGTCGGCGGCGAGCTCATCCTCGCGCTTCAAGTCGGCGGCAAGCTGCTCGAGACGCGCTTCGGCTGATTGCCGTGCCGCCATGATGCGGCGTTCTTCGTCGTCGAGCGCCTGACGCGCTAAGGTCAAGCGTTGAAGCTCGGCCGATGCCACCGCTTCGTCCTGGCGCAGCGCCGGCAGCTCGGCAGAAGCCGCTTCACGCAGCCGATCAGCCGCGGCGGCGGCCGTCATGCGCTCGGCAACGAGGCGCTCGGCGGCGCGCAGTCGCTCTTCCGCCGCCGTCAATTCGCCGGTGGCGGCGGCATAACGCAGATGCAACACGGTCGCTTCGGCGCGGCGGATCCAGTCCGACAGGCGGCGATAGCGCTGTGCCTGGCGCGCCTGCTTCTTCAGGCTTTCGAGCTGGGTCTCAAGCGTGCGCAGGACATCGTCGAGCCGCGCCAAGTTGGTCTCGGCGGCCTTGAGACGCAGCTCGGCCTCATGCCGCCGCGAGTGCAAGCCGGCGATGCCGGCCGCTTCCTCGAGCAGCATCCTGCGGTCGGCGGGCTTGGCGCTGATGATGGCGCCGATGCGGCCTTGGCTCAGGATGGCGCTCGAATTGGCGCCAGTCGCGACATCGGCGAACAGCAGCTGCACGTCGCGGGCGCGGACGTCGCGGCCGTTGATGCGATAGTCCGAGCCGATGCCGCGCTCGATGCGGCGGAGAATCTGAATCTCGTTGTGCGCGTCGTACGGCTGCGGCGCGTCGTGTGTGGCATTGTCGAGGTGAAGCATGACTTCGGCGACGTTGCGCGCCGGCCGCGCGCTCGTGCCGGAGAAGATCACGTCGTCCATCTCGCTGCCGCGCAGACGCTTGGCCGAAGTCTCGCCCATAACCCAGCGCATGGCGTCGAGGATGTTCGACTTGCCGCAGCCGTTCGGCCCGACGATCCCGGTCATGCCGGGTTCGATCACGAGCTCGGTCGGGTCGACGAAGGATTTGAAGCCGGAGAGCCGGAGTTTGGCGAAATGCACGATCGGACTGCGGGCTTTAGGTACGCGACATGAGCGAGCCGAGCCAGCTCCGGACCGTGGCGATCACACCACGATGGAAATCATTCGCCGCCGTTGCCGGGCCAGCCCGGTTCGGCGCCACCGCGCCGGATTTAGCTTCGAGGTATTTGACGAACTCGTCATAAGGCACGTCGCCGACCACCTTGGTGCCGTTGACGAAGAAGGTG
The DNA here is from genome assembly GCA_035632395.1 of Allostellaceae bacterium. Classification (GTDB taxonomy): domain Bacteria; phylum Pseudomonadota; class Alphaproteobacteria; order ATCC43930; family CGMCC-115725; genus REEB95. The sequence goes on from DASQGX010000127.1 coordinate 9,026, forward strand.
GGCGTCGAATCAATGCCGTATTGATTCTGCCCGACGAGCCGCGAATTGAGCACAGCATCGGTGTTTTTCTGGTCGGCCGCGCAAGCGTCGAACTGCGCTTGGCTCATGCCGCCGAGCTTGGCGATGCGGGCGAGCGCCGTCTTGGTCGCCGCTTCACTACCCTGGGCCCATTCGCGCTGCGTCTGAAATAGCGTCTCGATGAACGGGAAATAGCGCTCGGCCGGGAAGCAGCGCGCGATCGTCGAAGCGACCACCGCCGACTGATCGAGCGGGAAATCGCGGTACACCAGCTTGGCCTTGCCCGTATCGATCCAATCCTTCTGCAGCTTCGGCAGCGTGTCGCTCGCGAACGCGGCACAATGCGGGCACGTGAGCGACGCGTATTCGAAGATCGTATTCGGCGCGTTCTTGTTGCCGAGAATGTGATCGTCGGCCTGCAGCGTCGGCGCGTCAGCGGCGCGCGCCGGAAGCACGGCGAATTGCAGTGCGGCGATCGCGATCGCAGCGGCAAAGATCAGCCGGTAGAAACGCATGAACAACTCCACAGCCTAAAAACGGCTCGATGCTAGGGCTTGCGCGGCGGCAGTTCAAGCAAAGCGCCGCAGTCGAGTCGGAGAAAAGCCGCTCAGCGAACTTTGTCGCGCGCGGTTCCGATCACCGCTTCACCGAGTCGCGTCAGCGCGTCGCGCAACTCGCTATCGGCGATGCCGGCGACTCGTTGTGCCAAGGCCGCTTGCTCGTTCGCCGCGAGATCGCGACGGCGGCGCGGCACAGTCATACGTTCTGCCGGCAGCGGACCCTGGACTAGGACGAGCCGCGCCAAGGCGCGGTAGCCGAAAAAGGCGTTGAGCCGCTCGAGGATCTGCGGCTCGCGATGCTGCGCCTCAAGCGCGAATCCAGGCGCCACGCGCAGCCGCAGCGCGCCGTCGCGACGTGCGCCCGGGGGAAATGCGAGCTTTTCTGGCATCATCCGCTGCGCGAGATCGGCGCCGACGATCTCCGCCCATTGCGCCACCAGCTGGCCCTCGGCAAAGCCGCGCTTGCCTAACGCTGGCTTGACGATGTGCGGCACGTCTGCTGCCAGCGCCCGCATCGCGCCACGCCGCGGATTGGCGTCGTTCGATTTGCCGGCCAACTCGTAACCTCCTTGCGCTCGTGGCAGGATAAAGCGTGAAGCGCGCTCCGTCGATGCTCCCTCCCGCCGCCGATCTGTCGGCGTCGCTGCTCGCCTGGTACGACCGGCATCGCCGTGTGCTGCCCTGGCGCGCGCGGCCGGGCGAAGCCGCCGATCCCTATCGCGTCTGGCTCAGCGAAATCATGCTGCAACAGACCACGGTCGCCGCGGTCGGACCGTATTACGAACGGTTTCTCGCCCGCTGGCCGACCATCGACGCGCTGGCACGGACCGAGCTCGAGGACGTGCTCCACGCCTGGCAGGGGCTTGGTTATTACGCGCGGGCGCGCAACCTCCACGCCTGTGCGCGTGCGGTCGTTGCGCGAGGCTTCTTCCCCGACAGCGAAGCCGGCTTGCGCGAGTTGCCGGGTGTCGGCGCCTACACGGCGGCGGCGATCGCGGCCATCGCCTTCGGGCGCCCAGCCGCGGCCGTCGATGGCAATGCTGAGCGCGTCCTGGCGCGGCTCCATAACGTGCGGACGCCCTTGCCGACCGCCAAGTCGCGGCTCCGGGAATATGCCACGGCACTGGTGCCGGCCGACCGGCCCGGTGATTTGGCCCAGGCGCTGATGGATCTGGGCGCCACGGTCTGTACGCCGAAGCAACCGCGCTGCAACACGTGTCCGTGGCAGGCGGATTGCCGGGCGCACGCTCAGGGAATTGCCGAGACGTTGCCGCGCCGCGTCGCCAAGCCGGTGAAGCCGCGGCGGCATGGCGTCGCCTTCTGGGCAGTCAATGAGTCGGGTGCCGTGCTTTTACGCCGCCGTCCGCCGAACGGCCTGCTCGGCGGCATGATGGAAGTGCCGTCGACCGATTGGCGCGCCAAGCCTTGGGATGACCGCGAGGCGGCCAAAGCGGCGCCACTCAAGGCGCGCTGGCGGCGCGTGCCCGGCACGGTGGCGCACGGCTTCACGCATTTCGATCTCGAGCTCGTGATACTTGCAGCGACGGCGAACGGCGCGGCCGCGCGCAACGGCATTTGGGTTGCGCCCAATCGTTTCAGCGACCACGCACTACCCAGTGTGATGAAGAAGGTGATTGCCTGGGCGCGAAACGCCGAGGCGCCCGCCTAGACGGCCGGGCCCATTTCGGCGCGGTACTTCTGCCGCAGCACATCGATCGGCACGGCGCGTCCTTTGACGTCGATGTGCCAGAACGCCCAACCGTTGCAGGCGGCGGCGCCTTGCACTTCGGCCGCCACCTTGTGGATGGAGCCTTTGGTCTCGGCCGAAATCACCGTGCCATCGGCGCGCACTTTGGCGGTCCAGCGGCGCGAGGCGTCGAACAGCACATCGCCCGGCTTCAGGAAGCCGTTCTCGACCAGTGCACCGAACGGCACGCGCGGCTCGCTGCGTTTCTCGGCCGTCGCGATATCCTCGGCCGCCGCCGGCGTCACGGTGGCAACGCGCTCGCGCGCCAGCCGCGCATAGTCCTTCTCGCGTTCGATGCCGATGAAACGGCGATTGAGCCGCTTAGCGACCGCGCCGGTCGTGCCGCTGCCGAAGAACGGGTCGAGCACCAGATCGCCAGGCTTGGTCGCGGCGAGCAGCACGCGATGCAGCAGCGCTTCGGGCTTCTGCGTCGGATGCGCTTTCTTGCCGTCGCGTTTCAGGCGTTCGCTGCCGCCGCAGATCGGCAGCAGCCAATCGCTGCGCATCTGCACTTCGTCGTTGAGCGACTTCATCGCGTGGTAGTTGAAGGTGTACTTGCTGTCGCGTGACTTGCCGCACCACAACAGGGTTTCGTGCGCATTGGTGAAGCGCCGGCCGCGGAAATTCGGCATCGGATTGGTCTTACGCCAGACGATGTCGTTGAGGATCCAGAATCCCAGATCCTGCAGCAGCGAGCCGACGCGATAGATGTTGTGGTACGAACCGATCACCCACAGCGTGCCATCGGGCTTCAGGAGGCGGCGCGCAGCTTCGAGCCAGGCGCGGCTGAAACGGTCGTAGGTCGCGAAATCGGCGAACTTGTCCCAAGCCTCGGTGACGGCGTCGACGTGGCTGTTGTCGGGCCGGTGGAGGTCGCCGTTGAGCTGAAGGTTATAGGGCGGGTCGGCGAAGACGAGGTCGACCGAATCTTTCGGCAGCCGCGTCATGACCTCGACGCAGTCGCCGATCAACACTTCGCCCAAATCGTCGGCCGTTTCCCCCGATTCGCGCATCCGGCTCCCCATCCGGATTTCGGCCGCACGTGCGAGTCGCACTACCGCGGCCGAATCGCCGCATCCTGCGATGCTCCGAGTCGGGTGTCAATATATTCGGAGAGTCAAAGGCTTAGTCGAATTTCTTCGAATTTGAATCGAAAACGAGGCTCAGCTGTACGGGCGCAAATGAGCGGCGGTGGTGGGGGGTGGGTCCGAGCGTCAGCAACCCGTTGCGGTGTTCGGCGGTGGCATAGCCGACATTGGTTTCCCAGCCGTAGCCCGGATAACGCGGCGCCAGCGCACGCATCAGCCGGTCGCGCGTGACTTTGGCGATGATCGAGGCGGCGGCAATCGACAGCGACAGAGCGTCCCCTCCGACCACGGTGCGGGTACGGCAGGGCAGCCGCGGATCCGCATTGCCGTCGACTAATGCCCATTGCGGTGCCGCAGGCAGGGCATCCAGCGCGCGCCGCATCGCCAGTAGCGACGCTTGCAGGATGTTGATCTGGTCAATTTCACGGACCGAGGCGGCGCCGATGCCGATGCGGGCGCAGTCCCACAGGCGGGCGGCATAGCCCTCGCGCGCGGTGCGTTCGAGCTTCTTCGAATCGTCGATCCGGTCGCGTAAATCGCGCGGCAACTGTCCTAGGTCGAGGATCACCGCCGCCGCCACGACGGGACCGGCCAACGGTCCGCGACCGACCTCGTCGATGCCGCAGACGACGCCGTCGCATTCCCGCTCGAGCGCGAGATCCGGCATACCGCTAGGTGACACGCGACGCGCCTGCGGCGCAAGCACCGCGTCGGTCGCCTACGGCATCGAAGTTACAGCAGCTGGAGCTGAGCGCTCGGCAGTGGCGGCGGGGCGAACCTGGTCGTGTCGAGGCGCCACAGCCGACCGCGATTGAGATTGAGCTTCAGCCGCCGACAAGCGGTTTCGAAGCGGATGCGCAGTAGGTCGGCATAAGGACCGGACCCGGTCATGCGCTTACCCCATTGCGAATCATAGTCCTTACCGCCATGGCCTTCGTGCACCAGCGACATCACATGTTTGGCCTTGGCGGGGAAATGATCGTTGAGCCATTCGATGAACAGAGGCGCCACCTCCAACGGCAGCCGCAGCATGGTGTAGCCAGCGCCAAACGCGCCGGCGACTGCGGCGCTTTCCAAGATTGTTTCGAGCTCGGCATCATTGAGCGCCGGGATCATTGGTGCTGCCATGACGCCGGTCCGAATGCCGGCGCCGGCCAGCGCAGCAATGGTCTCTATCCGCCGCTCCGGTGTTGCGGCGCGTGGCTCCATCGTCCGCGCCAGCTTGCGGTCAAGCGTCGTCACCGAGACGGCGCAGGCCGCGAGATTGTCCTTTGCCATGTCGGCGAGAATGTCGATGTCACGCTGGATCAGCGCCGACTTGGTGACGATCGTGACCGGATGCCGGAAGTCGCGCAGCACTTCAAGGATGCCGCGCATGATCCGGTAATGGCGCTCGGCTGGTTGATAGGGGTCGGTGTTGGTGCCGAGCGCGATCGGCTGGCAACGATATGACGACTTGCGCAGCTCGGCGGCGAGCAGCGCCGGCGCCTGTTCCTTGACCAGGATGCGGCTCTCGAAATCGAGGCCGGGCGACAGGCCGAGATAAGCGTGCGTCGGCCGGGCGAAGCAGTAGATGCAGCCGTGCTCGCAGCCGCGATAGGGATTAATCGAGCGGTCGAACGGAATGTCCGGCGAATCATTGCGTGCAATGACAGTGCGCGAACTGTCGCGCGTAAAGCTGGTCGAAAGCCGCGGCGGCAGCTCGTCGGCCGTGCCCCAGCCGTCGTCGAACGCTTCGCGCTTTTCGTGCTCGAAACGGCCGGTCGCATTGCTGCCCGCGCCGCGGCCCTTTTGCAGCAGCGCCCGCGCGGTGTCGTCCATCCGCATAGCATGCGCCGGCATATGGAACAAATCAAGAACCTGCTATGAATCGGAAATGGCGGCCGCAAAGACGCTCAGCGCGTCACGGGCGCGACGTGTTCTCTGAGCCGCGGCATGAGCTCGACCAGATTGCAGGGCCGGTGACGGTTGTCGAGTTGCGGTCCGATCACTTCCCACCCGTCGCGGCAGGCGCCTGGCGAGCCGGGCAGGGCGAAGAGGTAGGTGCCGCCGGCGACGCCAGCAGTGGCGCGGCTCTGGATCGTCGAGGTGCCGACTTTCTGGTAGCTGAGCCAGCGGAACAGCTCTCCGAAGCCGGTGATTTCCTTCTCGTATACCGACTGAAACGCTTCCGGCGTGACGTCGCGGCCTGTGACGCCGGTGCCGCCAGTGGCGATGACGACATCGATGGTCGGATCGGCGATCCAGGCTTTAAGTGCTGCGACGATCGCGATTTGCTCGTCCTTGACGATGCGCTTGGCAGCAATGCGGTGGCCAGCATTGGTCGCGAGCTCGACCAGGGTACGGCCGGATTTGTCGGACGCCTCGTCGCGCGTGTCGGAAACCGTCAGGACCGCAATGTTGACGGGAACAAACGGACGCTTGTCATCGATTGTCGGCGACACGGCGTTCACCGCTATCGTGCATATCGAAAGCGGTATAGATCGGCCAATGGCCCTCGGCAAGCGCATCGAGGTCGGGCGTCGGCTGGCCGAGACGCAGGCGATAGATCCAGTAATTCGTCATCACGCGCTCGGTGAAAGCGCGCGATTCCGCAACCGGGAAGGTTTCGAGGAACAGTAGCGGATCGGCGCGATAATCCGCCATTGCGGTCTTCCGCCGTTCAACCGCCCCCGGGCCGCCGTTGTAAGCGAGCGCGAAGAAAAGCAGATTGCCGCGAATGTGGTCGTTCTGCAGTAGCGTGCGGATATATTCCTGCGCAAGCATCATATTGGTTGCCGGATCGGCCAACCGGTCGCGTTCGCCACGGCGATCGCCGACGTCTTGTCCGAGCTGCATCGCCATCGATCGTGCGGTTGCCGGCATCAGCTGCATCAGGCCGCGCGCACCGGCGTTGCTCACGACATGTGGCGCGAATTTCGATTCCTGCCGCATGACGCCGAATAGCAGGGCCCGGTCGACGGTAAAGCCGCCGCGCGGCGTCCAGCGCGGAATTGGATAGAGCGCTCGGTCGTAATCTTGGCCGTCGCGGCGCGCGACGATCGCGCCCAGTTGCAGGCTCAGCGCCGGCAGGTTGGCGCGATCGGCAAGCGCGATCGCCGCCAGCATTGCCTGGGTCGAGCCGCGCGCGGCCATCAGGCGCAGCTCGGCGGCGGCGTTCTGGTCGCCGATCTCGAGCTCGGCCACGGCGCGCCGTCCGGCCGCATCGCCGGTCATGATGCCAGCGTCGAGGTCGGTGAATGGCGCATCGGCGAAATTGAAATCGGTATCGACCCCGAGCAGCCGGCGCGCGAGCAACCCGTAGAAGGTGTGTGGGTGGTTGGCGGCGAGGCCAAGCCAGCGCGCGACATCCGCGGGATGGTGCGACCGGAGCTCGACCCGCGCAGTCCAGAACGCCGCCGCCGAGAGCGTCCAGGGCGATTGCGCCGGCGCGGTCGCAAGCGTCGAAAATGCCTTACGCGCTTCTTCGAGACGGCCTGCACGCCACGCCGTCAGGCCGGCCTGCCACAAGGCAATGGGCGAGCCGCCGGCTTCGGCATCGGCGTGATTTGGGTGCGGATCGAGATCGCCGTCGGCGAGTGACAGCGCCGCGACCGTGCTGGCTGCCGGCTTGGGTGGCTTGGCGCCTTCGGGCGCGCGTTTCAGCGCCAAATTATAGATGCGGCCGGCTTCCGGTTGGTCGCCGTAGGCGTCGAGCCAGGCGGCGAGTTCGGCGTAGCTCGCCCGATAACGCGGATGGATATAGCGCTGGGCAAGGATGTGGCCGACCAGCAGCCGATCCTTGAGCGAGGCAATCTCATGATCGGCTGCCTGCCATTGGCCCGTCCGCTGCTCGAGCTCGATCAACCTATAGCGTTCTGCGTCTGCGCCATTCAATACGTAGGGCAGATCGGTATCGATGCGGAGATTGCTTGGCGGCGTCAGCGCCGCGAGTTCGAACTCGCCGCTCAGATCACCTGCCGCTGCGTTATGAAAGGCGAACAATGCTGCTGAAAAAATCGCAATAACAAACAGCGCAGCGTAAGTCTTGCTCGACCGTCGCCCACGTTCCCAGCCGTTCATTCGGGAGGCCTTAAACTATCTTGCGGGCAAAAGGCAAGTCAAAATTTTATAAAGTTTTGTGGCCTACAGACTGCATTTATACCACGGTTAAAACTTCTACATAATTTCCGAGTATTACTTATCAGAATTCATTCTAGACTGTATCGCCAAGAGATCGCGCCAGGATTCACTTTTGTGCGCAGGTGCACGCAAAAGAAAAGACGGGTGATAGGTCGCCAAGGCCGGTACCGGTCCGAGATCCGGCACCATTAGGTCGAGCCATCTTCCGCGCAGGCGCGTAATCCCGTCGTTACGGTTGAGCAGGGTCGCGGTGGCCGTTCCACCGCACAAAACCACGATTTTCGGCCGTTTCAGGGCGATGTGGCGCCAGACAAAGGGCAGGCAGATCGCGGTTTCCTCGGGCGTCGGCTTGCGGTTGCCCGGCGGCCGCCAGAACAGGACGTTGGTGATGTAGGCGTTCTCGGCCCGCCGGACGCCGATGGTCGCCAGCATGCGATCGAGCAACTGACCGCTCCGGCCGACGAATGGCAGACCAATCCGGTCCTCGTCGGCGCCGGGTGCTTCTCCGATCAACATTAACGGCGCGTCGGGGTTGCCATCGGCGAAGACAGTGTGGGTCGCGGTTCGCCGCAGAGAACATCCATCGAACGATTCGACGGCAATTCGCAGCGCGGCCAGGTCCTTGGCGGCGGCTGCCAGCTCGTTGGCGCCCGCCAGCATCGCGCTCTGCGGTACGGTCGCTGTCGGCGCAGCCAACACGGGTGCCGCCGGAGTCGCCGGCCGTGGCCGATCAACCGGCTTCGGTTTTGGTTGGGTCCGGTCGCGCGGCGCGTCGAGCACGACGTCGTCCGCCCCCATCGCGGACTGCCATTCGAGAAGTCGGAGCAGCGCGGCGCGATCCTGCATCCGGCGAGCCTAGCATCGCTGGTTCTTTGGACACCACCGGCTATAGTCGCGCCGATGCAGCGCGAGCGCATGGAATACGACGTGCTGATCGTCGGCGCCGGCCCCGCAGGTCTCGCCGCCGCCATCCGGCTGAAGCAATTGCGACCGGCGGCTTCCGTCTGCGTAATCGAGAAGGGATCGGAGGTTGGCGCGCATATCCTGTCCGGCGCGGTGTTCGAGCCCTCCGCGCTCGACGAGCTGCTGCCCGACTGGCGCGACCGCGGCGCGCCGCTGCTGACGCCGGCGACGAACGACCGCTTCATGCTGCTCACGCGGTATCATGCCTGGCGTCTGCCGACACCACGCCCGATGCGCAACCACGGCAATTACATCATCAGCCTCGGCAATCTCTGCCGCTGGCTGGCGAAGGAAGCAGAGGCGGCCGGCGTCGAAATCTATGCAGGCTTTGCCGGCGCCGAGGTGCTTTATGACGCTGGGGGCGCCGTTGCGGGGGTCGCGACGGGCGCCATGGGTATCGGTAAGGACGGCAAGCCGACGGCGGAATTCCAGCCCGGCGTCGAATTGCGCGCCAAGCTTACGCTGTTTGCCGAAGGCTGCCGCGGCTCGCTTGTCAAAGCGCTCGAAGCACGGTTCGGCTTGCGGGCCGGTTGCGATCCGCAGACCTATGGCATCGGTATCAAGGAGCTGTGGGAGGTCGCTGGCGAGCGCCACCATGCCGGCCGCGTCATCCACACAATCGGCTGGCCGCTCGATGCACAGACCTATGGTGGTTCATTCCTCTATTACCTCGAGAACAATCAGGTTGCGGTCGGCTTCGTCATCGGGCTCGATTACGCCAATCCGTTCCTCAATCCGTTCGAGGAATTTCAGCGCTTCAAGACGCATCCGGCGATTCGGCTGATCCTGGCCGGCGGCCGCCGGGTTGCTTACGGCGCGCGCGCGCTCAACGAGGGAGGGTTCCAATCCATTCCGGCGCTAAGTTTCCCCGGCGGCCATCTGATCGGGTGTGCTGCCGGCTTTCTCAATGTGCCGAAGATCAAGGGCAGCCATACGGCCATGAAGTCAGGGATGGTCGCAGCCGAAACCGTGGCGCGGCAGCTGTCAGGCGAGACAGCTGATTTCCGCAGCGCGCTGGCGGCGTCATGGGTCTGGCCCGAGCTGCGCGCCGTACGCAATATCCGACCGGCGTTTCGTTGGGGTCTTTGGGCGGGTCTCGCCCATGCCGCCTTCGACACTTACATTCTGCGCGGCCGAGCGCCGTGGACTTTGCACCACCGTGCCGACTACGAGGCACTGCAGCGTGCCGAAGCGGCGCAACCACTCGCCTACCCCAAGCCTGACGGCGTCGTGAGCTTCGACCAGCTATCGTCGGTTAACCTGTCGAATGTCGCTCACAAGGAGAATCAGCCGCCGCATTTACATTTACGCCGACCGGAAGACGCCATCTCGGTCAATTATGCACGCTATGATTCGCCGGAAACTCGGTATTGCCCGGCCGGCGTATACGAAATCGTCGAGAACCCGGCCGGTGTGCCCAGGCTCCAGATCAACGCCGCCAACTGCGTCCACTGCAAGACTTGTGACATCAAGGATCCGGGGCAAAACATCGATTGGACCGTGCCGGAAGGCGGCGGCGGCCCGAATTACCCGAATATGTAACGAATAGGCTGACCTAAGCGGGCGCTAGCGGTGTAATCTTCGCCCACCACGCGATCCGCCGGATGGTGCGATGAAGCTGCGATCCTCTTTTGCCCGCGCTGCAGTGACAGGCCTTGTCCTGGGACTGGCCGCCTCTTCGGGAAACGCCTCCGACCATCCGGCAACAGCACCGTCGCCGCAGCCCGAAAGCGGATTCGGCGGCTACTTGGCGGCGCTGCATGCGCAGGAGGATCACGACTACCGCGGCGCGACCGACTTCATCGACGCCGCGCTCGCCGCCGATCCCGACAATTACAATTTGATGCGCCGCGCATTCGCGCTGCGGGTGTCGGCTGGCCGCATCGATCAGGCGGCTTCATTGGCACACAAAATCGCGGCGCACGACGGCGCCGGTGGATTGGCCGGCTTGGTGCTGGTCGAGCAGGCGATCAAATCAGGCAATTATGCGCAGGCGCTGAACCAAGCGGCGTCGGTGCCGCATGAAGGCGCGCAGCGTTATGCCGTGCCGCTGTTGGCCGCTTGGGCCGATGTTGGCCGCGGCGACCGGAAACGGGCGCAACGCGATCTCGATGCAATGGGCGACACGCGCGGCCTCGGTCCGCTCAAGGAACTGCACGAGGCGCTCATTGCCGACTTCACCGGCCCTACGGCAGCGGCATCCGCGCTCTATAAAAAGGTGCTGGCCGTCGAGACGCCGCCAACGACACGGATCGCCGAGCTGGCTGGCAATTTCTACGAACGTCAGCACGACGGCATCGCCGCGCGCTCGGTTTATCAAAGCATGATGCCGATCGACGATTCCGAAGTCAGCGCCGCTGGCTTGGATCGTCTGGCGCACAGCGTCATTCCGCATCCGCTGATCACGACCGCCGGCGAGGGCGCGGCAGAGGCACTGTTCGATCTCGCGAGCCTGCTCAATCAGGCCGAGACCCTCGACGCGGCGCTGATCTACGCTCGACTGGCGCTCGACCTCAAGCCGGACTTTCCCCTGGCGCAGCTTCTCGTCGGCGAGATTCGTGCCCAGCAGGATCAGCCTGAGGACGCTCTGGCGCTCTATCAGCACGTCGACCCTTCGTCGCCCTATGCGTGGACAGCGCGGATGCGCGTCGCCCTGACGCTCGACTCGCTGTCGCGAACCGATGAGGCGAATAAGCTGCTGGAGACGATGGCGGCCGAGCAGCCGACGCGCGCCGCGCCGCTGATCGAGCTTGGCGATATCCTTCGTTCGCACAGCCGCTTCACCGACGCGGTCGGCGCCTATGATCGTGCGCTGGCGCGAATTCCCAAGCCGACGACGGATGATTGGCAGGTCTTTTACAGCCGCGGGGTCTCGTTCGAACGCTCGGGACAATGGTCGCGTGCCGAGGCCGATCTCGAGCGCGCGCTGAAGCTGCGGCCAGAACAGCCGCTGGTGCTGAACTATCTCGGCTATACCTGGATCGACAAAGGCGAAAAGGTGCCCGACGCGGTCAAGATGATCCAGCGTGCGGTCGCGCAACGGCCCAATGACGGCTACATCGTCGACAGTCTCGGTTGGGCCTATTTCCGGCTCGGCGAATTTGCCCGTGCGACGGAAACGCTGGAGCACGCGATCGAGCTGGTGCCCGAGGATCCGACGATCAACGACCATCTAGGTGACGCTTATTGGCGTAGCGGCCGCGAAACCGAGGCGCGCTATCAATGGGAGCGCGCGCTCCAGTTCAAGCCGGAAGCGGACGAGGCGAAGACCATTCAGGCCAAGCTCGACCACGGACTCAGTGTCGAGCCCGCGAAGGTGAGCGGCGGCTGAGTTTGCTCGCGCCGGCCAAGCTCAATCTCTATCTGCACGTCGTCGGCCGCCGCGCCGACGGTTTTCACCTGCTCGACAGCCTGGTGGCGTTTGCCGACATCGGCGATCACATCACTGTCAGCCCGGCACGCAGCCTCAATATCGCGATCACCGGCCCTTTCGCCGAGCAGCTCGCGGCGCAAGATCCGAAACAGAATCTGGTTTGGCGCGCCGGCGAGGCGCTTGCGCACGAACTCGGCCACCCGCCCGGTGCCTTGGTGATACTCGAAAAGAATCTGCCAATCGCTTCCGGCATCGGTGGCGGTTCGAGCGACGCGGCGGCGACGCTGATATCGTTGGCCGCGCTGTGGAATGCGAAGCTCGCGCCGGAACAGATTGCCGCGCTCGGTGCGGCACTCGGCGCTGACGTGCCGGTCTGCCTCGCCGGACGCGCAGCATTCATCGGCGGCGTCGGCGAATTGGTCGCGCCGGCGCCGACGTTGCCAGAAACGTATCTGGTGCTGGTCAATCCTGGCCGGCCACTGCCGACCCCGGACGTCTACAAGTCGCGACAGGGCCCGTTCGGCCAGTCGGCGCGTTTCGCCTATGCGCCGGCCAACGCGGCAGAGCTAGCGGCGATTCTGAAGGCGCGCTGCAACGATCTCACCGACGCGGCGCGTGCCATCGTGCCCGAAATCGACGATGTGCTGACCGCGCTTGCGGCCTGCGATGGCGCGCTCCTGGCGCGCATGAGCGGCAGCGGCGCGACGTGTTTCGCGCTCTTTGCTGGCAACGCCGCGGCAGGCGCGGCCGCCGCGCGCCTGCGCGGCATCAATTCCGGTTGGTGGGTGGCGAAGGGACGGCTCGTGTCGTGACGTGAACGGCCGGACGCCTGGCGGGCGTCCGTGCCGGTGGATCAGGGTGTCACAGTGGTGGCCTTTTGCGACGCCGTCGGCGCAACGCTGGTTTGAATCATCTGCTGTAACTGCGTCGCGCGCGCCTGCGCCTTCTTCAGATCACCGGGCGCCAGTGCGCTGGCAATATGATCGCGCCGTTGTGCCGCGCCTTGGTCGCCGCGTGCAGCGGCGGCAGCGTACCACGCATAGGCCTCGACCAGCGATTGCGGTACGCCTTCGCCGCGTTCATAGAGCAGGCCGAGGTTGAACTGTGCGTTGATCACGCCGGCCGAGGCGGCGCGGCGGAACCAGCGTGCCGCTTCCGGCATATCCTGTTGCACGCCGGTGCCATTGGAGTAGGCGACGCCGAGGTTGAAGGCGGCGTTGGCATTCCCCTGTTCAGCCGCCTTCCGGTACCAGGTCACGGCTTGCGCCGGGTCGTGCTCGACGCCCATGCCTTCGCTGTACATCACGGCGACGTTGTATTGCGCTTCGGCGACGCCGCCGTTCGCGGCCGATTTAAAGAGCTGCGCGGCCTGGGTGTAGTCCTGCTTCACGCCCTGACCGAGCGCGTAGAGCACGCCGAGCCGGTATTCGGCGACGGGGTCGCCGGTTTTGGCGCGCTGTTCGAGCCAGCTGGCCAGCTTCGCCGGGTCCTTCGGCGCTTCGGCGTCGGCGGCCTGACGCGCGGCAGCGGTGGCAGCCGCTTCGGCCTGTTGCATCGGCTTTTCCGGTACCGGCTTGGGGGCCGCGAGCTTGCGCGGCGGCAGCGGCGGCGGCAGAGCCGGCGCCACGGCCTCGGTCGCCGCCGGCGGTTGCGGTTTTGGCGCGGCGACGATCGGTGACGGCGTTGCGGTGGGCGCAGCCGTTTGTGGCATTGCGATTGGTGTCGGAGTTGGCACCGACGCGGTCACCGGCGGCGGTGGCGGCGGCGAGTTCTCAGGCGAGACTAAGGCGGGCGGAAGCAGCGCGCCATTGTCGCTGTTCGGCGTCTGCGGGGTAGTTGTGGGTGTGCCGGGCAGCATGGCAGCTGACGGCGTCGGCACGGTTTGGGCCGGTTCGGGCGTAGGCTGCGGCACGGACGGCGACAGCGCGGCTTGGTGCGACACGGTTCCGGCGGTGTCCGCCCGCGGCGACAGCGCGGCGCCTTCGAGCGCTTCGGAGTGGCCGAGATGGCCTGCGATGAACCGCTGCGCGCCGATGGCACCGAGCGCCACGGCGAGCGCGATTGCCACGGCGATCAGTAGCGGGCGGCGCGAGCGCCGCGCACGGATCGGGTTGCGCAATTCGAGCGGCTCGCGCGTATCGAAACCGGTGTCGGCGTCGAGCGGCACATAAGATTCTTCGTCGAGACTTTCGCCAAACACCGGCCACGGTGTGCCGGCGCGCGGCTGACGCTCGTCGTGCGCGCGCCAATCGGCAACTTCGGTGGCAAAAGCGGCAGCGCGCCGCTTTGATTCACGCGCGCGCTCCATCGGCGACGGCTCGTGCGCTACGAATTCTTCCGGTTGGTGCACGGGCGCGCGCGGAGGTTCGAACGCCGGCGCTCCCGGCGTGACGCTGGCAAACGGCATTTCGGCGGCAGGCGGCGTCATGGCAGGGCGTGGCATCGGTGCTGGCGGCGGCACGAATTGAGCATGTGCCGGCATCGAAGGCAGCGGTTCGGGATGCGGTTGCCGCGCCCGCGCCATGAGCTCGGCGAGCGCTGCACCGGCGCCGCTCGGCTGCGGAGTCGGCGGAATCTGCGGCATCAAGGGCGGCGGCATGGTCGGATGCGGCGGTTCGCCGTACGCGGCCGGCGCCGGCGGCACGACCGGCGCTGCCGGCACAAAATATTCGGGGCAGGCGCGGCGGATGGCGCGCTCGAGCCAGGCGTCGACGGGGATGCCGGCGATGCGCGCAGCGCGTTCAGCAAGCAGGCGGAACGTCGGGTCAACATCCATGTCAGTCCAGCTGAGAGGCGATTCGCGCATCATGGGCGTTGTTCTCCTGGCACGGCGGCGATGCGCCGCAACGCCTCGTCGACGCCGGCCTGTTCGGACAGCATCTGATCAGCGGCACGTTCCGGATCGGGCGTATCGAGCAGCGCATAAGCCTGCGCTTGCGACAGCCGGCCGGCGACGATCAGGCCACGCAGGCGTGGCGATAGTCCGAGCAGGCGCAATGTACGCACGACGTGCGTCATGTCGCGTCCGATCGCGCTGCACACGACGCGCGGATCGAGCGAGAACTCCGTCAGCAGGCGCAAATAGGCCCGTGCTTCATCGATGGCCGACAGCGTGGCTTCGCCGAGATTTTCGGTCAGCGAGGCGAGGACAGCTTCGGGATCGGGGAGATTGGTGACAACGGTCGGAATCTGCGCCAAGCCGAGACGCCGGGCGGCGCGCCAACGGCGGCGGCCGGCGATGATTTCGTAACGGCCGTCGCCGGATTTGCGGCGTGCCAGAATCGGCTGACGCAATCCTTCGCGCGCGATGGCAGCGACCAGGGCTTCGGGCGCGTCCGGCTCGTCGCCGCGCACGCCGACACTGCCGGGTTCGAGCGCCAAGGGCGAAAGCATGATCGTGGTCGCGTCGACCGGCGCGCTGTGTGCGGCCGTGTCGGGCATCGGTTGCGGGTGAGCCGGCGGCGGCGCCACGGCCCGCGGCATCGGCGGCGGAACCGGCTCGGCAGCCGGCGTAAAAGGTTGGGGCATCGGCGCCACGGCACGCGGCGGCACCGCCGGGCGAACCGGCAGCGGCTGGACGACGGCGCGGGGTTGCGGCGGCGGCGCGACGACTCGCGGTGCGGGGGCTAGCGCGACTCCTTCAGCGGTGGCGGTGTCGGCGATCAGCCGGCCGAGCCATTGGGTCAGGGGCAAGCCGGCCGCGCGCGCGGCGCCCTCGGCGGCGTTGCGCGCTTCCGGGGAAAGCTGGTCGAATTGCCAGAGAGCGGACGCCGTCATCAGACCTGGCTCCTTGCATCGTCGCCATTAGTAGCGACTATAAGACAATTTAATGGTTAATGCTCCGTTACTGGAATCGCACAATAAGTGCCTGTGTGCGTTGACGTTTCCTTTACAAACCGCCTAGACTCGCAGTTTCACCCTGGGGGACTTGGACGTGGGGCGACTCGAACAGGCGGCTGGCCGGCTGGAACAGGCCGTGGTTCGCCTCGAATCGGCAGTTGCCAGCGTTTCCGGCCGGGGGGCGGCGAAGACTGATTCGCCTTCCAGCAAGCCCCCGGCGGATGTCGCTGCACGGATTGACGCCGTCATCAGCCGTCTCGACCGGGTGCTGGAGGGCTGATGCCGCAGGTGACCGTCGCCATCAACGGCCGCTCCTATACCATCGCCTGCGAACCCGGCGAGGAGGATCGAGTCCGGCAGCTCGGCCGCAGCATCGATGCCAAGGTCGTCGGCTTTGCCAAGGATGCGCCGCAGGCCGGCGAGGCGCGGCTGCTGGTGATGGCGGCGCTGATGCTGGCGGATGAACTCAGCGAGGCACGCGAGACGCTGCGCCGCGCGCGCGGCGCGTCGAACGGTCCCGCTGCAGGCCTCGACGAAGAAGCGCTGGCCAGCGGCATTGAACGTTTGGCACTGCGCATCGAAACGGTTGCAGCGCGTCTCGAAGCGACCCAATTATAGCAACACGAGGATGGGGCTGCGCGGTGCGTTAGGCGCATGAAACCCCGGGGCCGATATCGACACCTCGGGGACTGTCCCTACCGGAGCCGTGGCTTCGGCACATGGTTCCCACCTGCGTTAGCGGGCCAC
>DASQGX010000128.1:0-15921 GCA_035632395.1 Allostellaceae bacterium
GCATCAGCAGGTCGTGCAGCTTGTCGTCGATCTGGTCGATCTGCCGACGCAGGGTTTTGAGCGAGCGCGGTGGCTGGGCCATGGCGGTTTACGGTGCAATGCGGGCGTCTTTGATAATTCCAAAGCGGGCGCGAAAGCAAAGAAAACATTGACATATCGGGTGCGCGTTACCTAGCTAACGCTCAGGATTATTTGGATTTTCAGGCTTTGCCCTCGATGACCAAGCCGGTCGCCGCCCCGTCCCGCGCTGCCCGCGCCCAACGGCCGGGCCACGTGCTGAACGTCAGCACGACGCTGGCGCTCGACTCCGGCGTCGAGCTGGCGCCCTACACCATCGCCTATCAGACCTACGGCAAGCTGAACGAAGACAAGTCGAACGCGATTCTGGTCTGCCATGCGCTGACCGGCGACCAGTATGTCGCCGAGCCACATCCGGTGACCGGCAAGCCCGGCTGGTGGGACACGCTCGCCGGGCCGGGCAAGGTGCTCGACACCGAACGCTATTTCCTGATTTGCGCCAACGTGCTTGGCGGCTGCATGGGCTCGACCGGACCGTCGGACATCAACGAGGAAACCGGCAAGCCGTGGGGCCTGTCGTTCCCAGTCATCACCATCGGCGACATGGTGCGGGCGCAGAAGCAGCTCATCGACCATCTCGGCATCGACAAGCTGTTCTGCGTCACCGGCGGCTCGATGGGCGGCATGCAGGTGCTGCAATGGGCGGCGGCCTATCCCGAGCGCGTGTTCTCGGCCGTGCCGATTGCAACAGCCGCACGGCATTCGGCACAGAACATCGCCTTCCACGAGGTCGGCCGCCAGGCGATCATGGCCGATCCCGAGTGGTGCGGCGGCGCCTATCAGCAGCAAAACCGCAATCCGGCGCGCGGCCTCGCGGTCGCGCGCATGGCAGCGCACATCACCTATCTTTCGGAGGCGGCGCTGCATCGCAAGTTCGGCCGCAATTTGCAGAACCGCGAGGCGCTGACCTTCGGCTTCGACGCCGATTTCCAGGTGGAGAATTACCTGCGCCACCAGGGCATCACCTTCGTCGAGCGCTTCGACGCGAACTCGTATCTCTATATCACCCGCGCCTGCGATTATTTCGACCTGGCGGCGGAGCACGGCGGCGCGCTGGCCAACGCCTTCCGCGGCGCGGCGACGCGCTTCTGCGTGATCTCGTTCACCAGCGACTGGCTCTATCCGACGCGCGAGAGCCGCGAGATCGTGCACGCGCTCAACGCGGCGGCGGCGAACGTGAGCTTCGTCGAAGTGGCGACCGACAAGGGTCACGACGCCTTCCTGCTCGACGAGCCGGAATTCCACGCCACGCTGCGCGGCTTCCTCGACGGCTGCGCCCAGCATCGCGGCCTGCCCGGCGCATGAGCGTGGACGCGCGCGCCTTCAACCCGCCGTCGGAATTGCGCGGCGATCTGCGGCTCGTCGGCTCGATGATCGAGCCGGAGACGCGCGTGCTCGACATCGGCTGCGGCGACGGCGAGCTGCTCTATTACCTGGTGCACAACAAGGGCGTGGACGGCCGCGGCATGGAGCTGTCGCAGTCGGGCGTGAACTCGTGCGTGCGCCACGGGCTGAGCGTGATCCAGGGCGACGCCGACAACGACCTCGAGGATTATCCGTCGGACGCGTTCGATTACGTGGTGCTGAGCCAGACGCTGCAAGCGACGCGCAAGCCGCGCGAGGTGCTGCTCAACCTGGTGCGGATCGGACGCCACGCGATCGTGTCGTTTCCGAATTTCGGGCATTGGCGCATCCGGATGGGCCTGCTCATCGCCGGGAGACTCCCGAGCTCGGCGCTATTGCCCTATCCGTGGTACGACACGCCGAACATCCATTTGTGCACGATCCGCGACTTCGCGCTGCTCTGCCGCGACGAAGGTATCCGCGTGGAGCGGAGCGTTTCGCTCGATCGCTCTGGCCGGCCCTATACCCGCGCGCTCGCCAACCTCATGGCCGAGCAGGGATTGTTTTTGCTCTCGCGGGCAAGGTAGACGCCGGTCAAAAGCCTCCCAAGATCGTACCAAGAGGGTTGGAAACCACTGATGCCAAAGAAAAGATAGAGCGGCCTCGCAGTACAAAGGGAGATGCCGACATGAAAGGGCATGATTGGTATGACATAACTACCATAATCATTCTCGCCATCACGTTGTCCGCGCTTATCGTTTATACCGGCCTTACTGCTTACCAAGCTTGTATTGCGAGGGACACGGCGCGACGGCAATTGAGAGCCTATGTTGGCCTCCAACGCCTTGAACTTGAATTGCCGAGTTTGAATGACCCGAATTATAAGCCCATGAAGGATGAGCCGGGGGCCGTTTTCACCGATTTTCAAGTTACGTTCATAAAAAATTTTGGGGCTACGCCTGCATTCAATGTCTCGATTTTTACCAACTGCACGGCAATACCGTTTCTTGGGAAATTGCCAGACGGCTTTAATTATCCAATTCCGCCGGATCGCCCCTCTGTTCTCGGAATAACAAGCAGACAAACCCTTTATCCCGGTCAAGAAGTCGTATCGAGAGTGCGGATTTTGGATGTAAACAACTTTAAGCAGGCCATTGCTAAATCCAAAAGTCTCTATTTGTGGGGAACCATCAATTACACTGACATCTATGATCGACGGTGGAGCAGTTATTTTTGCTTCGTGTACGAACCATGGCGACCAGCCGGTTCTCGTTGGATTCCCTATGAGGAACATAACGGCGAAAAGCAGATGAATTAGAATGCGCGCCTGTCTTAGCCAGCGTGAAGCGGGGCACGAACCAGTCAAGTCAGGGATAATCACCTTATACTTCGAGGATCGACCCGTTACGTCGCCGCCTCTCTTAAAAACACCGGCAGATCGGTCGCCGGCGGCCTGTGCGCCATCGCGTAAAACATTTCGGCGATCCAGCCGCGGTGATAGGTGCCGTGGTTGACGACGTGCAGCAGGATCGCGCCGCGCGTCATCGAGCTGTCGCCGCCGTCGATGAAGCGGAAGCGCACCGGCTCCTCGAGGCTCTTTGCGGTCTGCGCCGCGCTCCAGTCGATCCACCAGCGGTTCATCGCCTGCTGCGCCGTCCAGAGCGCGGGCAGATCAGCGTGGAGAATCAGATTGCGCGCGGTAAAGTCATGATCGCACCCGCGATCAGCACCATCGCTGACGAAGGCGACAGCAATCGTGAAGGGATATGGCAAGCGACAGCGACCAAACCTAACGGTCCATGCTCTGCGCCAGATCATGCATCGCCTGCTGACTGACGTTGATAAACCCGGTCTGTGAACCGTCGATGTCGCCGACCATCGCGATCACACCCGAGACCAGCACGGCCATGATCACCACCGGAATCCGACCTCGTCTGCTCCCCAGAGCGCTGGCATAACCGCTAAATCCGATCGCGACCACGGCGATGCCATAGAGCAGGATGAATACCAAACCGGGCACCCGATTGCGCGCCGCGGCGATCCGTTTCTCCTGCAGATCGAACATTTCGTTCAGCGCGTGCATGAACAGCCCCGCCGATATTGAGTGTGGATCGATGGTGCTGACCTCGATCGCATGCCGCGCGAGTTCCGCCTGCAGCTGATTACTGCGGCGGATCATCTGTTCCAGTGAAATGGGGCTCGGTGGCGCACGAAACAGGTCAACACGCAGCTGAACATAGTCGTGGAGTAGCCCCTTTACTTCGCTCGCGTGCGGCTCGGGTAGCATGCGGGCGTAGAGCGCGCTCGTGCCAATGGCATTGGCTTCGTCCGCCACCCCGCTCTGGCGGGCATCGAAACGGTTGAGAGCTATCGAGAAGGAAAAGCCGATCATCAGCGCGAGCAGGCCGAGCGTGGCTCCTTCCAGCGTTAAAATATCAGGTGACACATCCTCGGGATGGTGGCGGCGCCAAATCACGCCGATCCAGCGGCCGAACTCGGCAGCCGCCAAAACGATTACTGCACTGAGACCGTAGGCGAACCACGGGTCTAGGATGTAAAACCGGTCTAGCATGTTGGGGTTGCCGTCCTTTCTCCCTCTCCCGGAGGCGGCGGCACGCGAGTGCCATTCGAAAAAATCTGTAGATCATCAAATTGGAAATCTCGTGTTGATGCAGATCAATGAGTTGCGCGAAATCGGGTCGGAGTAGATTTTTTCAAGCTTAAGTTAGAGCGAACTCGTTAGGCGCCGCCCTCCCGAAAAAACACCGGCAGGTCGGTCGCCGGCGGCTTGTGCTGCATCTCGTAGAACATCTCGGCGATCCAGCCGCGGTGATAGGTGCCGTGGTTGACGACGTGCAGCAGGATCGCGCCGCGCGTCATCGTGCTGTCGCCGCCGTCGATGAAGCGGAAGCGCACGGGCTCGTCGAGGCTCTTTTCGGTCTGCGCCGCGCTCCAGTCGATCCACCACTGGTTCATCTTTTGCTGCGCCGTCCAGAGCGCGGGCAGATCGGCGTGGATCACCACGTTGCGCGCCTTGAAGCCGTGATCGCGGCCTTCGATATGCGCCTGCCAGACCATGTCGATCAGCAGGTTGTGGTTGAGCGTGCCGACGATGGTCTTGAACAGAGTTGGACGCGGCTTGTCCACCTCACCGGGCGGCAGCGCGGCGACGGAGTCATAAGTCAGCCGGTCGGCCCAGGCGCGATAACGCGCGAACAGCGTTGCGGTGCCAATGTCCATGGCGGTCCTCCCCGGCGGTGGGCGGACAGTATAGGCCGCGCCAGCGCGCGGCCGTAGGAGCGGGTTATCGGCCCTCTTGCGCGAAACCGGGTCCGTGTCATGCTTCATACATGGGCATTCGGTTCTCGGTGCGCGAAAGGCTCGACGCCAACGGCAACGGGCGCGGCGTCTATGTCGCGGTCCGGGAGTCGGACGAGCCTTATAACCCGCCGCTGTTATTCTGCACGCACGACCATCGCAGCCGCGAGGAAGCGGCGCTGTGCCGCGAGTTCAGCACGACCAGCGAGCGGTAGCGGCGCGCCTTGCCAGCGCAGCCACGGCGTAAACATACTGGCGAAGTGGCATCGAGGAGGGGGACCGCGATGGCATCGTCAATCCGCACTCTGCTGTTCGCCTTTTGCTGTTGCCTGGCCGCGGCGCTCGGCGCGCCGGCCGCGCAGGCGCAATACAAAGTGGGCGATCGCGTCGCCGCCGATTTCGGCACCGGCTATCTCGATTCCGTAATCGTGCGCGTCGATCCGAACAGTCCCTTCCCGTATCGCGTCCATCCGCTGGGCTATCTCAACACCATGGACACGTCGTTTTCGGCGCCGATGCTGAAGCCGGCGGCCAGCGTGCCGACCAAGCCGATCGGCGGCATCGCCAACGATCCCGAGCTGCTCAAGATCCAGGGCAAGCAGGCGTTCCATCCTGTGCGCGTGTTCCGCGGCGGCTATGAGTGCTATGCGCTGAGCGGCGGGCGGCTCGAGCCGCGGCTCGCGCTCAACTTCACCATCGTCGACGACCAACGCTATCGCGACGCGGCCGGCACCAGCGGCACCTATCGCTTCGACGCCGGCAACACGACGCTCACCTTCGCCGGCGGCGCGCTCGACGGCCAGAAGGCGAACTATGTCCAAGCGTCCGATCCGCCGACCAAGGCGCAGCCGCCGAGCATCCATCTGGTGGTTTCGGGCGACGCGTGCGACCGGCCGATCCGATAAACGCCGCCCGCCTTGCCATTCCGGCCGCGGCGCACACATACTGGCCGCAACAACAACCGGCAGCGGGGAGAAACGGCCATGAGCAACGCCAAAAGCCACGCGCGGGTGACGGTGACGAAAGACGGGCCTTATGCGGTCAGCGCCGAAGTGCCGCTGAGCAAGCAGACGATCGGCGTCGACGCCGAAGGCGGCTCGGAGAAATGGATCGAGGGCAAGCGGTTCGCGACCGAGGGCGAATACTATTTGTGCCGCTGCGGCCATTCGAAGAACAAGCCGTTCTGCGACGGTAGCCACGAGAAAGTCGGCTTCGACGGCACAGAAACCGCGAGCCGCGCGCCCTATCTGCAACAGGCGCGCACCTTCAACGGTCCGGCGATGAAGTTGACCGACGCCGACAGTCTGTGCGCCTTCGCGCGCTTCTGCGATCCGCACGGCAAGGTATGGAACCAGGTGCGGCACACCGACAGCCCGCAGACGCGAACGATCTTCGTCCGCCAGGTGGAGAATTGTCCGTCCGGCCGTCTCGTCGCGTGGGACAAGGCGACGGGCCAGGCGCTCGAGCCCAATCTGCCGGTGTCGATCGGCGTCGTCGACGATCCGGCGCAGCATTGCGGCGGGCCGTTGTGGCTGCGCGGCGGCATCGCGGTGATCGCCGCCGACGGTTACGCCTATGAGGTGCGCAACCGCGTGACGCTGTGCCGCTGCGGCCAGTCGAAGAACAAGCCGTTCTGCGACGGCACGCACGCGGCGATCAAGTTCCGCGGCGAGTAGCGATACAGTTCAGGCACAGTCGAACAACGCCATGAAGCCGTAATCCATGTGCGGCTGCATGTGGCAGTGGAAGAGGCTGAGGCCCGGCTGGTCGGCGGTGAAATCGACGGTCATCTCCTGGAAAGCGCCGAGCATCGCGACGTCCTTCATCACGCCCGCCGTCGGCTGGCCGGCAATGCTTGTCAGCTCGAACGTGTGGCGATGCAGGTGGGCCGGGTGGATGTCATCGGTGGCGTTGCGGAACTGCAGGCGATAGCGCCGGCCGCGCGCGAGGCGGAATTGCGCCGTCATCTTGTCCATGTCGAATGAAACGCCGTTGATGGTGAACACATCGAAGCCGTGATCCGCCGCATTACGCGCCGCGATGGTCATGACGATCATCTCGTCGGGCGGCGGCATGTGCGTATCGGGCCTGGCGAAGCGGCGATAGTCCCAGCGGAACGGCAGCGGCTTCCGCCACACCGGCTTGCCCTTCTGGCCGGCGTATTCGACGATGATGCCCATGCCAAGCCGGCGATCATCGTCGATCGTATCGCCCATGACCCAGACGCCGGGGCGTTTCATCTCGACGATCGCTGAAATGCGTTCGGCGGTGCCGAGCCAGAGCACCGGCACTTCAGCCGGCTTTGGCACCGGATTGCCGTCGAGCGCGACGACGCGGAAGACATGGCCGGGCAGCGCGAGGCTGCGGATCTCGCTGGCGCTGGCGTTGAGAACGTGGAACAGCACGCGTTCGCCGGCCTTGACGCGGATCGGCTCGCCCTGCCCGAGCATGCGGCCGTTGATCGAGAAGAAGTCGTAGGCGACGTTGTACGCTTGCGGCAGGCCCTGCTTGATCGCGGCGAGCTGCGCCGTCTGCGATGCGGCATGCAGCGCCGGCACGATGGCCTTCGGATCGAGAAAATCGAGCGCCATCTCGGTGCGGCTGAAGTACGGCCCGAATTCCTTGAGCACGAGAAACACTTCGCGGTCGTAGGCGCCGCGCTCGTGCCGCGGTTCGATATAGACCGGGCCGACCTGGCCGCTGTAGAGGCCGAGCGACAGGTCGCGGCCGGCGCGCGTGTGCGTGTGATAGAAACGGAAGCCCGCCGGACCGGGCGTGAAAGCGATGCGCCGCATGCCGTGCGGCGGAATGAACGGCGTGCCCTCCTCCGCCGCTCCGTCGACATCGACCGGCAGGAATTGACCGTGCCAGTGGAGCTGCTCGGGCGTGTCGGTGTCGGTGTCGTTGTAGATGTCGACGACGACGCGCTTGCCTTCGGTCAGGCGCAGCAGCGGACCGGGGAATTGGCCGTTATAGGTTTTGGTCGAGACGATCGCATCGGGGCCAAGCTCGACCAAGCCGGTGCCGATGCGGATGGTGTGGTCGGCGGCGCCCGCCAGCGATGGCGGCTGCGCCGCACCGGCTGCCGCCGGCGCGTGGTTCATGTCCATGGTCTGCGCGCGCACCAACGCGGAGGCGCCAGCCGTCAGCGCCATGGCGCCGCCGGCGAGGAACAGATCCCGGCGACCGAGGGTCATCGCCGCGCCGCCGGACAGAATTCGATTCGCGAACCCGATCGCAACATTGTGCCGCTCCCAAGCCTTGCCAAAGCCGCTGGATGCTAATGCGAGTCATTCTTAATTGCAAGCAAAGAGTGCGGAAATCCCGGTGTTGAGCGTGACGGGTCTTCGGACTTTGCCTTTTGCTCGCCTATGGGCCGGCGGGGCTCGGCGTGCCGGGCATCGGCAGCAGGACCCGGCGGCGCTCTTTCAGCCGCTCGGCCTTGGGCTTGGCGGCGTAGATCTGCTTCGTCGCCTCGACGACGACCACGCCGGCGAAGGTGCCGAACCACATTTCGCCGATACGCTCGCACAGCGCGGCCGAGCGCAGCAGGAATCGGCTCGCGGTCGGCGGCACGAAGAGGGCGCCGGCGCTGCGCTCGGGCGTGAAGCCTTCGTCGCGCAGCAACAGGCTCAGCTGGCCCGTGGTGTAGGGATTGCCTTGGCCGAACGGCGTGTGATCGAAGCGCGCCCAGATGCCGCGGCGGTTAGGCACGACGACGATGAGCCGGCCGCCAGCGGCAAGCACCCGCCAGATCTCGCGCAACAGCGGCCGCACCTGCTCGCTGAATTCGAGGCCGTGCACCAGCAGCACGCGATCCATCGAGAAATTCGGCAGCGGCAAGTCGCTTTCGTCGGTCAGCGCGGCGCAGTTCGGCGCCTGGCGCGGCCACGGCAGCACGCCTTGTGGCGCCGGCATCAGCGCGACGACGCGTTCGGCCTTGGACAAAAACGGCCGCAGAAACGGCGTCGCATAACCGAGGCCGAGGATATTGAGGCCCTTGAACTCGGGCCACAGCATGCCGATGCGGCGGCGGATCATCTGCCGCGCGATGCTGCCCAGCCGGCGCTCGTAGAAATCGCGTAAATCAACGACATCAATGAACATCGTTTCGAGTGTAGCACGGGCGGCGATTTGCGTTAGTCTGCCGCCATGACGCTCGAGATCCAGCTTATCCCCGCATTGCGCGACAATTACATCTATCTGCTGCGCGAACCCCAAAGCGGCGCGGTCGGCGTCGTCGATCCGTCGGAAGCGGCGCCGGTTCTGGCCGCGCTCAAACAACGCGGCTTGGCCCTCACCCACATCATCAACACGCACCACCATCCCGACCACACCGGCGGCAATCTGGCGCTGAAGGCGGCGAGCCAAGCGATCGTCGTCGGGCCTCTTGCCGATCGAGCCCGAATACCCGGCATCGACGTCGCGGTCGGCGACGGCGACACGTTCAAGTTCGGCAACGAAGCCGCAACCGTGTTCGACGTACCCGGCCATACGCGCGGCCATATCGCCTATTGGTTCAAGGATTCCCAGGCGCTGTTCAGCGGCGACACGCTGTTCTTGATGGGCTGCGGCCGCTTGTTCGAAGGCACGCCGCAGCAGATGTGGAACTCGCTGAGCAAATTGAAGAAACTACCGGCGGAGACGTGGGTCTATTGCGGCCACGAATACACCCAGGCCAACGCGCGCTTCGCGTTGACCATGGAGCCGAAGAACGCGGCGCTGATCGCGCGGGCGGCGCGCGTCGATGCGATGCGCGCGGCGGGACAATCGACCGTGCCGGGTACGATGGGCGACGAGATGGCGACCAATCCGTTCTTGCGCGCCGACCTGCCGGAGCTGCAACGCGCGATGGGCGCGCCGGGCGATTCGGTGGCGACCTTCGCCGCGATCCGGCGGGCGAAGGATAATTTCTGACCGTTACCGGAGGGGGATAAAACAACCGTGGCTGACTTGAACGGTTTCGACAACAGCGTTTACGGCAACCAACAGCAACCGCGCTAAAACCGCGATGCGGTACCGCTAGGCTTGCCCCAGCCGAGAGCAGGCGTGCAAGCATGGAGATTGCGTTTGAGCCTTGGGTGTGCGCGTCTAGGCCGGCGAAAGCACCCCGCGTGCTGCTCTACGAGGATGACGCCCTGATCGCCATGTTGCGTGACAAACTGGACGCAGGAATGGGGATTCGACGTCCGAGCAACTGCAGCCACTAAGGCCGAGTGATACCCGGCCGCCACAGCGGCTCCAGACAAGGCCTAAAGCGTTGAATTACGCATATCCTACTGGTTCTTCCAGGCGTGCCGCAGTGATTGCGCCGGAAGAACCTATTCGCGCGGAGCTGTTCAGCGTCGAACGACTGGAGCAGCATGCTGAAAGCCTCGCCGCAGCGCAGCGCGTCTCCCAGAAAGGCTTTGGCTCCATCCGGCGTGCGCCGCGACTTTACACCGATACCAAAGTCCTCATTACCGCCTATCGCGAGATCGTCAATGCAACGCGTGCGCACCAGCCGATCACGCTGGCGGCCGAATGGTTGCTCGACAATTTCCATATCGTCGACGAACAGATTCGCGAGATCAAGGATGACCTGCCACCTGGTTTCTATCGCATGCTGCCGAAGCTTGCCGATGGGCCGCTGGCTGGATACCCGCGCGTCTTCGGTGTCGCATGGGCACTGGTCGCCCACACCGATAGCGCGTTCGACGTCCTGAAACTCACCCGCTTGGTCGCGGCATATCAGCGCGTCCAGCCGCTTACCATCGGAGAGTTATGGGCGGTCGCGATTACCTTACGCATCACGCTGGTCGAGAATTTACGCCGTTTGGCGGAAGCAATCGTCATGCGTCTCGACGCAAGCCGCCAAGCCGATGCGCTGATGGATCGAATCCTGGGGACGAAAGCCAGCAGCGACGAGACGCCGGCTATCGTTATGCACAGTCTCGATCAGGTCCCGTGGTCCACCGCCTTTGCCGTGCAGCTGGCTCAGCGCCTGCGCGATCGCGATCCTGATGTCACGCCCGCGCTGCAATGGCTGAATAAACGGCTCGCGGCAGAAGGAACGACCACTGATCGGATCGTGCGCGATGAGGTCCAGCGCCAGAGCGCGATGAACGTCACCGTGCGCAACGTGATCACGAGCATGCGCCTGATCTCGACGATCAATTGGGCGGAATGGTTCGAGAGCGTGAGCCTTGTCGATGCGGCTTTGCGCGCGGCGAGCAATTTCGCCGCCATGGATTTTACGACCCGCGATCTCTACCGCCGTGCAATCGAGGAGGTGGCGCGCAATTCGGGGCACGACGAGATCGAGATCGCTCAACTGGCGATTGCGGCAGCAAAGCAGGCCGGCGACGTGGCGGCGCGGACGAACGCACCTTTAGGCCGCGAATGCGATCCCGGCTATTACCTGATCTCGAAGGGCCGACAGCGATTCGAACAGCGCCTGAACAGCCGCGTTCCGTTTCGGCGGCGGCTTTTTCATGCGATTGCCGCAAGCGGCATATACAGCTATGCCGGGATGATCGCGCTTGTAGGTGCCATCGTCCTGGGATTCGGGCTGGTCGGCACGGCTTATGGCGGACTCGGCAGCTGGGCGATTGCCTTGCTCGCGATCCTCGGCGTGATTCCCGCGTCGGATGTTGCCGTTGCTTTAGTCAATCGCCTCATCACGCAAACTGTGGGTGCGAACCCGCTACCTGGGCTCGAGCTTCGCGAAGGCGTGCCGGTGGATCTCCGGACCATCGTTGTCGTACCCACGATGCTGACCAATCGAGAATCGATCGACGGACAGATCGAGCGCCTGGAAATTCACTATCTGTCGAACGCCGATGACAATCTCCACTTCGCACTGCTGTCCGATTGGGTAGACTCAACCGCTGAGGTTTCAGCAACGGACGAAGAGCTGCTCGGCGCCGCGGCGGCAGGAATCGCCCGTCTCAATCGGCAATACGGGCCGGCTAAGGCCGGTAGCCGCTTCTTCCTGTTGCATCGTCGGCGCGTTTGGAACAAGGGAGAAGATAAGTGGATCGGCTGGGAGCGCAAGCGCGGCAAGCTACACGAACTGAACCGACTCTTGCGGGGCGCGACCGATACCACCTTCCTGAATGTCGACGGCAGGCCGGTGTTGCTCCCCGCCGTCCGCTACGTCATTACGCTCGACGCGGATACACGGATGCCGATCGGCGCGGCGAGGCGGCTGATTGGAAAGATGGCTCATCCTCTCAACCGCCCGCGTTTCGATCAGCGCCTTGGCCGTGTCGTGGAAGGGCACGGAATTCTTCAGCCGCGAGTTACCCCATCGCTGCCCATCGGGCGCGAAGGGTCGCTGTTCCAGCGAGCCTTCTCCGGGCCTACCGGTCTCGACCCCTACGCCTTTGCCGTTTCCGACGTCTATCAGGATCTGTTTGAGGAAGGCTCTTATGTCGGCAAGGGAATCTATGATGTCGATGTTGTCGAACGCGCGATGCAGGAGAAAATCCCCGACAGCGCAATATTGAGTCACGATCTGTTGGAGGGGATATTCGCCCGCGCGGGGCTCGCTTCCGATATCGAATTCGTCGAGGAATTTCCATCACGCTACGACGTCGCGAGCGCACGGCAGCACCGCTGGGCCCGCGGTGATTGGCAACTGCTACCTTGGCTTTTCGGCCGCGGCCCCGGTCGGCACGACAATTCCGAGCGAAGCGCCCTTCCGGCGGCCGGCCGGTGGAAGCTGCTGGATAATATGCGCCGTTCGCTTTCGGCGCCCGGGGCGCTTCTTGCCTTCATTGTGGGCTGGCTCCAGCCATTTGACGCGGCGCTGGCATGGACCGCCTTCCTGGTGTTCACCCTCGCATTCCCGCCACTGCTGCCGGCGATCGCCAATGTCGTTCACAAGCGGGCGGGCGTTTCACTGCGTAATCATCTGAACGGCATCCGCAAAGATCTGGCTCTCGGCCTTTTGCAGAGCGCGTTTCTCCTTACTTTCCTCGCGCATCAGGCTTGGCTGATGGTCGATGCCGTGATGCGAACGCTGTACCGTCTGTTTATTGCACGCCGCCGACTGTTGGAATGGACCACAGCCGCGCAGTCGAGCGAAGAGGCGCAATTCGATTCCCGTGCACTCGGCATTCAGATCTTAGCGAGTGTCGCGTTCGCCGCTAGCGTTGGCGTCGTCATTGTGTTCGTTGGCGATCATACCTGGCCACTCGCGGCGCCATTTGCGGCGCTTTGGGTCTTTTCGCCCGTTGTCGCCAGGCTGGCGAGCCTGCCGCCGCCCGTGACCGGACATCTATCGGTGACCGCCGCCGACGCTCACGCGCTGCGGCTGATCGCGCGGCGGACGTGGCGCTTTTTCGAGATTTTCGTCACGGCGGAAGACAACATGCTTCCCCCCGACAATTTCCAGGAAGACCCGCAGCCGCTGGTGGCGCATCGCACCTCGCCGACGAATATGGGCCTGTATCTGCTGTCGGTCATCGTCGCGCGCGATTTTGGCTGGCCGGGCACCTTCGATACCGTAGACCGGTTGGAAGCGACTTTTGCCGCGATGGACAGGCTCGAACGCTTTCGCGGTCATTTCTACAACTGGTACGACACACGGGACCTGCACGCACTTGAGCCGAAATATGTTTCCTCGGTCGATAGCGGTAATCTCGCCGGCCATCTGATTGCGCTTGGCAGTGCCTGCCGCGAGATAGCGGCAGGGCCGGCCTTCAATCCGCGCTGGAGTGACGGGCTGAAGGACACGATCGGTCTTCTCGCCGAGTCCTTGCATGCCGATCCGCACGACCCGCAGCCGCCAAAGCTGGCGGCAGCATGCAACGAATTTGGCGGTCTTCTCGCACACCTGCCTGGCGATGCAGTTGCCCTGGCAACGCTCATGGACGAGTTGGTCCGCCGTGTGGATGCGATCGCGGAAATCGCCAAAGGTTCCACCGACGAACGAACCGGCGATGTTCTGATCTGGGCGGACACGCTGCGCGCCTCGGTTTATGCGCATCGGCACGATTTCGAAACGCTTATGCCATGGGCCGGGATTGTCGCACGCAACGCGGCGCCGTTAGTGGACGATCCGGAGCTTTCGCGGCTTGCCAAAGTGCCCACGCTTGAACACCTGCCGCAGCTTTGTGACGCGGTGCTACGCAGTCTCAAGGAGCGAAGAGTGGACTCGCTAGGCAACGATCCCAATGCAGCCGCACTGGTCGTTGCGCTGGAAGAATCCGAGCAAGCGGCACGATTGCTCCTCCATCGCCTGGCGACGCTCGCCGAAACGTCCAAGACGATGGCCATCGCTATGGAATTCGGTTTTTTGTTCGATCGCGATCGCCAGCTTCTATCGATTGGCTATCGCGGCGCCGACGGCAGCCTCGATTCCAATTATTACGATCTGCTCGCTTCCGAGGCGCGGCTGGCGAGCTTTATAGCGATAGCGAAGGGCGACGTTCCGGCGCTGCATTGGTTTCATCTCGGGCGCACTTTGACGCCAATCGATGGTGGGTCGGGTCTGATCTCATGGTCGGGCTCGATGTTCGAATATCTGATGCCGTCGCTCGTCATGCGCGCGCCAGCGGGCAGTCTGCTTGAACAGACCAATCGTCTGATCGTGCGCCGGCAGATCGAATACGGCGAGGAGCTCGGTATTCCCTGGGGCATGTCGGAATCGGAATATAACGCGCGCGATATTGAGCAGACATATCAGTATTCGAGTTTCGGCGTTCCCGACCTCGGCTACAAGCGCGCCCTCGGCGAAAATACAGTGGTCGCGCCCTATGCGACGGCGCTCGCCGCCATGGTCGATCCTGCTGCCGCGGTACGAAACTTCAAGCGCCTCGCAAGGCTCGGCGCGCGCGGCGAATACGGCTGGTACGAGGCGGTCGACTACACGCGCTCGCGCGTACCCGAGGGCGCGAAATTCGCCATCGTGCGTGCCTATATGGCGCATCACCAGGCGATGAGCCTGGTCGCCATTGGCGATGCGCTTCATGACGGCGCGATGCGTGCGCGCTTCCATACTGAAGCGTTCGTCCAATCGGCAGAGCTTCTGCTCCAGGAGCGCATGCCGCGCGATGTCGCACTTGCCCGTCAACCGCCAGAACACACGACGGAAGCGGTCGAACTGGTGGGTCCCGTGCCCGAGATTCGGCGGCGCTATACGAGCGCCCACTCACGCGTGCCGCGCACGCAGCTTCTTTCGAATGGACGTTATTCGGTGATGGTGACGGCCGCGGGCTCGGGCTACAGCCGCTGGCACAACACCGCTGTCACACGTTGGCGCGAGGACGCGACCTGCGACGGCTGGGGCTCCTACATCTTTTTATGCGAAGTGCGCAGTGGAGATGTGTGGTCAGCCGGCTACCAGCCGTGCGGGACCGAACCGAGTACATACAATGTGGTCTTTGCCGAAGACGGCGCCCAGATCGTTCGGCGCGACGGTTCGATCGGCACCGTGCTCGAGATCGCGATCTCGCCGGAGGATGACGCGGAAGTGCGACGTGTTTCGATCACCAATCACGGCGCGCGTGCGCGGGAGATCGACGTGACGTCCTACGCCGAAATTGCCTTGGCGCGGCAATCCGACGATTTGGCCCATCCGGCCTTTTCCAAATTGTTCGTGGAAACGGAATTCGTGCCCGGTCTCGAGGCAATTCTTGCCACGCGGCGGCGGCGTTCGGATGCCGATCCGCAGGTCTGGGCAGCGCATCTCGTTGTCGTCGAGGGTCAAACCTCGGGCGACGTGCAGTTTGAAACCGATCGCGCGCGCTTTCTCGGGCGCGGGCGCACCAATCGAGCACCCGCCGCGGTGTGTGACGGCTCGCCGCTCTCCAACACCGCAGGTCCGGTGCTCGATCCGGTTTTCAGCCTGCGCCAGCGCGTGCGTATCCCACGCGGCGACACGGTGCGGTTGGCGTTCTGGACGATGGCCGCACCGACGCGCGAAGCCGTGCTCGACCTCGCGGACAAGCATCACGACGCGATGGCGTACGAGCGCGCCACCACGCTTGCGTGGACACAGGCGCAGATGCAGCTCCATCACCTGGGGATTTCCGCGGACGACGCCCATCTATTCCAGCGGCTCGCCAATCACGTGCTCTATTCCGATCCGGCTCTACGACCTGCGCAGGACGTCCTCAAGCGCGGCGTGCGAAAGTCATCCGCGCTCTGGCCGCAGGGCATATCGGGCGACCTTCCCATCGTGGTCGTCCAGGT
>DASQGX010000129.1:0-5092 GCA_035632395.1 Allostellaceae bacterium
CGCGGTGCGCTCTTACCGCACCATTTCACCCTTGCCGGCCCCGAAGGGCTTAGGCGGTGTGTTTCTGTGGCACTGTCCCTGGGGTCGCCCCCGCCGGGCGTTACCCGGCACCGTGTTTCCGTGGAGCCCGGACTTTCCTCCCCCCGTCTCGCGACGGAGGGCGGCCATCCGGCCGTCTGGTGTGCCCATAAGATGGGGTGGCGCGTCGGAAGTCAAACCACGATCTCTGCAAGCGCGGTAGCGCGGCGGCGAGTTTCCTCGTCGGGCGTGCCGTCGCAATGTTGGGACCGGAAGTGGAGCTGAAAGGCGCGGACGGCAGCGCGCGTTGCCTCGTCGAGCGCCCCACTCTGCGGACAGTCGTAACCGAATTTGGCAAGATTGCGTTGAAGCAAGGCGATGTCGCCGGCCGGCGGCCCACCAGCGAAATCGGGCCACAGGCCGATGCCGTGCCGCGACAGCCAGTGCCAATCGAAGCGCTCGCCGGGATCCTGCTTGCGGCCGATGGCAACGTCGGAATGGCCGAGCACGTGGCGCGCCGGAATCTTGTGGCGGTTGACGATGCCCTTCGCCAGCGTGGCCAGCGCCGTCATCTGTGCGGCCGGGAAATCGCGATAGCCGAATTCGTGGCCGGGATTGACCAGTTCGATACCGACCGACGCGCTGTTGATGTCCCTGCGGCCGCGCCAGTACGACACGCCGGCGTGCCATGCGCGGCGTTCTTCCGGCACCAGGCGGATCACCGCGCCCTCCTCGCCGATCAAATAATGCGCGCTGACTTTGGCCGCAGGGTCGGTCAGCCGCGCCAATGCCGCCTCCTGATCGATCATGCCGGTGTAATGAATGATCAGCATGTCCGCGGTGCCCGTGCGGGCATCGTGGTTGGGCGAAGGGCGCTCGACAATCTGCATGGCCGCCGCGCGAGAGCCTAGCGGAAACCCTTGCCAGCAGCCATGATCTCCTCGCTTATGGAGGCCGACATGTTGTTTGCGATCTCGTTATTGTTCTACGTTCTCGGCAGCGCGCTCATCGCGCTGTGCCTGCTTGCCATCCCCGGCCGCGGCGATCACGGCGAAGCTGGCGCCGTCGCGCCGCACGATCACGGCCCGAGCCACCACTGACATTCGCCGCACGCCGATGGCGGGCTGGCAATTCTGGATCGACCGCGGCGGCACGTTCACCGATATTGTGGCACGGCGGCCAGACGGTGTGCTCCTAACCCGCAAGCTGTTGTCGGAAAATCCTGGCCACTATCGCGATGCTGCGGTTGCCGGCATTCACGCGATATTTGGCATCGCGCCGGATACGAAATTGCCTGACAGCGCAATCGATGCGGTCAAGATGGGCACCACGGTCGCAACCAACGCGTTGCTCGAACGTAAAGGCGAGCGCACCGTCCTGGTGATCACCAAAGGCTTCGGCGACGCGCTGCGCATCGGCTACCAGAACCGGCCCAAACTGTTCGAGCGCCGCATCGTCCTGCCCGATCTGGTCTACGAGCGCGTGATCGAAGTCGACGAGCGCGTGACCGCCGAGGGCACGGTGCTGCGCGCACCCGATCTCGATGGCGTCGCCGCCGATCTCCGCGCCGCCCACGTTGCAGGCTGCAATAGCGCCGCGATCGTGTTCATGCACGGCTATCGATATCCAGCGCACGAGCGCGCGGTCGCCGAAGTGGCGCGCTGCGCTGGTTTCGCGCAAGTTTCGGCCAGCCACACGGTCAGTCCGCTGATGAAGCTGGTGAGCCGCGGCGATACGACCGTGGTCGACGCCTATCTTTCGCCGATCTTGCGCCGTTACGTCGATCGGGTGGCCGCCGAGCTTGGTGGCGTGCGGCTTTTGTTCATGCAATCGAACGGCGGCTTGGTCGATGCGCACCGCTTCCAGGGTAAGGACGCGATCCTATCGGGACCGGCGGGCGGCATCGTCGGCGCTGCGCGCACCGCGGCACTCGCTGGCTTCGACAAGATCATCGCCTTCGACATGGGCGGCACATCGACCGACGTGTCGCATTACGCCGGCGAGTACGAGCGCCGCTTCGAGACGCAGGTGGCCGGCGTCCGCTTGCGCGCACCAATGATGCAGATCAACACCGTGGCGGCGGGCGGTGGTTCGATCTGCTCGTTCGACGACGCGCGTTATCGCGTCGGCCCGGATTCCGCCGGCGCGATTCCCGGACCGGCATGCTACCGCGGCGGCGGACCGCTGACCGTCACCGATTGCAATGTCATGCTGGGAAAGATCCAGCCGCGTTTCTTTCCGCGTGTTTTCGGGTCAAGCGGCGACCAGCCGCTCGATCGCGACATCGTCGAGCGCGAATTCGCCGCGCTCGCCGAAACCATCGAACGCACCACGGGCAATCGCCGCTCGGCGGTCGAGGTCGCCGATGGTTTTGTCAAGATCGCCGTCGAGAACATGGCCAACGCGATCAAGCAGATCTCGATCGAGCGCGGCTACGACGTCACCGAATACACGCTGTGCTGCTTCGGCGGCGCCGGCGGCCAGCACGCCTGTCAAGTCGCCGACGCGCTCGGTATGACGCGCATCATGATCCATCCCTTCGCCGGTGTGCTATCGGCCTACGGGATGGGCCTTGCCGATCTCCGCAGTCTCAAGGAACAGGCGGTTGAATCCCAATTGACGCCGGCAGCGACAACGGAGTTCGAGGCGATCCTGGCCGCACTCGCGGATGCCGCAAAAGCCGAACTCACGGCGCAAGGGATTGCCGAAGCCGACGTTACTGTGTTGCGCAAAGCGCACGTCAAATACGAAGGCACCGATGTACCGTTGATTGTGGACTACGGCGATGCCGACCGGCTGCACGCGAATTTTGCCGATGCGCACCAGCAGCGCTACGGCTTCGTCGTCGAGGACAAGCCGTTAGTCGTCGAATCGCTCGGCGTCGAGGCGATCGGTGCGGTGGGACATGCCGACGATCGCGTTGGCGAGACCGCGAGCGTCGGCACAACTCCGCAGCCGCTCGATCATGTCGGCGTTTTCACCGGCGGCAAGATTTGGGCGGCACCGGTCTATACCCGCGTGGCGCTCGCTCCCGGCCAGGCGATCGACGGTCCGGCCGTGATCGTCGAAGACACTGCGACGACGATGGTCGAGCCGGGCTGGCGCGCACGGGTCGACACGCGCCGCAACCTGGTGCTCGAGCGCGTAACGCCGCGGCCGCGGGCGGTCGCAATCGGCACCGATGTCGATCCCGTGATGCTCGAAGTGTTCAACAATTTGTTCATGTCGATCGCCGAGCAGATGGGCGTGGCGCTGCAGAACACCGCCTATTCGGTCAACATCAAGGAGCGTCTCGATTTCTCCTGCGCGCTGTTCGATCGCACTGGCGCGCTAATCGCGAACGCGCCGCACATGCCAGTGCATCTCGGCTCGATGGGCGAAAGCGTCGCCAGCGTCATTCGCGCGCGCGCCAACCAAGCTGACGGCCGTGGCATGAAGCGCGGCGACGTCTATGTCCTGAACGCGCCCTATAACGGCGGCACGCACTTGCCGGACGTGACGGTTATCACGCCGGTTTTCGCCGAAGGCGATTCCGCAAATGGCGAGGTCCTGTTTTATGTTGCGTCACGCGGTCATCAAGCGGATATCGGCGGCATCACGCCCGGCTCGATTCCGCCGCTGAGCCGCACCATCGAAGAAGAAGGCGTTCTGATCGACAATTTCCTTTTGGTCGATGGCGGTCGCTTCCGTGAAGCCGAAACCCGCGCCCTGCTCGCCGGCGGCAAATTTCCTGCGCGCAATCCGCAGCAGAATCTCGGCGACTTCAAGGCGCAGATCGCCGCTTGTGCCAAAGGTGTGCAGGAACTGCATCGGATGGTGCGGCATTTCGGCCGCGACGTCGTTGAAGCCTATATGCGTCACGTTCAGGGCAACGCAGAGGAGGCGGTTCGCCGCGTGATCGGCCGGCTGCAAGACGGCGAATACGCCTGCGAGATGGATTCGGGCGCGATGATCCGCGTCAAGGTGACGATCGATCGGGATGCGCGCCGTGCCACGGTCGATTTTTCCGGCACCAGTCCGCAGCTTGCGACCAACTTCAATGCGCCCGAAGCAGTGTGCAAGGCGGCGGTGCTTTATGTCTTCCGCACGCTGGTCGACGCCGATATTCCGATGAATGCTGGCTGCCTGGTGCCGATCGACATCCGCATCCCGGCGGATTCGATGCTGAGCCCGCACTACCCTGCGGCGGTGGTGGCCGGCAACGTTGAAACGTCGCAATGCATTACCGACACGCTCTACGCTGCGCTCGACGCCATGGCGGCATCGCAAGGCACGATGAACAATTTCACCTTCGGCACTGCGCGCTACCAGTATTACGAGACAGTCTGCGGCGGTGCGGGCGCTGGCCCCGGATTCGACGGCGCGTCGGCGGTGCACACCCACATGACCAATTCGCGCCTGACCGATCCCGAAGTGCTCGAATGGCGCTTCCCGGTTCTGCTCGAAAGCTTCGCTATCCGCCGCGGCTCGGGTGGCGCCGGGCGCTGGCGCGGCGGCGATGGCGTGGTACGGCGCATCCGCTTCCGCGAGGCGATGACGGCAGCGATCCTCGGCGACCGCCGCCGCATCGTTCCGTTTGGCCTGGCCGGTGGCGGATCGGCGGCGCCGGCGCGCAACTGGGTCGAGCGCGCCAATGGCACGCGCGAGGCGTTCGGCGGCACGCAGGCTATCGCGGTCGGAGAGGGTGACGTCTTCGTGCTCGAAACGCCGGGTGGCGGCGGTTACGGAAAAGCCGGAACGGCGACCTAATCCATCGGCGCCACGAGCGGCTTGCGCCGGGCGCTCGTGGCCAGCCAGACGCCGAACAGCACGACGGTGATACCGACGACGTGATAGGGGTGCAGCGCTTCGCCAAGCGTGAACACCGCCAGAACGGTGGCGAAAGCCGGCAATAGATGCGAGGTGAAGCTGGCGCGGTTGGCGCCGACCAATTCGATACCTCTGTTCCAGCAGATATACGCGAGAAACGACGCGAAAATTCCGGTATAGAGCACGGCGAAGCCGCCCAAGGGCGTCGGCTGCGGCAAACCAAAAAACATCAGCTCGACCGCAAGCGCCGGCGCGACGAGAATCA
>DASQGX010000130.1:0-4234 GCA_035632395.1 Allostellaceae bacterium
GCGGTGAAACGCTGGCGCGAGCACGCCAGGCACCGCCTGGCGCAAGTGCAGGGCCGCACCGGCATTTTCGCCGATTACCGGATCAGCGTCGCCGCGGTCGACCGGCAATATGGCATGTTCGCGCGTGCACAGGCGCCGCAACCCGCACCCGAGACGGTCAAGCGCTAGCGCCAGCCCACCGCCGGAACCATCGCGCGCGCCGTCTGCTGCGGGAATCCTTGCCCTGGCGGCTGAAACTTCATAAGGTTGTTTGATTCTAGGCCGGGTTCGGCCTGCTCTTTTGGATCCGCCGCGAGGCGATCCGATCCTGCATCCCGCTCCCTTCAACGGCGCAAACCGTCGCGTGATCGCGCGCGCGGCGCCGCTACAAGAAGATGTGTAAGCGCATGAAGCGCGAAGGTTCCTAACCGGGAGTCTGGCGATGCAGGCTGTCGCGGCCGAGCATATCGGTCGAAGCGAGCAGGCTTTTGGGTCTCCGGAAAGGCTGTTGTGGTGCGCCGTCATCAGCCGCGCGCTTCAGGATGCGCTGAACGACGTGGCAACCGTTTCCAACCCGCCGCAGCGCGAAAAGATTCGCGACGACGCACGCGACTGGTTCATCCAGAACGGTGCGGATTTTCAGGCCGCGTGCAACTCCGCCGGGTACGATCCGCATGTCTTGCGCCCGCGTGTGCTTCGCCTGATCGGCGCCGGGTCGCTTCCGTTCTGACGGTACGTGGAAGGAGATCGCTGATGGGAAACGCGGAACACGATGCGAGGGCGCGAAGCCGCGCGGAGGCGTTGTTTAACAAGGAACCGGTGAAGGATGGCGAATCTCACAAAGCCGGGGAAAAAGAGCGGCAGGAAGACGCCGCCAAGACGGCGCGGCTACGCGAGCTGCGTCTGGCCAAGGAAAGAGAAGAGGCCGAGAGAAAACGCCCACATGGCGCCGCAAGCGGACGCGTGAGCCACAGACAACCAAGGTAAAAGCATGCCACACCATCGCGCGTACCGGCGCCTTTTCACCCTCGCACCCGAATACGATACCGGCGAACGTTGGATCATCTCCTGGGAAACGCGCCGGCCGGAATCGGGAATTTGGAGCGAAGCTGTCGAGAAATCCGAGACCGAGGCGATCGAACGCGCCAAACACCTGCTGCGGCTGGGCTTCATCGTCTTTCAGATCACCGGTCCCGCCGGCGCCGTTTTCCTGACGGAAGCAGAGATCACGGAGCGGCTGCAACCGCCGTCTGCCGTGAAAAAGCAGGCTGGTCCGGACCGACCGCCGTCAGCGGATGCAGTGCCGCAGGCCGCACCCGAAATGGTCAAGCGCTAGCGCGCAAAGCGATTGATCGAACCACTCATTATTCTTCCCTCGCCCCCTGAAAGGGGGAGAGGGCGGGGTGAGGGGGTAGGCGCAGCGAGTCTTCCCGATTCTCCATCGAACTGCGGTATTCTCGGTCCATGAAAGCGAAAAAACCGCAATCGCAGCGCCGGCAACTCATCGCAGCCGCCCACATGGTCGAAGGCGATCACGACGAGGCTGCG
Source organism: Allostellaceae bacterium (assembly GCA_035632395.1). Classification (GTDB taxonomy): domain Bacteria; phylum Pseudomonadota; class Alphaproteobacteria; order ATCC43930; family CGMCC-115725; genus REEB95. Next base: position 1,528 of record DASQGX010000130.1, read on the forward strand.
TTCGAGAAGCGGCTGAGGAAGATCGCGAAGCCGAAGCCGGCGACGAAGCGACGATCAAAGCGCGGCAAATGATTCCGCCTCGAAGTAGCGCCCGCTACTACCGCCAATCGATCGTCGGAATTTTCGCGATCGCCGCCGGGCCGAGATAGAGGCGGCGGTTCTGCGCGCTGATCGGCAGCTGGATCTGCTTCCTGCCGTCGTCGCCCTGCTGCGAAATCATGTTGAGCACGATGCGCGCCATGCCGGCGTCGCCTTCGGGCAGCGCGCCGGCGCTCACCGCCGCGTCGATCATTTCGTTCTGGCCGCGCACCGTCGCGGTCAGCGCCGCCAGCGGCTGCAGATCGTCGTCGAGCGCCAGCGTGCCCTGCGCGTCGATGTCGAGCCGGTCCCACGCCAGATGCGCGTTTTCAAGCTCGATCGCGCCGCCTTTCTTGCGCCAGGCGTCGAGCATCTGCGGCAGCGGCGCCGGCGCGATCGTGCCGTCGACTGTCGCCGTCGCGGAAATGTCCTGGATGGTGGTGCCGAACGGCGCCGGCGCGGCGCGCAGGTGCGCGCCCTGCACGTCGAAGCTCACCAGCAGCGCCGGGTCGTGATCGGTCTTGGGAGGCGAATCAGGCTGTTTCAGCGCCACATGCACCGAGTCGACGCCCATACCCTGCGCCGCGCCGCGGCCGGTCAGGTCCGTCGCCGCGATGTCGCCGGTGCCGTTGGGCTGGATCGGCACTGAAACCGTGCCGTCGAGCGTCTTGGCGTCGAATCCGGCCGATTGCAGCAGCAATTCGACCCGCGCGCCGTCGGGCGCGTTGAAATGCCAGTGCCGCAGATCCCACGGCGCCGACGAGAACGAAATATCCGCAGCGTGCATCTGATAAGGCAGCGGCTTCGCCGCGGCGACGTCGAAACCGTCGAAGCGCAAACGCACGGCAAACGGATAGCCGCCGATCTTCACCGCGTTCCATTTGATGTCGAGGCCGTCGGCGCGCCGCGCCTCGACCCACGGACCCATCTCTTTATGGATTATACCGACGAGGTAATACCAATAGCCGGTATAAGCAGCGGCAAGGACGACCGCCAAGCCTCCGGCCCACCACGCAATGCGGCGCATGTGCGCATTATAAATCGGATGCGGCGCGCGGTCGAGCGCGCGGCACCGATCTCTTTGGGCGCACCACTTTTTTGTTATGCCCGGAATTGTTCCGGGCATCCAACTGTTCTTTGCGCTACCGCGTCCGCCATCCCTGATCGGTGAGGACGATCGCTGGCCGCACGCGCGTCTTGCAGCGGTCGCAGCGCATCTTTTCGCGCAGGTCGCGCAGCGTCACGTCGCCGTTGAACGACATGAGCTTGCGCGGATCGAGCCGCACCGTATGGCCGCAGGCGACGCACAGGATCCACAGCATGGTGTGCGCCGCGCAGGCCTCCGACAGGCGTTCGATGGGTCCGATGGGTCCGCGCACGTCCGACAATCGTTCTTGAAATGTTCGCCATACTCTGGCAGGCTTGCGGGCCCCTGGGAAGAGGCGGAAATGGACGCTTTTACGGCTGTAGACCGGCTTTTGGCCGGCCGTTATCAGGTCGGTATCGAGGATGTGCTGTGCGAAGGCTGCCTGACCGGGCGGCTGCCGGCGATGTTCGGCGGCGACGCCGCGATCGCGGGCCGCTGCATGCGGATGCAGGCCGATGCCGACGGCGGGCGGAGCTTCACCTTCGAAGGCACCTTCACGCTGATGGAGGTGCGCTACAACTTCCGCTGTTACATCTTCGCCGACGCCGGCGGCCAGCGCTTCGTCTCCGACGTCGCGCTCTTCGAGCCGGTCGAGTGGGAGACGCGGTTGGCGTTGTAGGCGTGATATGCCGTTCGTCAGTGAACGCTGAGCGGTTCCATGTCGTTCCGCAGAACGGCGACCTGGGCCGCCGCTAGCGTCCCTAAGACCGCGAGCTGCGTGCCGTTCGCGGCGTGGACCGCGATCGCGGGCTGTCCGTCGATCAGGACGCGCCGGATATAAGCGAAGTCCTTCACGCCCCAGTACGCGAATTCATTCACCGAGCAGTTCTTGAGTCGCACGACGTCCTGGTCATTCACGGTACCCTCCCTCTCGATGGGTCGGCACGCGCGGTAAGCGGCCAATGATGTGGCGAACCCGGTAATCGTCGCGACAGCGTGACAGCGTCAGGCCGCCCCGGCGAAGGACAAATCCATGAAAGCAGTGATCAGGTTGTGAAAATTTGCCCGCAATATGGCAGGCATGAGTCGGAACCGTGTCCGCGCCCTAATCGCGCCAAAATTCTTTCACGCAAATAATTTCATCCGTGTCCGACATCGCGCTCTTCGAGCCGGTCGAGTGGCGAGCCGGCGCCTGAAAATGCTTACGCATCTCAGGGTGGGATTGATTCAAACTAAGGGTATTGCGCAGGACGTCAGCGCTCACCCGCACTTCGAGTAGTCGCAGCTCGTACACTGGTCGCAATTCTCGATGCGGATCAGCGCCGCCTGGCCGCATTTCGGGCACTGGCGCAGATTGGCCATCTGTCCCGGCAGGTTCACCACCTGGCGCTGGGCCTCCACCGAGGCCGGCGCTGGCTTTTGCTGGATGAATCCGATCTCGATCATGTGCTGCTCGATCACCTCGCCGAGCGCCGCTAGGATCGACGGCACATAGTGCCCCTCCATCCAGGCGCCGCCGCGCGGATCGAACACCGCCTTCAA
>DASQGX010000131.1:0-12645 GCA_035632395.1 Allostellaceae bacterium
GGATACGGGTGAGGTCGACACGCACCGCCGGCAGGCCTGGGGCGATGTCCTGCACCAGGGTCAGCCCGGCGGTCTCGGCCCGCGGCGCCACCAGCCGCACCGCCTCGTCGATGATCGGCGCCAGCGCCGAGCTCTCCAGCCGCAGCTCGGTCTTGCCCGACTGCAGCTTGGCGATGTCCAGAATGTCGTTGATGATCGTCAGCAGGTGCTCGCCGCTGCGCCGGATCAGCGTCGCATACTCCCGGTACCGCGCCGGCTGCGGACCGAACATCCCCTGCTCGATGATCTGCGAAAACCCAATCACCGCGTTCAATGGCGTGCGCAATTCGTGGCTCATCGTCGCCAAGAACGAGCTTTTGGCGCGGTCGGCGCGTTCGGCGGTTTCGCGTGCCTGGCGTTCGAGCCGTTCGCTGCGCCGTAAGGCCTCCTCCTGCTGCTTCAAGCGGGTGATGTCGGTATAGAAACAGGCCGTTCCGCCGTCGGCAGTGCGACGTTCGCGCGTTAACAACCAGCGCCCGTCACTCAGGCGCTGGACCAACTCGGCATTGGCCTCGCGATGCGCCGCTACGCGCCGCGCCACCAGCGACGTGCGCGAGCCTTCGTCAATGCCTTCAGCCCAGCCGCCGCTCTCGGCGACCAGACGGATGATCGTCTCGAAGCGCGCGCCGGGAACGACGAGCGGCTGCACCGGGGGCGTGTAATAGCCGACATAGGTGCGGTTGCACAGCACCAGGCGGTCGTCGGCGTCGTACAGGGCGAAGCCGCCGGGCGTGCTTTCGATCGCGTCGCGCAGCCGGTTTTCGGCGGTGCTGCGCGCGCGTTCCTCGGCGGTCAGCCGCCACGCCAGCCACAGCGCCACCACCGTCACGATGGCGATGATCATCACGTCGAAAGCGACGAAATTGTGGAACGCCGGCGATTCGCCGGGCGCGATGCCGGCAACGACCATCTCGAGCGGGAATCCCGATATCGCGCGCACAGTCGTCGCGTTGTGTTGTGGCCATGTCAGCAGTGCGTGGACCATGGCGCGCGGATCGATCAATTGGCTGTGCGTATCCTCCGCCAGAACCGATTCGTCATCGGCCCGCACCAGGAAATCTTCCGCTACGCTCGTGGTGCTGCCCGGGCTGGCCAAATGCGACAGATCGATAATGGCGACGACGGCGCCGATGCGCGTATCGAGGTGGTCGAGGACCGGCCGGCTCATGCTGAAATTCGGCTTGCCGTCGGCGCCGGTTTCCGGGCGGCCGATGAACGGTCGCGCAAGGTTCGTCGCTTGCAGCTCCGCGAAATAGGGACGGTCCGAGAGATTGCGCGGTGCCGGCGGGTAATGCGCCGAATCGAGAACTACGGTGCCGCTGCGGTCGAGCACCAGCAGATCGCGCACATGCGGCAGGCGCATGCTCTCGTTTTCGACCAATGCCTGGTCGCGGGCGTTCGGCATGCCGGTGGCAAGTCGGTCCGCAAGCTTGGTGGCGATGGTCTCAAGAGCAAGGTCGATCGAGGTGAGCGTGTGGCTCGCCTGGTCCGCCAACATGGTGGCGGTCGCATCGCGCGCCTCGGTTTCTCGCTCCGCAGTCGTGGAATAAAAGTGATACACGAAGACGCCGTTGGCGCCGTGCAGCAACGCCACGAGCAAAACAGTGACCACCAGGATGCGGGGCGCAAGTCGCCGTCCGCGCGGCCCGTCGGCAATGCCGACGGACGCGTGGCTCAAGTCAACCCGCTTTATAAAGCGCCACACAGTCATCCTCGGTGCCAGAGGCACGAACCCTCAACTTCTCAAGGTAGCGAGATCGAACTTATCACGGGGTTAACCCCTTCGAACGCGACCACGGCTATGCTTAAAAAAAACTGAATCGGAGCCCGTCGTGTCGGAACCCCAGCCTACAAGCCCGAACGCCATATTCATTGGCCGCCCCGGCAGCCGGTCCCGGCTCGATACGCCCGCCCTGGTGGTCGATCGGCCGGCGCTTGATCGCAACATTGCTGCGATGGCGGCGCATGCGCGCGCCACCGGCGTCGCGTTGCGGCCACACGTCAAGACGCACAAGTCCGTTGCCATCGCACAACGCCAGGTTGCAGCGGGTGCGCACGGCGTATCGTGCGTCACGCTCGGGGAGGCGGAGATCATGGTACACGCCGGCATTCCGGGCGTGCATCTGACCTCACCGCCGGTGACCGCGGCCAAGCGTGCGCGGCTGGCGGCCTTGGCGCGTGCGTCGCATCACGGTCTCAGCGTCGTCGTCGATCACGCCGACACCGTCGTGGCGCTGAGCGCGATGCTGCGCGATGCGCCGGCGCCGCTTGCGGTTCTCGTCGATGTCGATACCGGCCAGGGCCGCACCGGGTGCAGTGTCGAAGCCGCGCCGGCCTTGGCGCGCGCCGTGCGGGCTGCGCCCGGCCTTAGCTTCGCAGGCATCCAGGCCTATGCGGGCCATTTGCAGCACATTCCGGTCCGTGCCGATCGGCGCGACCGCAGCCTGCGGCTCGCCGACCGGCTGCGTGGGCTGCTACGCCAGCTCGCGGCCGATGATCTGCCGGCGCCAGTTGTCACCGGCGGCGGCACCGGCACGTTCGATCTCGATCCCGAGGCACGGGTGTTCACCGAGCTGCAAGTCGGCTCCTACGTCTTCATGGATGTCGAATATCTGCGCGCGTTGGCCGACGGCCGCAACGCGCCGCCGTTCGAGACCGCGTTGTTCGTGGCGACAGCCGTGATCGGCGTCAATCAGCCGGCCTATCTCGTGACCGATGCCGGGCTCAAGAGCTTCGCCACCGACGGTCCCAAGCCGGAGCCGGCGCGCGGCGCTCCGCCGGGAAGCCGCTACGAGTTCTTCGGCGATGAGCACGGCAAGCTATTCGTGCCGGCCGATGCCGTGCGGCCCCCACTCGGCACCGTGATTGAATGCGTCACGCCGCATTGCGATCCGACGGTCAACCTGCACGATTGGTATCACGTCGTCGACGGCGACACGCTGGTCGAGATCTGGCCCGTCGACGCGCGCGGCAAGCGCTAAGCTATTTCGCCGCGAACGCCTCGACTTCGACCAGCCACTCGGACTTCACCAGCGATTGCACCACCACCGTCGTCGAAACCGGCCGCGCCATGCCCAGAATCTTGGCGCGCACCTCGCTGTATCCGGCGATGTTCTCGTGCTTGGTCAGGTAAGTGTTGATCTTGATCAGGTTCTCGACGCCCATGCCGGCGGATTCCAGGACGTTGATGATGTTGCGCCAGACTTGTTCGGTCTGGGCCTTGATGCCTTGCGGCGTCGTGCCGTCCTTGGCCACCGGGATCTGGCCGGCGATGAACAGCACGCGCTGTCCGGCCGGAATTTCGACGCCAAGGCTGTAAGGGCCATTTGGCGGTGGTGACGCCGCCGGATTGTGGATTTTCATGCTCTGTCCTCCCGTTGGTTAGGCGCGCGTGCCGCGCAGAAAATCGAAGTCGCACCCCTGATCGGCCTGTAACACGTGCTGCTGATAGAGACGCGCATAACCGCGCTCGGGCAAAACCGGCGGCGGTACCGGCCGGCGCGCGACCTCGGCGGGATCGACCAGCAGATCGAGAGATTTGTTTTTGACGCTCAGCCGGATGCGGTCGCCGTTGCGAACTTTGGCCAACGGCCCGCCGCTCGCCGAGTCGGGCGCGACATGCAGGACGACGGTGCCGTAGGCGGTGCCGCTCATCCGGGCGTCGGAAATGCGGACCATGTCTTTGACGCCGGCGCGCGCGAGCTTTGCCGGAATGGGCAGCGAACCAGCTTCCGGCATGCACGCCGCACTCGCGGGCCCGGCGTTTTGCAGCAACAGAAAATCATCAGGGGTGACGTCGAGTGCCGGATCGTCGATCCGCTGCGCCACGTCATCGAGTGACGCAAACACGACGGCGCGGCCTTGGTGCTCGAACAGCCTGGGATCGGCCGCGGCACGCTTCAGGATCGCGCCCTTGGGCGCGAGGCTGCCGAATAGCGCGACCAGACCACCGTGCGGCTGCAACGGTGCCTTGGGTTCGCGGATGACGCGACGGTCGACGAAGCCGATATCCTCGGCAAGCCGTTCCGCCAGCGTTTCGCCGGTCACCGCGCGACAATCGAGATGCAGCAGCGGCTTCAATTCGCGCAGCACGGCGCCGACGCCGCCGGCGGCGAAGAAATCCTCCATGTAATGCTCACCGGTCGGCTTGAGATCGATGAGCACTGGTGTCGTATCCGAGAATCGGTTCAACCGCTCGAGCGGGAAATCGAGTCCGAGCCGGCCGGCGATCGCCGCCAGATGCAGCACCGCATTCGTCGAACCACCGATGGCCAGCAACACGCGTAGCGCGTTCTCGATCGATTGTTCGGTAATGACCTGGGCGGGAGCCAGTTTGCTGCGTGTCAACTCGGCCGCGGTTGCGCCGGTCGCTTCGGCGGCGCGCAGCCGGTCCGTATGCACGGCCGGAATCGCCGCGGTGCCCGGCAGCATCATTCCGAGCGTTTCCGAGATCACTGCCATGGTGCTCGCCGTGCCCATCACGGCACAGGTGCCGGCGGTGACGGCGAGCGTGTTCTCGACCGCGGCGATATCCTGGCGGTCGATCTCGCCGGCGCGGAAGCGTGCCCAGAAGCGCCGGCAATCGGTGCAGGCGCCAAGCCGCTCGCCGCCGTAGCGTCCGGTCATCATCGGTCCCGTGACCAGCTGGATCGCCGGCACGCCGGCTGAGATCGCCCCCATCAGTTGCGCCGGCACGGTCTTGTCGCAGCCGCCGATGAGCACTACCGCGTCCATCGGCTGGGCGCGGATCATCTCCTCAGTGTCCATCGCCATCAGATTGCGGAGATACAGGCTGGTCGGATGGAGATAAACCTCGCCGAGCGAAATCGTGGGGAACGGCAAGGGCAGGGCGCCGGCGGCAATGACGCCCCGCTTCACCGCCTCGATCAGCTCGGGCACCAGCCGGTGGCAGGAATTGAAGCCGCTGCCGGTGTCGGCAATGCCGACGATCGGCCGCGCGAGCATAGCGGAGGAATAGCCCATCGAGCGCGCGTACGAGCGGCGTAGATACAGCGCGTAGTCGCGGTCGCCGTATTGGGTCAGCCCGCGAGCGAGCCCGCTGGGGTCGGCCATGCGCGTCTCCGCCAGGAAAGGGCCGCCGGCATGTGGCAGCGCCATCGAAAACCCCGGCGCGTGGGGTGTCAACCGGCTGCCGCCGCATGTCCGGCGGGCTTGGGCGCGCCGCGTGCCGCCGGTATAATGCCGACGTGACGGGCGGAGGCTGAATGAAAGCGATCCTCGCGGTGGTCGGCGACGGGACCGCCGAAGCGGTGCTCGAAACCGCGGTGCTTGCCGCGCGCCGGTTCGACGGCAAGATCACCGGTCTCAACGCGCTGGCCAGTGAATACGCGGTCGTCTTCGGCGGCGAGATGGGATTCTCGATTTCGTCCGAAGTAGACCGCACACTCGAGCGCGAAGGCACCGAGCGGCGCGAGCAGGCGCGCAACTTGTTCAATACGGTAATGCGCAAGCACGGCATCGCCGCCGCCGGCGCCGGCGTGACCGCGGAATGGCGCGAGGAAACCGGACGGCAGAGCGTCATCGTCGGCACGCTCGGGCGGGTCTACGACCTGATCATCGTCGAGCAGCCGGACAAGGCGGCGTCGTTCGCCGAAGCGACGCTTGAAGACGCGTTGTTCGAAAGCGGCAGGCCGGTATTGATGGCGCCGAAGGCGCCGACGGCGACCTTGGGCGAGCGCGTACTGGTGGCGTGGAACGGCAGCACCGAAACCGCGCGCACCGTCGCGGCGGCGATGCCCTTCCTCCAGCGCGCGGCCCGCGTCGAAGTGGTCAGCGTCGCCAGTGCCTTCGTGCCGGGACCGAGCGGCGAAGAGTTGGTGCGCAATTTCAAGGCGCACGACATCACGGCGGTGTCACGCCATATCGCCGTCGGCAACAAGCCCGCCGGCGAAATCTTCCTCGACGAGGCGCGCGCCATGCAGGCGGACCTCCTGGTCAAAGGTGCGTACACGCAGAGTCGCTTGCGGCAGATGATTTTCGGCGGTGCGACGCGGCACGTGATCCTTAACGCCGATATACCGGTTCTACTGGCGCATTGATCGTCGCGGCGTCCGTCGATTTCGCCGCCGAACATCCTTAACGCTTAAGAGTTTGATAAATCCCCGCGACGTAGCCTCGCCGCGTTGGGGGTTGGACTCATGGATGAACGCTGCGACGCCGACGAACAATTTCGCGATCTGGGCGGGATCGCGGACAACGCAGCCGATGCGCCGGACACTCTGACACTCGATGAAGCGCGCCGCCGCGACGGCATTCTGCGCCATGTGGTGCGCGCCGTGCGCGACGAGCTGCAACCGGAAGGCGCGTTGACCGCGATTCTGGCCGCGCTCGGACTCGCGCTCACCGCAACCGGCGGCCTGGTATTGCGCCACGGCGCCGGCGGGCCGCTGAGGGTTGCGGCGAGTTGGGGCGCAAAACCGCCGGCCGCTGCGCTCGCCGCGCTCCGCGCCGGACTCGAGCGCGACAGCGACCTCGCGCTGGCGCACGGCTCGGCGCAGCTTGCGGCGCAGACCGTCATCTATCGCGCCGAAACCAAAGGCGCGCTTCTGCTGTGGCGCTGCGGTGCGCCGGAGCCCTTCTCGGCCGTCGAACGCACGCTGCTCGGCGAAGTCGCCGATCATCTCGGTGTCGTGTTGGCGCAGATCGAGGCGCGCGAACGGATCGATCATCTCGCGCGCACGGATCATCTCACCGGCCTCGCCAATCGCGCCGCGTTCTTCGATGAGTTCGCCCGTCGTCTCAGCCGCTTCGACCGCAACCGTCCGGCGGCCGCGCTGCTCTATGTCGATGTCGCCAATCTCAAGCGCGTCAATGCGCTGCGCGGACCCGACGCCGGCGACGCTGCACTATCGGCGCTGTCGGGTCTGCTGCGTGACCATACGCGGCCCGGCGACCTGATCGCGCGTTTCGGCGGCGGTGAATTCGTCCTATGGATCGAACGCATCGACGCCGCCGGTGCCCGCGCGCGCGCCGCGGCGATGGCAGCCGCAGCTGCGCGGCTAGCGCCGTTCGCCGGCGGTGCCGAGCCGTCGTTCGGGGTCAGCGTCGGTGTCGCGCCATTCGATCCAACGCGCAATGAAACCGTGATGCAACTGGTGCTGCGCGCTGCCGCCGACGCAGCGCGGACAAAAGAACAGGGAGGCGAGTCATGGCCCGCCTCCCTGCCGGCTTAGTTCAAACCTTCGCCAAGCGTCGTCGCCGCCTTACTCGAACGTGATGACGACGACGCGGTTGCGCGGCTCGCGGACGCCGTCAGGCGTCGGCACCAGCGGCTGACGCTTGCCGACCCAACGTTCGTCGATCCGTCCGCCGGCCACGCCTTCCTGCTGCAGCTGAGCGCGGACCGCGTCCGCCCGGCGATGCGACAGGCCCATATTGTAGGCGTCAGTGCCGGCGCGGTCGGTGTGTCCGACCAGCATGATGCGCATGTTCGGGTCCGCCTTCGCCTGCGCCACGACCTGTTGCACGATCTGCAGCGCTTCCGGTGTCAGGTTGTATTTGTTGAAGTTGAAGTAGACGCGGAACTCATGCGCGGTCGCTACCGGCTTGCCTTCGAGCCGCGCCAGGTTGGCGAAGAATTCGTTGTGGCAAGGGCTGGTCATCGCCGTCCACCACGACTTCTCCATGTGTGTCACCCAGCAGTCGAAATCGACCTGCGTACGCGCGGCCAATTGCGGCTGCCGTTCGCGTGCACCGGCATCGAGCACCCTGACGAGCCGTGTCCGCGCGTCGTTCAGAATCTTGGGATAGCCTTCCTTCGCGTCCCACGGCGTGACAATTGCCCAGTTGCCGACGTTTTCCGGTGGCACAACGGCGCCGTCGCCGGCAGCAAGACTCTTGCGCGCATAGTAATCCGAATCTTCGTAGTCGCCTTCGCGATTGAGCAGCTCGCCGGCGAAGTCGGCATAGTCGTGCGCGAGCGCCTGGTTGAATGCGGTCGCGCTGCCGCTCGGCGCCGTGCTTTGCGCGTCCGGTAGCGTGACGTGATACGACAAATAATTGCCGCGCAGCGGCGGGGTGTACGACCAGCCACCGCAGCCTGCGATCAGCAAGCCCACGGCCAAGAGGGCGAGATACCTGCCGAACGGATTAAGGTATTTCATGGTTCGATCCCCATTCCTTGTTTTCAATACTGCTCCAGCATGTGACGCGGTGTCGTTGCCGGGGCGATGTGGTCTCTTCGCCAGCACCAAACGTGACCAGTCGAAAAAAAGCTCCTACTGAACGCGAGACGTTCCTGCGTTTGCGGATTTTGCACCGCAGGCGGGTCACCTTGATGTGGTGGCACGGTGACCAAGTCTAAATGATGTCACGAATGATGGCTTTACTGTGTCGGTTCACACGAAGATTCGCGGCTGTGGCACGAATGCCACGCGAACCCATGGATTTCCGTGACGGTTCTCAGTGATTCACCGGATCGGTGGTGTGCCACAGGCATGCCGCCGTAGGCATGCGCACGATCCATCGGCCGCCCCGAACGGCGTGCGACGTTAGCGCGTCTCGCTCGGCGCCAACGCGCCGCTCGGCTTTTGAATTTCGACTAGCGCGCCGTTGCGCATCGCGCGGAAGAAGCAGCTGCGTGTGCCGGTGTGACAGGCGACGCCGCTCTGATCGACGAGCACCAACAGCGCATCGCCGTCGCAATCAACACGCAGCTCGACCAGTCGCTGCACATGACCCGAGCTTTCGCCTTTGTGCCAGAGCTGCCGGCGTGAACGCGACCAGTAGCAGATGCGCCCGCTCTTGAGAGTCTCCAGCACCGCTTCGCGATTCATCCAGGCGAGCATCAATACTTCGCCGCTGTCGTGCTGCTGCGCGACTGCTGGAATGAGTCCGTCGCTGCCGAAGCGCAGCGCCGCGAGCAGCTGTGACGCGTCTTGCGTCGCACCATCGTTCATCGCCGATCTCCCGATTGTGCCGCGCGCATTCTATCGTCCGCCCGGCGGCGCGGCGAGTAGCGCGTCAGCTGCGCCACCGCAGCACGCGGCCCTTGACCGGATTGACGAAGGCCCGGCTGGCGCTGCGCGCGCGGCGATATTCCTGCTTCAGTCCGTAATACCATTTGGCCTGGGTGTCGGCGTCGTTGATCAGCAAGAGCGACGGGTTGTGCTTTAACCCTTCGCTCTGCATCACCATGATCCGCCGGTCCTGGTTGAGGAAGGCGCGGACATAAGGCCGCAAGGCCGGCTTCAAGGCCGACAGCAACGGCACGTCCCAATAGATCGCGTGATTGACCTCGGTCTCGTTGTCGTTCAGTGGCGTCACCGCGGTCAGACTGGCGACGAAGCGCTTGCCGACGCGGATGTGCTCGATGCGCGTCGAGGGCAAACGGAAACTGATCTCGGTTTCGGGCGCGCCGCCAAGCAGCCGGTAGGCGTTGGCATTCGACGACGGCGCGTGCCGCAGCATGGTAAAGCCGTAAGGGCTGGCGGCGAACGCTTTGGCTTTTTCGTGGATTGAATCGCGTGATCGCCACCACCAGGCACGGTGGACGAATGCGCCGTGCGCCGGATCCATCAAACCGACGACCGCGTGATCGATCGCTGCCGGCACCCTCATGCGCTCGAACAGCTTGGGTGCGGCGTCACCGATGTCGGGAATTTCGGGCGGCGGCGGCGCGCTGTCGGAGTCGCCGCCGAAGAATAGCCAGATATTGCCTTGTATCTCGCGCGCCGGATAGGCGGCGACACCGATCTTGCCCAGTGTCAGCTTCTGGCCCTCGCACAGCGACGGGATCGCGGTGCAGCGACCCGCGGTGTCGAAGCGCCAGCCATGGTAGCAGCATTCGACCTCGCGCCCATCGAAGCTGCCATAGCTCAGCGGAATGCCGCGATGCGGACAAACGTTGCGCAGGGCGAAAGGTGTGCCATCGGCTGCGCGTCCGAGCAATACGGGCTCGCCGAGATAAGTACGCGCCAAGACCCGGCCGCGCCGCAACGCGTGGCCCGGCAGGGCGAAATACCACATGTCGCGCAAGGCGGCGGTGTCTGAGTCCAAGTCGGCCAATCTCCGGAGACGGCGCGGCGCGCAGCCGAACGCGAGACTAGCGCCCGCCGCCGAGGCCGGGAAGGGTCCTGCCGCCGGATTGTGCTGTTGCGAAAAAGTCACGCCAATGACATCCCGTCAGACATGGCAAAACCGCTAGAAAGCCTGACCGGACCGTCAAATCTGAAGCCCCCTCTTGTCGGCAGGGGTCTCGCCGTTTAATGTGCAGTGCACAAAACGCGCGGGGGCGGACCAGTGGAGTTGTCCATGGATGACGTTCGTCAACGGGCCGCAGCGCGCCGGGCCTACGCCCTCGAGGATCTCACCGTCGGCATGACGGCGTCCTATTTCCACACGGTTTCCGATGCCGATGTACGCGCATTCGCCGACCTGACCGGCGACCATAATCCGCTCCATCTCGACGAGGAATTCGCCAGGACGACGCGATTCAAGGGCCGCATCGTCCACGGCATGTTGTCGGCCAGCTTTTTGTCGACCGTGATCGCCATCCTGCCGGGCCCCGGCACGATTTATCTCAGTCAATCGCTCACCTTCCGCGCGCCGGTGCGCATCGACGATACAATCGAGGCGCAGGTGACTGTGAGTGACATCGACGCGGTCAAAAAGCGCGTTCGCCTGAAAACCGTATGCCGCGTCGGCGATCTAGTGGTGCTCGACGGCGAAGCCGAGGTCATGGTGCCGTCGCGCCGCAACGCAACGGCCTAGCGTCGCCGGCGACCAAGGCGACTCGGGACCTCATGCCGCTCTATCCGTCCGCCCGGTTCCCGGGATAGTTTCACCGCCGTGCGTATCTTCCGACACGAGCGCGCCGAGGGCGCGAATCGCGGCGCCGCGGTTGCCATCGGCAACTTCGACGGTCTTCATCCCGGCCACAGGGTCGTAATCGCGGCCGCTGGCAAGATCGCAGGCGCGGCGCGGGTGCCGCACGCCGTGCTCACGTTCGAGCCGCATCCGTATGCGGTCTTTCATCCAACCGCGCCGCCGTTCCGGTTGACGCCGTTCCGCAGCAAGGCGCGGCACATCGAAGCGCTCGGCGTCGATCTGCTATTCGCGCTGCATTTCGACCGCGACTTTGCCAAGCGAACGGCGGAGCAGTTCATCGACGAGATCCTGTTGCACGGCCTCGGCGCCAGCCACGTCGTCGTCGGCTACGATTTCGTCTTCGGCAATCAGCGCCGTGGCACTGCCGAATTCTTGCTCGATCGCGCGCGCGCGCGCGGCTTCGCCGTCACCGTTGTCGAGCGCGAGGCCTCGGCCGGCGGCGAGGCCTTTTCCTCGACGCGCATCCGCGAGCATCTGACCGGTGCGCGGCCGCGCGAAGCGGCCAAGCTGCTAGGCCGCTGGTGGGAAATCGACGGCCGGGTCGAGCATGCGGCCGGCATCGGCAAAGGCCTCGGCTATCCAACCGCTAACCTGCCGCTGGCCGATTATCTGCGGCCGGCGCCGGGCATCTACGCCGCCTTCGCTGGCATCGAGGACGGCAAGCGTACCGAATGGCATCCAGCCGCAGCCTATTTCGGCCGGCGCCCGACGCTGGGTGAGCACGAACTTGGCTTCGAAACCTATCTAATCGACTTTGCCGGCGAGCTCTATGGACGGCATTTGCGGGTGGCGCTGGTGGATTACTTGCGCCCGGATGCCGCCTTTGCTGGACTCGAAGCACTCAAGGCGCAAATCGCCGACGACGTCACCCGGGCACGGCACATTCTTGCGGCGGAAAAGCCCGAGCCGTGACGCCCTTTCCGTTGACCGCGGCCGTGCCGTCCGCCTATGACCAACGCCATGGCTGACGATTCACCGGCGGATTCCGGCGCCAATCCGGGCAAGGATTATCGCGCCACCGTCTTCCTGCCCGACACGCCGTTTGCCATGCGCGGCGACCTGCCGAAGCGCGAGCCGGCCATGCTCGAGCGCTGGGCGCGGCTGCACATTTGGGACTGGCAGCGCCAAACCTCGACAGGCCGGCCTAAATTCATCCTCCACGACGGTCCGCCGTACGCCAACGGCAACCTCCATATCGGCCACGCGCTCAATAAGATCCTCAAGGACATCATCAACCGCGCGCACCAGATGAGCGGCAAGGACGCCGTCTACGTGCCGGGCTGGGACTGTCATGGCTTGCCGATCGAGTGGATGATCGAGGAACGCTATCGGGCGAAAAAGCAGTCGAAGGATGACGTTCCGATCATCGAGTTTCGCAAGGAATGTCGAGATTTCGCCGCAACGTGGGTGAAAGCCCAGCGCGAGCAATTCATCCGGCTCGGCGTGTGGGGCGATTGGTTTAAGCCCTATACAACGATGGACTATGCCGCCGAGGCGCAGATCGCCCGCGAAATCGGCAAGTTCCTGATGAACGGCCTGCTCTATCGTGGCTCGAAACCGGTGATGTGGTCGGTGGTGGAGCAGACCGCGCTCGCCGAGGCCGAGATCGAATATCACGACCACACCTCGACCCAGGTGTGGGTCAAGTTCCCTGTGGCGAAGCCGGGCCATCGTGAGATCAAGAACGCGTCGGTTGTCATCTGGACAACGACGCCGTGGACGCTGCCCGGCAACCGCGCCATCGCCTACGGCGGCGAT
>DASQGX010000132.1:0-1876 GCA_035632395.1 Allostellaceae bacterium
CCCTCGCCCGCGCGCGCTGGCGATCTCAAGCCGGCCGCCATGCAATTCGATGATGCTCTTGCACAAGGGCAGGCCCATGCCGGTGCCCTCGTAGCGACGCGACAGGCTGCTGTCGACCTGACTGAACGGCGATAGCGCCACCGGAATATCCTCGGCGCGCATGCCGATGCCGGTGTCGGCAACTGACAGCGCGACGAAACCGGCGCCGTCGCGCCTGGCCGACAGCGTGATCCGGCCGCCCGCTGGCGTGAACTTGACTGCATTGGATACTAGCTGCTGCAGAATCCGCCGCAGGCGCATAGGATCGGCCATCAGCCACAGAGCTGCCGAATCCGGCGCTACCGACAATGCAAGCTTCCCGCGCTCGGCTTCGCGGGCGAAGAAGGCGACCGCCTGATCCATCGCCGACTGCGCCTCGACCGGCTCGGGGACGATTTCGAGATTGCCGCCCTCGCACTTGGCGTAATCGAGGATGTCGTTGATCATTTCGAGCAGATGGCGGCCGCTGCGCATGATGTCGTTCGCGAATTCCTTGTAGGACGGCTGCCCTACCGGCCCGACCATCTCGCCGGCGATGATCTCGGAGAAGCCGATCACCGCATTGAGCGGGGTGCGCAATTCGTGACCCATGTTCGCGAGAAACTCGGTCTTGGCGCGGTTCGCCGTCTCTGCTTGTTCCTTGGCGGCACTCAACGCGAGTTCGCGCTCCTTGATCGCGGATATATCGCTGATGATCACGACGAAGCCGCCTTCGGAGGTGGTGCTACGGCTCAGATGCAGCCAACGAATACCGTCGACGCACATCTCGCCGCGCGGCTGCGCCAAGGCGCTCTCGAGCATCTCCGGAAACGGCGCGCCCGGCGCAAGGCTACCGGCGAGCGTCGGGAAAAATGCGGTGACCTGCGAATTGGCAATCAGGATGTGGCCGTTGGCATCGGCCAGCACGACGCCTTCGGCGCTGTTTTCGAGTGCATTGACCAGCCGGTTCTGCGCCGAACGCCGGGCGGCGATCTCGCGCTCCATCATGCTCCGGATGTTGTCGCGCATGACCGCCATGGAGCCAAGGAGCTGGCCGAGTTCGTCGTTGCCGGCGGTGCCGATTTCGACATCAAGCTCGCCTTCCGCGATACGCCGGGCGGCCGACGACGCAGTGGCGATTGGCCGTACCATGCGTCGCGCCAGCAGCAGGGCAATGACACCGCCGAGCAGCACCGCGGCCAGCGTCGCTGCGATGCTGAGCGTGCGGTAACGCGCGATCGACGCCAACGCGGTTTCACGGAACTTGAAGCCGTCCTCCGCCGTCAGCTCGACCAGATTGTCGAAGTCGTCGTCGATTCCCTTGGCGCGGGCGAGTAGCGTCTCGCGATCCGCAGCATCGTCGACACCATTGATCAGCGCGCGGCGCAGTTTATTCCAGTTCGCAACGGCGCTGGCCGTATCGTGCGCGGCGGCGGCGGCGCGCGGCGACAGCGACCGGCCCTCGGTCACCGCCAGATCCTCGGCCACGGACGAAGCTAGGTCGTCCATGCGCGCGTCGAGCTCCTGCTGATGCGCCGAATCATGCGACGCAACGCGGTCGGTCAAGGCGACTTCGATCGCGGTGAAATTCGATAGGGCAAGTCGCGCATAGCTGATCGACATCAGCGGCTTGTCGTACGTTTCGACTACGAGCCGGCCGGAATTGACCACGCTGTTGACGGCGTAAAATCCGAGCAGGCCTGTCAGCGCGGCGAGTGCGAAAAACGCCAGCAAAATTTTGCCGCGAATCGTTACACCCATCGTGCGGACAAGACGCGTGATGGGTGGCGATGCGCTCGAGGCACCTGCATGCGGCTGCTGGGACACGCTCATTTTCCCTAGGCGGAACTGGCCTAGA
>DASQGX010000133.1:0-4236 GCA_035632395.1 Allostellaceae bacterium
GCCGAGAAAGGAGCCGAGGCCGCCAATCGCGACAGCGATGAAGCCAAAATTGGTGAAGAACCCGCCGGTGTCGAATTCGAGCGACGTGATCGGCGCCACGGCGATGCCACTGATCGCGGCGATCAACACCGCCAGGCCGAAGCTGAGCAGCGTCATCCGCGGCACGTCGATGCCCATCAGCCGCGCCGCGACACGGTTCTCGGCGCAGGCACGCAAAGCGGTGCCCAGCGTCGTCCGCTGGACCAGGAACCACATGGCGACAACGATGGCGATGGTGATGCCGGCGATCCAGAAACCCTGGGTCGGAACTCGCACGCCCCACAGCACGACCGGCGCTTCGCCGGAAAACGGCGGCAGCGCATAGGGCTGGCTTGACCAGCCGATCAGCAAGACGCCCTGCAACAATGTCAGCAGGCCCGCGGTCAGGATCAGCATCGAGCTGACCGGCAGCCGCGGCACCGCCGGCACGAAGCAGAGCGCACCGAGGGCGAGGCCGAATGCCGTCGTCGCCAACGACGCCGCCACCGCTGCCACCGGCGTCGGCCAGCCCCAGCTCACTTGGATCGTGTACATCACCAGCGCGCCGACGACGCAGAATGCACCTTGCGACAGGTTGAGCACGCCGGTGACGCGGAACACGAGCGAGAAGCCCAAGGCGATGACGGCAAAAACCGCGCCTTGCAGCAGCCCGCCAATGACAATCTGAATGGCGAGGTTCATGCTACGGGCAGCTTACCTGCCCCAAACGCGCTAGGGCAGAGGAACGCCCGCCGGTTTGCTGACGACCTCCCACGTCGCCTTGTCGGGCGACCAGCGCGTCACCACCGAATCTCCGACATCGAGGCCGCGCTGTGGCGTCTTGGTGAAGTCGTAGACGCCGTTGACGCCGGCAAAACCGCGCAGCTTCGTCATGTGGTCACGCAGCTGCTTGGCGGTCGCGTTGGGGCCGAGTTGACGCAGTGAATCGACGACGATCCAGCCAGCATCCCACGCGAGTTCCGAGGCAATGTCGGGCTTCACGCCAGCGGCTTCGAACGATTTGTAGAAGACCTCATGCGGTTTGCGCAGCGCCGGCGCCAACAGATCGGGATCACTCACCACCCATTGTGCCGCCGGAATGTAGAGCTGCTTCGGCAGGAAATCCTTGTACTGCGTCATCTGCGCGTAAGTCATGTTGCCGTCGGTGGTCGCGACCGGGATATCTAGGCCTTCCTGCTGGATGCCACGGAAGATCGTCGCGATCGGCGAACCAGTGGTCCACGCCACCATCGCTTGCGCGCCCGACGCCTTGATGTGCGCAATCTGCGCCGTCACGCTCAAATCGGTCGTGTTGAAGTGTTCAGTGTCGACGACCTGCACATCCTTGAAATCGGCGTTGGCGAGCACCGATTTAATGCCGTTCTCGGCATCCTGGCCGGTGGCGTCGGAGCTGAACATCAGAGCGAGCTTCTTCCAACCCCGGAGCCGGTAATACCGCAGCAGCGAGTGCGCCAGATCGAGCGTCGAGACGCTGGCGGTGAAGACATAACTGCCGGCTTCGGGATGAACGCCGGGCGAGAAGCAGTAATTGACTGGTCCGTCCGCCATCAGCGGCCCCATGGCGCGGCAGATGGCGACCAACGACGAGCCCAGCAAGACCGCGGGCTTTTTCGCGATCACTTCGTTGGCGAGCTGAACGCCAGTTTGCGGGCTGGTGCCGTCGTCCTGAATGACGAACTTCACCGGCTGGCCGTGAATGCCGCCGCTGGCGTTCATCGCCTTTTCGGCAAGCTGCAGCGAGGTTTCCTCGCCCTTGCCGAGAAACGCCGCCGGTCCAGTCAGCGGCAGGATGACATTGATCTCGTAGGGTTCGGCGGCACGCACCGGCGCCGCAACGAGCAGCGCCACCAACGCTATTGCGCCAGCACCGAAGCCCAAAAGGAACCCGGATTGTCGTGTCACGGCGCCCCTCCCCTCGATTTTTTTATTCGTGCACGATTATTGAATTAGTTCGAATACGAAGCAAGCGGCAAAACCGGCCCGAATTCCGCCGTTTAACCGGCGATGGTGGCGCCGCCGTCAACGACGATGCTTTGACCGGTGATGAACTGGCCGGCGTCGGACGCGAGGAGGATGACGGCACCGGCAACGTCGATCGGCTCGCCGACCCGGCCGAGCGGCGTGTTCGCCAAGCGACGGGCGAGCACTTCCTTGTTCTCGATCAGCGCGCGCGAGAAATCGGTGCGGATCAGGCCCGGCGCAACACAGTTGATGCGGATATTGTGCGGACTCCATTCGCCGGCGAGGCTGCGCGCCATCTGCATGATCGCCGCCTTGGAGATCGCGTAGGCGCCGAGATTGCGCGAGCCGCGAAAGCCGCCGATGCTGGCGATGAAGACGATGGCGCCGTCCTTGCGCGCCGCCATTTCCGGCAGCACCAACGCGCACAGCCAAAGCTGGCTACGCACGTTGACTGCCATCGTTTTGTCGAACGCCTCGTCGCTGACTTCGGCAAGCGGACCGTAAGCTGCATTGGTGGCCGCGTTCAGCACCAGAATATCGATCCGGCCGTAGGCGGCACGCGTTTTAGTCACCAGTGCTTCGACCTGGGACTTGTCGCCAATGTGGCAAGCGATGCCGACCGCGTCGCCGCCAGCCTTACGGATTTCGGCGGCAACCGTGTCGCAGACGTCTGGCTTGCGCCCCGAGACGACGACGCGCGCGCCGGCGCGTGCCATTTGTTCCGCAATGGCACGGCCAATGCCGCGGGTGCTGCCGGTGACGACCGCGACCTTCCCCGTGAGGTCGAAAAGCCCCATGCACGCCTCCGCCGTTCACAATGCCGCGATGCTACACACGCAGCCGGTTGCGAGAAACTGTCACGGCGTGCGAGCCTCGCGGCCGGGAGGAACCGCTATGACAATGAAGCTGTTCACCTACTTTCGCTCGCAAGCGAGCTTTCGCGTCCGCATCGCTCTCAATATCAAGGGCCTCAAGCGGGAGGATACGTTCCTGCATCTCGAGCACGGCGATCAATACGAGCCCGGCTACAAGAAACTCAATCCGCAAGCGGTTGTGCCGACCTTGTTCGACGGCGATCACAGATTGTTCCAATCCATGGCGATCCTCGAATATCTCGAGGAGACGCATCCCGATCCGCCGCTGCTGCCTCGGGATCCATTGGCGCGCGCGTGGGTGCGCGGTTTGGCGCTGATCAATGTCGCGGATTCCCATCCGCTGATCGTGCCGCGGGTCCGCAACTACCTCACCGGTACGCTCAAGGTCTCCGACGAGCAGAAGCTGGCGTGGATCCAGCACTGGCTCACGCTTGGGCTCGAGGCGATGGAGACGTTGCTCGCCGAACACGCCGAAAGCGGCAAGTTCTGTCACGGCGACACGCCGACGCTGGCCGATATCTGCCTGGTGACCCAAGTGTTTCCCGCGCGCATGTTCAAGGTCAAGCTCGAGCCCTATCGCCGCGCTGTGCGCATCTACGATTCCTGCATGGCGATTCCGGCCTTTGCCGACGCGGCGCCGCCGAAACAGCCGGACGCCGAAAAAGCCGCATAAAATAGCGCTCCGCCTGACCACTGCCGCATGACACGCATGCTCCGGCGAGCCTCCTGCCGCGCTCAGGCGCGTGGTACATAGCGCCTACCATGGCGCAGCTCACCGATACTGCCGCGGGGCCGACGCGGTCGCGCGATGCGAAGATCATCGGCCTCGTCAGCGGCGCGCATTTCGTCAGCCACGTCTACATGTTGGTGCTGCCGCCGTTGTTCGCACTCGTACGCGCGGAATACGCGGTGAGTTATGCCGAGCTCGGCGTTGCCATCGCCGCTTTCAACGTCGTCTCGCTGGTATTCCAACCACCCGCCGGATTCCTCGCTGACCGGTTCGGCGCTCGCCGGCTGCTGATCGGCGGACTGATGCTGAGCGGCGTCGGTGTCATCGTCGCCGGCTCGATGCCCTCCTATTGGGCGCTGGTCGGCGGCATGGCGCTGATGGGCTTGGCTAACACCACCTACCATCCTGCCGACTACTCGATCCTGTCGCATGCGATTCCGGGCCGGCGCATCGGCCAGGCGTTCTCGATCCACACCTTCTTCGGCACGTTCGGCACCGCGATCGCGCCGGTGACGATGCTGTTCCTGGCCAAACTGTGGGGATGGCACGGCGCCTTCATCGGCGTCTCCGTCTTCGGCTTCGGTATGGCACTGATCCTGTGGCTCAGCGGCGACGTGCTGCCCGAACCTA
>DASQGX010000134.1:0-2544 GCA_035632395.1 Allostellaceae bacterium
TCAATAGGGCTCGTTCTGGAAAGCGACGGTCGAGATCAGCTCATCGGTGTTGCCGAGGAACTGGGTCGCCCACGGAATGATCGTCGCCCGCCTGTAGCCGATCTGCGCGATCATGTCCGACGCCGAGCTGCCGGCTGTATAGGTGTTGGGCAGCGTGCCGGTCTTCGCGGTCAGCGAGCTGAAGCTGCTTGCCGACGCGACGTAATATTGCAGGCTGGTCGAACACGAGCTGACGAGCACGGTGCCGACCTCGTTGCACACAGCGGTGACGAAGGTGCTGCTGCTGCTTGCCTGGTTGGTGCGGATGAGGCGCGCGGCGTCGCGCAGCGCGTTGTCCATGACCGATTGCGTGAACAGCACCAGGCCGAGCTCGAGCGTCATGCAAACAAGCAGGATGAAGGTCGAGCCGAGGATGGCGAATTCGACCGCGGCCGCCGCGCGCGTGTCGCGGAGCAGCCGGCGCCAAGATCCCATGCGCCGCGCGAAACCCTTCAGGTTGCCGTGCCTGTCCATAGCCGCCGCGCCGATACTTCCGATGGTTTAAATCTTATTGCGTCTGGCTTAACGAGACGTGAACTTGCGGGGAATTGCCGAAAAATCGCGGAATCGCGGCCTGCCGCAGGTTTCCGGACGCCGACCCCTTCGACAATGGCCGGCGGCGGCCTTAAATTTCAGCCATGGACGACGCCCCGCTGCCCAAGCCGGTCCGGCCCTGTCCGATCTGCGGCAAGCCGGTCGCGGCGCGCTTCCGGCCGTTCTGTTCGCAGCGCTGCGCTCTGGTCGATCTTGGCCGCTGGTTCAGCGGCAGCTACAGCGTACCGACCGACGAAAAGCCCGAGGACGTGGCGCGCGATGCGCGCACCGACGATGACGATGACGAACGCTGAGCGCGGGTGTCGTCTGAGCGCGAGAGCCGCCGCAAATCGGCGCGGCGGCTGGACACTCGCGGGCATTTCTGCGATAAGCGCGCCGCTCGATGGAGACTGCCCAGGTAGCTCAGTTGGTAGAGCACGTGACTGAAAATCACGGTGTCGGTGGTTCGATTCCGCCCCTGGGCACCATCGCCCGCGGGCGCCGGTGAACCTCGGGGCGTCACCGGACGGAAGCGGCGGCTCGGACGGCGTGCCAGATCGAAACGAAGTCGAATCCAAACCATAAGATAAAGGAATTGCCTATGGGCTGGGTCGTTCGGGCGGGTCTCGCGGCGGGAATCTACCTGGCGCTCGCCGGTCCTGGCTTTGCGCAAACGAATGAAGCTTGCGTGCTAAGATGCATCGACCGCGGCAACCTCGACCAAACCTGCGAGGCCCGGTGCAGCAAGGGCGTGCCGCCCGCGAACCCACCGGCCGCTAACCGCACGTCGGAACCGGCGCAGCAGTCGGCACCATCGCTTCCCGCTACGCAATCAGCGCCGCCGCCTGCTGTGCAAGCGACGCCGCCGGTAACGTCCGGCCCGTCAGGATCGCAGCCGGCTGCTCCGCGATCGGCGCCGGCGCTCGCTCCGGCTCAAGCGGCGCCGTCTTCGCCAGCGGCGCAATCAGCGCCACAACCGACTGCCGCACAATCGGCACCAGCGGTTGCGCCGGCACAGTCAGCCCCGCAACCGACCGCCGCCCAATCGGCGCCGCAGCAATCCGTGAAGCCGCCCGAACCGCCGGTCAACCAGCGGTGTGTTTTACTCTGCCTCGATCACGGCCATCTGGATCAGTATTGCGACCGCGTATGCGCGCTGCCCATGCCGGGCGCGAGCCCGGCGGCGCCGGCAAGCAAATAGGCAAAAAATTCGGCGGGTGGTGGGATTGTAGTCCCGCACCCGCCGCTGGTGTGAGTTTGTTTGGGCTATTCGGCCGGGGCCGCGCGCGGCGTGGCGGCGATCTGCCGCGAGCGCAGGGGCTTGAGGACGAAGAGCGCCAGGGCGACGACCGCGAAGTTCATGATCGCGGTGACGACGAACACCATGTGCCAGCTGCCGGTCGACGACTTGATGACGTTGGCGAGCGGCACCAGGAAGGCCGAAGCCCCCTTGGCGGTGTAGAGCAGGCTCAGGTTGGTGGTGGCGAACTTCGGCCCGAACGTGTCGGTGCAGGTCGACGGGAACAGGCTGAAGATCTCACCCCAGGTCAGGAAGATGAGGCCCGCGAAGACGACGAAGGCCCAAGGCGAGGTGCCGGCCGAGCCCAGGAGCCAGTAGGCGATGCCGCCCAGGCCGAAGGCGATCGCCATGGTGTTCTCGCGGCCGATATTGTCGGAGATCCAGCCGAAGATCGGCCGGGCCGCGCCGTTGCACACATTGTCGACCAAGAGCGCCACCGTCAGCGTCGTGCCGCCGAGGAAGATCACCGTGTCGGCGACATTGTAGTCCTTGGCGATGAGTGCGATCTGCGCCGTCGCCATCAAGCCGCTGGCCGAGACCAGGATGAACATGACGTAGAGGATCCAGAACACCGGCGAGACCAGCACCTGACCCGGCGTGTAGCTCTGCGCCGTCTGGATGACCTTGACCTCTTTGGGCGTCGGCACCTCGCCCGGCTCCGGGCTGCGCAG
>DASQGX010000135.1:0-4939 GCA_035632395.1 Allostellaceae bacterium
GTGAACGGGCTGGCGTTGCGCGCGACGACCCGGCGGATCAGCGGCGACAGCGCCTCGGCCTCGCCGTAGCGAAAGGCGAAGTCGCGGCGGAACGGGATCTCGGTCGCCATCTCAGTGCACGCCGACGGCGAGCGCTGCCGATCGCGGCCGCGGCTTCAGCCGCAACGCCGGTCCTTCGATCAGATGCCAGGAGACGAAAGCGAGCGCGCCGGCGACGGCAAGGCCGCCGCCGAACACTTGCCACCACGGCGCGTGGCCGCCTTTGAGCCAGATGACCAGCTGCTCGGCCGGCCAGCCGTAGATATAAAGGCCGTAAGACAAATCGCCCCAGCGCGCCGCGCGCAGCGGCGGAATTCGCGGATTGAGCGCCAGCCACAGCGCCAGATAGCAACCGGTGAGCGGAAACAGCACGATAAATCCGCCGGCGAAGATGCTGACGACGAGCAGCGCCAGCGCGGTCAGCGCGATGCGGAAATCGAAGATGCGCGTCGCGCGCAGCTTGTAGAGCGCCATGCCGACGGCGAAGAACGACAACATCCAGCCCCAGCCGCCGAGCACACCCAGGGTCGTCGGAAACTGTACGCAGGCCATGCCGAGCACGAGCAGCACGAGGCATGTCAAAATGTTGAGCAGCCGCGTCAGGCCGAGCGCCATGACCATCAGGTACATCATGAATTCGTAGCGCAGCGTCCACAGCGAACCGTTGATCTCGAGCCCGACCGGATTGTCGACGAACAGTACGCCCGGCAGCTCGTGCACTCTCACCGACAGCGCCGCGTTGCCGGCGACGTAGCGGTAGGGTTCGGGCCGCGCGAGATACTCGGTCAGCGGCAGCTTGGTCACCAGCGGCGCCAGCACGAACGCTGATACGATCAGCGCCGCGACCAAGCCGGGAAAGATGCGCAGGCACCGCTTCAGCAGATAGCGCGGCGCCGAGGCCGTGTTCTCCCAGCTCTGCGTCACCAGATAGCCGCTGATGGTGAAGAAGACGAAGACGCCGGTCAGGCCGAGGATCGCCTGCCGGCCCGTGAGCCAGATCAACGGCTCGTAGTCCTGCGTGCCCTGGGCGATCAGAAACGAATGCGAAAAGATGACCGAGGTCGCGGCAAGGAGCCGCAGGGCGTCGAAATTGTTGTCGCGCGAAACCCTCGGCGCGCCGCTCATGCGCCGTCGGTCGGCTTCATCGTCACCGCGAACATCACCGTCGGCAGCTTCTCGCGGATCGCCGCGCGCAGGCTGGCCTCGTCCGATCCCGACGCAACGAACAAGGCACGGCGCGGATTGCGCCGCAGGATGACCGCGGTCGCATGCCCCTTGGGATGCGAGCCGATGGTGACGAAGATCTCGGCCGGATCGATGCGGTCAACCGCGCGTGCGAGCTCGCTGCGGCCGGAATCGCTGTCGAGATCGTGCGTTGGCAGCTCGGACGCCGCTTGGTCGGTTTCGACCGGCACCGCGGAATCCACTGCCTCGACGCGCTGATGCCGCGACAGGCGCTGGAATATCGCGCGGCCTTCGCCGGTATCGACGCGGAATTGCAGCTCCCAGCTTTCGCCGCGCGCCGCCAGCTCGGCGATCAGGGCGAACATGTCGTCGCAGTCGGCGTCATGGCTGCAAGTGATGAAGGCAAGCTTGCCTTCGTGCTCGATCACGCGGTCGTCGTTGTTGGCGAAGCCGAGCTGGTCGAGCGCATTGTTGAGCGCGCGCTCCGGAGCTACCAGGAGCGTGCTGACGTGGAGATTGGCGCTTTCGCGCGAAGGATCGGGCGCGTCCATGTCCATGACTTAGTCCCGGCGCGGCCGTGCGGCAAGCGCCGATGCGGCGATTGCTTTCACCCGCCGTTGATTCAGATCAATACTGCCGCCGCCGCCGCGGAACCATATTGAAGGCGCTGAGGCATATTGGAGGCGTCGGTGAAAAGGATTGCCACTTTGACGATTGCCGCCGCCGCGGCGCTCCTCGTCGGCATCACCTCCGCGATGGCCGATCACGGGGGCGGGCATGGCGGTTGGCACGGCGGCGGTTGGTACGGTGGCTGGCATGGCGGCTGGCACGGAGGCTGGTACGGCTTCAGCTTCAGTCCGTCGTGGTGGGGCTACCCGTACGCATATCCTTATGCCTACGGCTATCCCTATTCCTACGCCTATCCGTACGCGTATCCGTATGCCTATCCCTATCCCTACGCGTATCCCGCGGCACCGGCTCCGACGCCGCAGGCGAGCGTCTGGTACTATTGCCCGCCGAGCAAAGCGTATTACCCCTATGTCACGTCCTGCGCCGAAGCGTGGCAGCCGGTTCCGACTCAGCCGCCGCAATAATAAGCGCGGGGCCCGCTCGGCCCGCTGGGTGCGATCAGCTGCTGAGCAGGCCGAGCGGCGCGATCTCGGCCTGTGCCTGCGCGGGATCGACGATGGCGACGACGAAAGTGTCGCCGCGGCACGAGCTTTTGCCGCTGCAGGACCAGCTCGCCAGGGATTCGATGCGGAAATACCAGACTTGGCCCGCCTGCACCTGCACGGTCTTGAACTGGAAAGGGTAGGGGCCGCGGCTCAACACCGAGACGAAATAGCTGCCCGGCGGCACGTCGCGGTAGAGCACCGTACCGTTACGCGAGAAGCCGACCGGCTTTTCGTTCAGCATGACGGTAGTGCCGAGTGCCGGTTCGCTGGGCTCGAGCAGGCGATAAAAGAACAGCCGCGCCGTACCCGGCGCCGGCGGCGGCAGGGTCTTCTCGGCCGTCGCGAAAACCGGCAGGGACGAATTCTGGGCGAAGCATCCGGCCAGAACCAAGCCGAAAACCAAAAACGACCGCCGTGCGATCCGCATGGACGCCTCCATCGGGGCTCCGCCGTAGATTATAAGGAGCGTGCGGCCGCGGCCGGAACCGCGCCGCCGTTCACAATCGCGTGGCCGATACGGCGGACTAGTGCGCTGCCGTCGCGGCGGTCTTGGCCTTATCGGTCTTGAGCCGGTCGAGCGCTGCCGTCAGCTGGGTGTCCTTCGCCGTACCGATGAGCAGCGGATCGATGTTCGCCTCGGGCGAATTGTCGTTGGCGCCGGCCTTGAGCGGACCGCCGGGATTGCTGATCGCGCCCTTGAGATCGGCCTCATGCACGATGTCGGCTTGCGGCTCGCGTTCGCCGCGCGGCGGCAGGACCACGAAGTCGGGTGTGATGCCGCGATCCTGGATCGAGGTGCCCGACGGCGTGTAGTAGAGCGCGGTGGTCAGCCGGATCGCGCCCCGCCCGTCGAGCGGGATGATGGTCTGGACCGAGCCTTTGCCGAAGCTGCGCGTGCCGAGAATCTGCGCGCGCTGACGCTCCTTGAGCGCGCCGGCGACGATCTCGGAGGCCGACGCCGAAGCGCCGTTGATCAGCACGACCATAGGCACGCCGGGGATGCGGTCGCCCGACGCCGACGCGGTGAAGACCTGATTGTCGTCGGGATCGCGGCCGCGGGTCGAAACCACCGTGCCGCCGTCGAGGAAATCGCCGGCGACGGCGACCGCCTGATCGAGCAAGCCGCCCGGATCGTTGCGCAGGTCGAGCACCACGCCGTTGAGATGGCCGCCGGACTTCTGCTTCAGGGTATCGATTGCCTTCAGCAACTCGTTGTCCGTCTTTTCGGAGAACAGCGAGATGCGAATATAGCCGATGTTGTTGGTCTCGAGTTTCGACTTGACCGACGCGACGTGGATTTCGGCGCGGACGAGGGTGACCTCGAACGGCTTCACCCCGGCGCGGACGATCGTGACGCGCACCGGCGTTCCGACCGGGCCGCGCAGCAGGTCGACGGCTTCCTTGAGATCCATGCCGTCGGTGAGCTTGCCGTCGATCTTGAGGAAGATGTCGCCCGGCTTGAGCCCGGCCCTGGCCGCGGGTGTGTCGTCGATCGGCGAGACCACCTTGGGATGGTTTTCGTCGCGGGTGATTTCGGCGCCGATGCCGGCGAACTCGCCTTCGCTCTCGTCGAGCAGGTCCTGATACTCGCTTTCGTCGAGATAATCGGAATGCGGATCGAGCGACGACAGCATGCCTTTGAGCGAGTAGTTGATCAGCTTGTCCTCGGTCACCGGATGAACGTAGCTGGCCTGTACGCGGTTGAGCACGCGCGTATAAAGCGCCATGTCGGAATCGCGCGACGGCGCGGCGGCCGCAGACGACGGCGTGTCGGTGCTCGCCGCATCCGGATGCTGAACGCACGCCGCAAGGCCGAACGCGAAAAGAAAAGCGAGCGCCAGTCCGAACGGCCGGCGAAGGGAGAAATTGCACATCATGGTGTCACGTGATCCGACCAAACGAAGTTTCAATGGCGCCGCCGCTTCTCGATGAGTTCGCGTACCTTGCGGTGCTCCCAATCCTGCGTCGTCCACGGCAGCATCTCATAGGCGTGCAGGGCATGCAGGCATAGCAGCAGTCCCCAACCGACCAGCGGCGCATAGAACCACATCGGTCCAGGCGAGGTAGAGTCGATCATGAACAGCACGAAGTTGACGACGACATAGACCGTGAGGTGGGTATAGAACAAACGCAGCGCGCGCACCCGCCGCCAGGCCCATTGCTCCACTTCGGCCGCGTGCGCCGCATCGCGCACGCCGGAGCCCGGCCGCAGTTCGACCGGCTCGCTGTCGCGACCCCGCATCATGATCATGTCCGAAAAGCCTTCCGGCCGCGCCTGGGGCGCCGGCCGTCACCAAATACTTCGGCCACGGCTCTCGGAATAGCAGAAACGGCCGCTCGTTGAAAGCGGCCGTTTGATAGCCTTTTCCGGGCCTTAAATGGCCCGCGGGAATGGTCGGAGTGAGAGGATTCGAACCTCCGGCCCCTAGCTCCCGAAGCTAGTGCTCTACCAGGCTGAGCTACACTCCGGCGCGGCGCGGTATAGCAGGCTTGCGCCCTGATACCATAGTCTTTTTCACCGGCAAACGCGGCGGCTAATG
>DASQGX010000136.1:0-20192 GCA_035632395.1 Allostellaceae bacterium
CAAAAGCGCTCGCCGCTTCTTTGAGATCGCCATAGGCGAAGCGGTAGCAACCGCTTTTATCGAGAATCTCGCCCAAGAGGGCGAAGCCTTGCGCGCCGTGCAGGCTGTAATTCATCGCATGGTGGCCGATCTCGATCAGGCCGGCTGCTTTTGAGAACGGGGTGAACCGCGCCGCCTCGCCGGCGCGCCAGCGTGGAAATACGACCCAGCCAACCGGCGCCACCTCATCGACGCGCGCCAAACTGTCGTCAGGCGCGCGCATCAGCGCCACCGTGCCCTTGACCGTATCAGCGACCGCATCGCTGAACACCGCTTGCGGCGCAAACGCTTTCAGCAAATCGATCGACGCATTCTTGAGATTGACCGGCCGCGCCAAGGGCACGACGTGGCCGTCGTCGCGGCGGATCAATGCCAACTCGTCAGACAACAGGCGCCAGCCGCGATGGACGAGACCGGCGGTCAATGTGCTTTTGCCCGAGCCCGGCGCGGCTGGAAGAATCGCGACGCGGCCATTCTTCTCGATCGCCGCTGCGTGCACGATCAGATACTGGTGCGCGAGTCCGGCGATGGCGTAATTGAGCCCCCATTCGACCAGCGGCAACGCCTGATCGGCAGGCAGCGGTTTGAACGGATCCTGGCCGTCGATGAGAAAGCGTGCCTGCGGCCGCAAATAACGCCGCATACCTTTACCAGGCATCAGCGCGACATGGAAATCGGCGAACGTGCCCGCAGCTTTGCGGAACTGCGGCGGGTAGAGCCGGCCGAGCGCCTCGAGGACTTCGCTGAAGGCAGTCGTCAGGGCCGCCGTGAACGGTCCAAGCCGCAGATGCATGGCTGCCTGCCGCATCGCCGTTATGCCACTCGTTCGAGCAGATCGAGCTTTCGGAGCAGCGCCAAGGTGCGCTCCACAGTTGTCTCGGGCGCGCCGCAGCGCAGCTCGACGGCATTGGTTGCCGCTGCCGTCAGTGAAGGAATGTCAGTCGGCGCTGTCGCGAGGCGCGCGAACAGCCAGCCGGCGAAGTCGGCGAAGTGGTGTGTGTCGCCGCTGCGGCCATTGTAGGCAACGATTTCGCCATCCCAGGCGCGCCAGTCGACCGCGGCGGCGATCCGCCACGTGCCGGCTGTCTCACTGGATTGTGTGGTTTCGGTCACGGATTACGAGTTGATGTTGAGATTCACGACGCGGCTGGTTGCGGCATCGAGCTGCGCCTGCGCCAGCGATTGCGACGACGGCTGGCTCGACCAGATCGCGGCAACCAGGGCGCGGACCTCGCCGACGGTTTGCGGATAGTTGGTGGGCGAAAAGCAGCCGGCATTGAGGATGGCGGCCGCAAGCTGCGCGCCGAAATTGCGCGCGTCGAGCGTCACCGAATCCTTGCCGATCTTGCAGACGACGGTCAGGCCACCCTCGAGCGCCGCAAGCAGCGATTGATCGCCGCATGTCCACTGCGAGCCGAAGGGTTGCGAGCCGCAGGCGGACAGGAAGCTGGTCGATGGTGCGAAGCCGGTGCGCGACCACAACTGCTCGGTGCCCGCGAGCTTGATCCAGCTTTCGGGCGTCAGGCCGCAGTTGGTTCCTTCGGGCAACGGATGCGAAAGATTGCCAGAGAGCGCGTTCGAAACCGAACATTCGCCGGTCATCGCCAGCGCCGGCTTGCTCGCCAGCGTCACGGCAACGGGGATCCCGCCGAGAATCAGCCGGCGGCTGGGCGAGCGAAGGCCGCCGTCAGACCGAAAGGATTTTGCTGTGTCGTCGCGGTCGCTCATAGGTTCGTACAGCCGCCGGGATGAGGCCCGGTTTTAGCGCGAAACCCGATAAAGGACCGTAAAGCAAGATTGGCTTTTGGTAAAAATTGGAACAATCGGCGAAGCACGGTGAAGCCGATTTAACCGTGTCGCGGAAACGTGTCCGCGATTTCGCTAGAGCGTGTGCTGGTGCTTTCGTCGTGCGCGTGTCGGATCGAAGACCACGACATTGTCGCCGAGGCTCTGCGGCTGACGCGGCATCTGCCTGTGCAGCCGGTCGTTGTCGTGCAAGGCGGTTGCGAAGACAGACGGACCGGCGGCAACCGCACGGCGATACCGGTAATCGGGATAGGTTTCGTCGGCATCGAGCATCCAGCGGATGATCGCCAGCAGGCCCAATGACGCCGCGAGCATGCCGGCGATGCCGAGCCCGAATGCAGTCGGCTGGGTGCCGAGGGACAGCGCCAGCCCTGCGGCCACGCCAGTCGCTAGCACGGCGAGACTCGACGCGGTCAAGGCGAAGTATATCGGCCAGCGGTCGCGCATCGCACTCCTCGAGCGGCATGATTCATGATGCTGCGTGCCGTGCCGGCTCGTTAAGAATGATTAAGGTTAGCGTGCACGCTACTGCACTGTCGAGTGTCGGCAGTCTTTACAGTCGTCGCCGACGCCGATGCGTCAGCCGCCGTTGCGGTTCTCGCCGACCTTGTGCAGCAGGAAGTCGCGGAACACTGCGATGCGCTTGGAGTTACGTAGCTCTTCCGGATAGACGAAATAGGCAGCGGCCTCGACCGCCTTCGTCTCGGGCAATACACGCACCAGATTGTGGCTCTCGGCGATCATGAAGTCGGGCAGAACGCCGATGCCGAGCCCGTTCTGAATCGCCTGCGCGATGGCATAGAGATTGTTGACGGCGAGGATCGGCCGCCGTTCATGGCCGGCGCGCGCGCCCGCCTCGAGCACCCAGTTGACGTTGCGCACCGGGCGCGTCTCGGGCCCGTAGACGATGATGCGGTGCTTGTCGAGGTCTTCCGGATTTCGCGGCATGCCATGCTTCTTCAGGTAATCCGGCGACGCGTAGGCGAGATAGCGCACGGTCAACAGATGCCGCTGCACCAGGTCGGGCTGCCGCGGCGGCGACATGCGGATGGCGACGTCCGCTTCGCGCATGGAAAGATCGAGCTCGCTGTCGTCGAGCGCGAGGCTCACTTCGATCTCGGGATAGAGATCGACGAATTCACGAACCCGCGGCGTCAGCCACGACGCGCCGAAAGCGACGGTTGTGGTGACTTTGAGCGGACCCTTCGGCCGGTCCTTCGACTCGGTGAGCATCGCTTCGGTCATCGCCAGCTTGGCGAAAACTTCGCGCGCCGTGCGGTAGAGCAGATCGCCTTGTTCGGTCAGGATCAGGCCGCGCGCGTGGCGGTGGAACAGCGGCACCGACAGGCTTTCCTCGAGCGCACTGATCTGGCGGCTGACCGCCGATTGCGACAGGTTCAGCGCCTCGCCGGCATGGGTGAAGCTGCCAGCTTCGGCGACGGCGTGAAAGACGCGTAGTTTGTCCCAATCCATCGGAGTCTATTCCGCGGCCCTCAACGCGCCAGCTTCCTGCGCCGCCAGGAATTTTTCGGCTTCGAGCGCCGCCATGCAGCCCATGCCGGCCGCGGTCACCGCCTGCCGGAAGATCTTGTCCTTGACGTCGCCGGCGGCGAATACGCCGGGTATGTCGGTCGCCGTTGAATCGGGCTTGGCGATCAGGTAGCCGTCGGCGTCGGTCTTGAGCTGGCCTTTGAATAAGCCGGTCACCGGATTGTGGCCGATAGCGACGAAGACGCCATCGCAGGCGAGGGTTGAGGCCGCGCCGGTCTTGATGTTCTTGAGGCGGACGCTGCTGACATGCGCCGGCTGGCCGGTGCCGACGATTTCCTCGACGATGCTGTCCCACACCACTTTGATCTTCAGATTGGCGAACAGGCGCGCCTGAAGAATCTTTTCCGCGCGCAGTTGGCCGCGGCGGTGGATCAGAGTCACCTTGGTGGCGTGGTGCGTGAGGTAGAGCGCCTCTTCGACCGCGGTGTTGCCGCCGCCGACGACCACGACTTCCTTGCCGCGGAAAAAGAATCCGTCGCAGGTGGCGCAAGCCGAAACGCCGGCGCCGCGCAGCAGCGTCTCGCCGGGCACATCGAGCCAGCGCGCTTCGGCACCGGTGCAAATGGCGATGGTTTCGGCGATGTATTCGTCGCCGGAATCGCCGACGCAGTGAAAGGGCCGCTTCGACAGGTCGGCTTTGACGATGATGTCATGGATCAGCGTGGTGCCGACATGCGCCGCCTGTTCCTGCATCTGCTCCATCAACCACGGTCCCTGGATCGCCTTGGCGAAGCCCGGATAGTTCTCGACATCGGTGGTGATAGTGAGCTGGCCGCCCGGCGTCAGCCCTTGCACCAGGATCGGCTTGAGGTTGGCGCGCGCGGCATAGATCGCCGCGGTGTATCCGGCCGGGCCGGCGCCAATGATGAGGAATTTGGTGTGGTGGCGTTGTGCCATGTCAGAAGCCGAACATGTGGTCGAGGCTGAAAGCGCCGTTGTTTCCGATCAGGCCATGATAGCCGAAAAGCCGGCAGGTCGTGTCGCGCACGACGATATAAGATGCCGGTCCGGCGCGGTCACGAATCTTCGAGTCGAACAATTCTTGGTAGCGGAAAAACCGCGAGCCGGAGCACGGAATGGCGATTCGCTCGCGCGCAATTTCGGCGCCGCTGCGGTCGTGCAGAACCAGATCGGTCGCGCTTTCGGCGTGCCATGGCGTCGATGCCGGATAGATCAGGTGACAGAGCGTGTCGTGCGGCGTGTCGCCGAGCCGCAGAAACAGCCGGGTCGAAAGGCCGGGCGGCCGGCCGGCATAGGATTGCGGCTCGCCCTTGTAGGTGAGCACGGTATTGAACACGTGCGCGCCGAAGCTGGTCTCGGCAGCGTGGTGGCTGCCGCGGTCCTCGTAGCGGAACAGGCCGTGCAGCCAGCCGTCGGCACTGCCGCCGTGGGCGAAATCGTAGATCAGCTCCATGTGGCCGTAGTCGTCCGGCAGTCTAGTGCCGTTGAGTAGGGCGTCGACGTCGATCGCAACCGAATCGTGCCGGGCCAGGCAGCCGAAATCATGCCGCGCCGCCTCGCGCCCGCGCCGGTCGTATATCACGAGCGCCACCGGCAGATCCTGTTGTGCCGTGGACATCGGCGTTGGCAGCGCGAGCGATCGCCAGGTCGTACGCGGCAGCACCGGCGCAGGCAGCAGATAACCTTTGCCGAGCAAATTGCCGAGATCGGCGATCGTTGGATCGGCTTTGAGGTCGGAGCGCTCGACATTGACGTGGGCGATGCGCACCCGCCCGTGCCCGCGCACTTCGTAGCGCGGCCGCACGACGTACTTGCCGGCATGGATCTCGATTTGCTGCGGCCAGCGTGCCTTGGGCAGCAAGGTTGCGACGTCGAGCGCGCGGCTGGCAAACGGTGGGATTGAATCCGGCAGATATGCCGTCGGCGCGTCGCCCATCAAGTTGAGACCGATGGTGCCGGTTGGAATGGCGCACGGCATCGAGTTCTGTACCCAGAGTGTCACGGCCTCGCCGGCGTCGGGTGCCGGCAGGCCGGCATAGAGCGCCGAAGGCCAGGAGTTGGCATCGTGCGTGCACGACAGGCTGTGTTCGGCGGCGCCGTCGCCGTAAACGTCGAGCGCGTATTTCACCACATCGTGGCCGATGGCGCCGACAGCGTGCAGGAAAATCTGTCCGGTGAACTCGTCGAGGCCGAAGCGCTGCCGCACCTCGCGACTGTCGATCGCGACCGAGCCCAGCCCTTGCGGCAGCGTCTCCTGCCATCGCGCAATCTCGGTGCCGGCCGCGTCGTAAAGCAAGCACCAGACGGCAATGCGTTGTGCGCCGTAGCCGGACCAGTAGTTCGCGGTGACGAGACGCGTCGACAATCCATCGGCATCGCGGAAGAAGACGAAATTGGTGGCGAAGTTGATCGGATCGAGATAGCGCGCGCGGTTCGTCAGCATCGCGTCCGGCAGGCGGAGCTCATCGAGACTTGTAACCGCGGCGGCAGCGGGCAACAGGTGACGGATATGTGCGATGACGCGCTCGGCATCGAAGCTCGCGACCAGAATCGCGTCCGCGCGGCAATCCTCGAGCGCCGTCACGGGCTGCGCGCGCTGACCGATCGCGGTCCGGCCGATCGCGGTCACGTCCTGTGCATAGAGTCCGGCGATCTTCAGGCGGGAGAGATCGTAGATCTGCGCCAGCGCGTCGGCGCAATTCTCGGGATCGTAGATGGCGACGCGGCCGACACGCGCCAGCCGTGCGATCAGCGCCCGGCCCTTTTCCCCCGCCAGCGGGTGCGTCACGGCCTTGAAAAAAGCGTTTCCGCCCCGGACGTTGCTGAAGGTCTCGATATTGAGCTGCATGAAGGTCCGCGAGCCCATGACTTAGCAAGCACGCAGGCCGATTTCCACCCCCTTCGCCGCTGCGCCGCGGGTGCGGCCCAGCGCCGCATCGGGGTGGCAAGGCCAGAGGCGCGTCGCTAGTCTCGCTGCCCATGACGCAGAGAACCAACGCGGCAAAATCGACCGACGACGTCCGCTATTGGTTCTACGCCGTCAACACCGCCTTTTTCGTCACCGTGCTGCGTCTCGTCTGGCTTGCCCATGGCGGCACCGATCTTTATCCCGATGAAGCCCAATACTGGCTGTGGTCGCTGCATCCGGCCTTCGGCTACTACTCCAAGCCGCCGATGGTGGCCTGGCTCATCGCGCTCACCACGCACGTCTTCAGCGACAGCGAAGGCGCGATCCGGCTCGCAGCTCCGCTGCTGCATTTCGCCACGGCACTGGTCGTATTCCGCATCGGCGAGCGCCTTTATGATTCGCGCACCGGCTTCTGGTCGGCACTGCTCTACATCACGCTGCCGGGCGTATCGGCATCAGGAGCGGTGATCTCGACCGATGCGCCGCTAATGTTGTGCTGGGCGGTTGCGCTCTATGCCCTCATCCGCGCGCGCGAGCAAGGTGGCGAAGGCTGGTGGTGGGTGGTCGGCGCTGCCGCCGGCGTCGGATTATTGTCGAAATACGCCATGGCCTATTGGCTGTCCTCGGCGCTGATTTATCTGCTGGCGTTTCGCGACGAGCGTCGGCACCTCGGCCGCTTCGGTCTCGCCGTCGTTCTGGCGCTGTTGATTTATTCGCCGAACTTCGTATGGAACGCGCAGCACGGCTTCGTGTCGTATCACCACACAAGCGAGAACGCAGAATCACACGGCGCGCTGTTCAATCCGTCGCATTTGGTCGAGTTCGTCGGCTCGCAATTCGCCGTCTTCGGGCCGATCGGCTTTGCCGCGCTGCTGGTGATGATCGGTGCGACCCGGCGCACGCTGCTGTCGCGTCCGGCTTCATTGCTTGCAATTTTCACGCTACCGACCTTGGCAATGATGGTCGTTGTCAGCTTCATCACCCATGCCGAACCCAATTGGGCGGCGCCAGTTTATGTCTCGGCCGCTGTTCTGGTGACGGCTTGGCTGCTTCATGGCGGCCATCGAAGCTGGCTGATCGCCGCAGTTGCGTTCGACTTCTTGATTGCCGTTGTCGCGTTCACCGCCCACGATGTCGCGCGTGCGGCCGGCTACAGCCTGCCGGCGCGCTACGATGTATTGCATCGCCTGCGCGGCTGGCGGCAGCTGGGTACCGCGGTCAGCGGCATCCTGGCGCAACATTCCGGTGCGCTGCTGCTATCGGACGATCGCGAGGACATGGCGGTGCTAATGTTCTACGTGCATCCGCGTCCGTTCGACGCGCTCAAGTGGAACGGCGAGAGCCACCAGATCAACGACCAGTTCGATCTCGAGGCCGATCCCAAGGCCGACATCGGTCGCGATTTCGTCCTTGTCACCCATCATCCCGAGAATATCCAGCGGATCCTCGACCGTTTCGCCGCCGCCGGGCCCGTGGATCATGTCGTCATTCCGTTGGGCGGCGGCGTCGCGCGCGACTACGCCGTGCGCTTCCTGTATGACTTCAAGGGCTATCGGCAGTGATCTGGCCACTGGCCGGGCGTCGCTCCGAACGCAGGTCTAGACCGCGCGCGTATAAGGCAGCGGTAATCGCCCAAGCGAAGACGAAACCAATATAGAGACCGCCGATCACGTCGCTCAGATAGTGCTGGTCGAGTGCGATGCGGCTGAAGGCGATCAATAGCGCCGCCACAGCCCAAACCGGCGTGAGGCGCGGGCAAAGTCGGGACAACGCGAAAGCGAGCGCGGCCGCCGTGACCGAGTGGCCCGACGGAAACGACCAGTGGTCGGAATGCGCGCCGATGCCGGTAAAACCGTACAGGCGGTCGGAGAAAAACAGCGTCGGGCGGACACGGCCGAAGACCGGCTTGATGATGTCGGCGAACAGGCCAGAGGCGGCGACCGCCAGAAACACGTAAGCCGTGCTCCATGCTTCCCGCTTGCGGCCAGCGATCCGGAAAACGATAAAAGCGACACCAGAGATGATGGCGTAAGGCCCACCGAGGCCGAACGCAGTGACGAACGCCATCGCGGCGTGGAAATGCGGCCCGATGTCGTGAAACGCGATTGCGATCGGCCGGTCGAACCAGAGATAGGACGCCCCAGCGGCGATCGCGGTTGCGACCGTGAGCAGTGCGAAGCGTTTGAGTGCCGCCGAGGGATGGCGACACGCTGCCACGAGCGCACCGATGCCGTCATGGACCACAATTGCGCGGTAAAGGAGCCAACTCAATCCGGTCACCAGGAAACCGGAGGCGATGACGTCCGACAGGAAATGCCCGCCCTGTGCAACGCGGACCACACCGAGCGTAACGCCCACCGCGACGGCGCCTGCGACCGCCCAGCGCCGCGTCTTCATTCCGGTCACCAGCAACGCCGCCGCTACCAGGAAGAATCCGACTGAGGGATCGCCGGCGGGAAACGAGCAATTGGTTACGCACTGGTTCGCCGGCACGAATGTCGGTGTGAACTTTTGCGTTCCGCCGAATTCGACGACCTGAACCGGCCGGGCGCGACCCCAGTGATCCTTGAATACGGTGTTGACCAGCAGTCCCGGGCCGAGGGCCAATGCCAGCAGCAGGTAAAGCGCCGCGCGCCGTCGCCGCGGCCACGCAACCAATGCCACCGCCGCCATGACGGCGACCGCGATCACGAAATAGCGCAAGTTGGCGTGGACTGCGCCGAGGATCGCGGAATGCGAAAAGCCGCTGCCTGGCGTATAGAACGCGCGCGACACTGCCAGATCGATGCCGGGAACGACGATTAACAGGCCCATCGTCGCGGCGAACAGCAAGAGAAAGATCGTGACGCCGCGGGTCATGCTGATCGCTTTGCCGTGAAACGCCGTGCGATTTCGGTGGCGGCACGCGCGGTGTCGTCGAGTGGCAAATAGTTCCAGCGCTCGATCGCGCCAGTGAACGGCCGTGTCGCCTTCGCGGCGCGCAGCGTTGCGTGGAAGCGCGCGAACTTGGGCGAGCCGCCTTCGAGCTCGACGACATGCACGGGCTTGCCGGTTGCGGCCGCCTCGCTGACCATGTTGACGGAATCGGCGGTGACGACAAAGGCGTCGGCCAGCGCCAGCAATCCAAAATACGGATTGTCACCGTCGCCGCCCCAAATGAAAGCATCGGGCAACGCCTGGCGCAATCGCGCCGCGACGCTGGGGCCGCTTCGCCGCGACGTGGTGATCGCCAGGCCGTAGCCCTGTTGCGCCAGCGCGGCGAGTTGTTTGGTCAGCGCCGCCAACCGTGCTGCCGTCAGGCGATAGACACGATTGTCGCCGCCAAGCAGCACCGCGACCAGAGGCCGCCGCAAGTGCGCGAGCGACGGTCCGAAGCGCCGGGCGCCGTCGGCAAGTCGTGCCGGCGTGACGCGATGGACCGCGCCCAGCGTCACGAAAGCATTGTCGCCGCCGTCGCCGTCATGGCGCGGCATGACGATGAGATCGGCCTCGCTGCTGGCAAAGCCTGGATCTTGCACCTGGACCCAGAAAATCCGGCCGCCGCTCGCGCGTTTGGCCGCGCGCGCCGGCGCCGCTGCCAAACGGCCGCACGAGATCAGGATGTCGGGCCACGGCGGTGCCAGTCGGTCGCCATGCGGATCGATCGCTGCCAGCGGCGCCAGCCAGGCATGCGGCGGCAGCCACCGCCACGGCGCCCGCAGCACCAGGCTTTTCTCGACGACGGTTCCGTTGAGCGCTGGCGCCACCGCCTCGGCGAGGCCCAGCGTCTGATTGGCCATGCCGATCTTGCCGTCGTGCACCGCCCAAATGATCGCCGACATCCTCGCTGTCCCCATCCGCGGGGGCCGCCTTGCAATATTATTACCGTATACTACGATGATCGCGCTTTGGTCGCGCCTAAACCGAACGGTTGTTGCCAGCGCGTCCTTTCAAGTGACAGATCGTTGCGAGAGTTCGGAACGCTGCAATGCGACGCATCAAGCTCGACAAGGTCGACCGGCAGATCCTGCGCGACTTGCAGGACAACGGGCGCATGACCAACGTCGAACTTGCCGGCCGGGCCGGCATCTCCGCACCGCCGTGTCTGCGGCGGGTGCGCGCGCTTGAAGAAGGCGGCTACATCCGCGGCTATCACGCCGAGGTCAATCCTGAGGCGCTCGGCTTTGGCGTCACCGTCTTTGCCCAGGTCGGTCTCAAGAGCCAGGCCGAGAACGACCTCAAGGCGTTCGAAGCGCTGGCATCGGATTGGGACGAGGTGCGGGAAATCCACATGTTGGCGGGCGAGACCGACTTCCTGCTGAAGATCGTCGCCGCCGATTGGGATTCCTACCAGAAGTTCCTCACCACGCGGCTGACGCCCGCGCCCAACGTGGCGCATGTGCGCTCGTCGCTCGCCATCCGCACGGCGAAGTACGCGCCCGGCGTGCCCGTCGATGTCGACGGTAAGGCCTAGCGGAACTGAACCTTGATGATCTCGTAGGAGCGCGCGCCGCCGCGCGGCGTCGTGACTTCGACTGAGTCCGAGATACTCTTGCCGATCAGGGCCCGCGCCAGTGGCGAAGTCACCGACAGCCGGCCTTGCGCAATGTCGGCCTCGTCCTCGCCGACGATCTGGTAGACGACCTTTTCGTCGGTTTCTTCGTCGGCCAGCGTCACGGTCGCCCCGAACTTCACCACTTTGCCGGACAATTTGGAGACGTCGATGACTTCGGCGCGGGCGATCTTGTCCTCGAGCTCGAGCACGCGGCCTTCGATGAAGCCCTGGCGCTCGCGCGCGGCGATGTATTCGGCGTTTTCTGAGATGTCGCCGTGATCCCGGGCTTCCGAGATGGCGCGGATGATGGCAGGCCGGTCCACGGATTTGAGCCGCTTGAGCTCGTCCTGGAGGCGCGAAAACCCGTCGCTGGTCATCGGTACTTTAGCCATAAGGAATCCTAGCAAGCTTTTTCGGAATCGGCAAAAAGCCGGCTTTCCCAGCGAAATCCGCGGGTTGGCCGGCGCTAAAACGAGCCTTCGAAATAAGATTGTAGCGCAGCGACGTCAAGTCCGCCGGCTTTTAGAGCAGCAATGGCCTCGACCGCGGCCCGGGCGCCGGCAACCGTCGTGTAGTACGGGATGTTGTGGGCGAGGGCGGTCCGCCGCAGAGTGAACGAGTCGGCGATTTCACGCGCGCCCTCTGTAGTATTAAAAACAAGCTGCACATCGCCCGACAGCATGCGGTCGACGATGTGCGGCCGGCCCTCGAGCACCTTATTGACGGTTTCGACGGGCAAGCCGGCTTGTGCCAGCGCCGCCGCCGTGCCACGTGTCGCCAGCAATGTGAAACCCATCTTGTGCAGCCTCCGGGACGGCTCGATCAGACCCGGCTTGTCGTGATTGCGCACCGAGACGAAGACGGTGCCCGCCAGCGGCAAAGCGACGCCGCTGCCAAGCTGCGACTTGGCGAAGGCGCGGCCGAAATCGGCGTCAAGGCCCATGACCTCGCCGGTCGATTTCATTTCCGGTCCGAGGATCAGATCGACGCCGGGAAAGCGGTTGAACGGGAATACCGCTTCCTTGACGGCGACGTGCTTGCGCTTCTGCCGCGGTTTCAAGGTGAACTCGCTCAGCGCCGCACCGGCCATCAGGCGTGCGGCAATCTTGGCAATCGGCAATCCGGTCGCCTTGGCGACAAAGGGTACGGTGCGCGACGCGCGCGGATTGACTTCCAGTACGTACACCTGTCCGTCCTTGACCGCGAACTGCACGTTCATCAGGCCGACGACCTTGAGCGCCAGCGCCAACTCCGTCGTCTGCCGCTCGATTTCTTTCACCACCGCAGCTGGCAGCGAATAAGGCGGCAACGAACAGGCGCTGTCGCCCGAATGGATGCCGGCTTCTTCGATGTGCTCCATGATGCCGGCCACGAACACGTTTTTTCCGTCGGCCAAAGCGTCGACGTCGATTTCGATGGCGTCCTGCAGATAACGGTCGATCAGCACCGGATTCTTGCCCGAGACCTTGACTGCCTGCGTCATGTAACGCTTGAGACCGGCGGCATCGTGGACGATCTCCATTGCCCGCCCGCCGAGCACATAAGAAGGCCTAATCACCACCGGATAGCCAATGGACGTTGCCACCGCTTCGGCCTCGTCGGCCTTTTTGGCGGTGCCGTTCTCCGGCTGCAGCAATTTCAGTTTCTGCAACAGCTTCTGGAAACGCTGGCGGTCCTCGGCCAGGTCGATGGCGTCGGGCGAAGTGCCGAGGATCGGGATCTTCGCCGCTTCGAGCGCCGCCGCAAGCTTGAGCGGCGTCTGGCCGCCGAGCTGCACGATAACGCCTTTGACCGTGCCGTTGCGCGCTTCGGTACGCACGATCTCGATGACGTCCTCGGCCGTCAGCGGCTCGAAATAGAGCCGGTCCGACGTGTCGTAATCGGTCGATACCGTCTCCGGGTTGCAGTTGACCATGATCGTCTCGATGCCGGCCTCTTTCAGCGAATAGGCGGCATGGACGCAGCAATAGTCGAACTCGATGCCTTGGCCGATGCGGTTGGGCCCGCCGCCAAGGATGACGATTTTGTCGCGCGCCGACGGATCTGCCTCGCATTGCGGCGCGCTGCCGGCGAGCGCGGTCTCGTAGGTCGAATACATATAAGGCGTCAGCGAGGCGAACTCGGCGGCGCAGGTATCGATGCGCTTGAACACCGGATGGACGCCGAGCCGCGCCCGCAACGCCGCAACGTCGCTCTCGCCACTATTCGCGAGCTCGGCCAGGCGCGCGTCGCCAAAGCCCATTGCTTTGAGCCGCGCCAGGCCGGTCGCGTCCTGCGGCAGGCCGGCGGCTCGGATTTGCGTCTCGGCCGCCACCAGCTTCCGTACCTCTTCAAGGAACCACGGATCGTATTTGCACGCGGCCTGGATCTCCGCCGTGGTCAGGCCGGCGCGATAGGCGGCGGCGATCACCAGCAGCCGGTCGGCCTTCGGCTTGGCCAGCTCGGTGCGGATCGCTTCCTTGTCGTCGGCAGGCGCGCCGATCTCGGGCTCGTTGAGGCCGGTGAGACCGGTCTCCATCGAGCGCAGGGCTTTTTGCAACGCCTCGCCGAAGCTGCGGCCGATCGCCATCGCCTCGCCGACCGATTTCATCGAAGTCGTCAGGGTCGGATCGGCCTTGGGGAATTTCTCGAAGGCGAAGCGCGGCATCTTGACGACGACATAGTCGATCGTCGGCTCGAAGCTCGCCGGTGTGGTCCGCGTGATCTCGTTCTTGAGCTCGTCGAGCGTGTAACCGACGGCGAGCTTGGCCGCGACCTTGGCGATTGGGAAGCCAGTCGCCTTTGATGCCAGTGCCGACGAGCGCGACACGCGCGGATTCATCTCGATGATCACCAGCCGCCCGTCGGCCGGATTGACCGCGAACTGGACGTTCGATCCGCCGGTGTCGACGCCGATCTCGCGCAGCACCGCGATCGAGGCGTTGCGCATGATTTGATATTCCTTGTCGGTGAGCGTCAGCGCCGGCGCGACGGTGACACTGTCGCCGGTGTGCACGCCCATCGGATCGACGTTCTCGATCGAGCAGACGATGATGCAGTTGTCGGCCTTGTCGCGCACGACCTCCATCTCGAATTCCTTCCAGCCGAGCACCGATTCCTCGACCAGGATTTCGTGCGTCGGTGAGGCGGCGAGGCCGTTCTTCGCCAGCTCCTCGAATTCCTGCGCGTTATAGGCGATGCCGCCGCCGGTGCCGCCGAGCGTAAAGGAGGGGCGGATAATGGCCGGCAGGCCCACATGGGCCAGCGCGTCGCGCGCCGCGTCGACCGTCTTGGCGATGCGGCTCTTGGGCGATTGCAGGCCGATCCGGTCCATCGCGTTGCGGAAGAGCTGGCGGTCTTCCGCCTTGGCGATGGCTTTCTCGCTGGCGCCGATCAATTCAACGCCGTGCTTCTTGAGTGCGCCGCTCTTGGCCAGCGCCATCGCGGTGTTGAGCGCGGTCTGGCCACCCATGGTCGGCAGCAGCGCATCGGGCTTTTCCTTGGCGATGATGCGTTCGACGATATCGGGCGTGATCGGCTCGATATAGGTCGCGTCGGCCAGGCCCGGATCGGTCATAATCGTCGCTGGATTCGAATTCACCAGCACGACGCGATAGCCCTCTTCCTTGAGAGCTTTGCACGCCTGCGCGCCGGAATAGTCGAACTCGCACGCTTGGCCGATGACGATGGGCCCGGCGCCGATGATCAGGATGCTTTTGAGGTCGGTGCGCTTCGGCATCGGCTCAGCTCTTCTGCTTTTCCATCAGCTTCACGAAGCGGTGGAAAAGGTAATGGCTGTCCTGCGGGCCGGGGCTGGCTTCGGGATGGTACTGCACCGAGAACACCGGCTTGCCCTTGAGGCGGATGCCTTCGTTGCAGCCGTCGAACAGCGAGACGTGCGAGACCTCGGCCTCCTTCGGCAGCGTTTCGGGCAGCACGCAGAAGCCGTGATTCTGGCTGGTGATCTCGACCTTGCCCGTTGCCAGGTCCTTCACGGGATGGTTGGCGCCGCGATGGCCGAGCGCCATCTTGCGCGTCTTGCCGCCGAGCGCGAGCGCGAGCAATTGATGGCCGAGGCAGATGCCGAAGAGCGGCTTGCCCGATTTGACCAGCTCCTGAATCACCGGCACGGCATAGACGCCGGTCGCGGCGGGATCGCCGGGACCGTTCGACAGGAAAATCCCGTCGGGCTTGTGGCGCATGATGTCGTCGGCGCTCGCGGTCGCCGGCACGACAGTGACGGCGCAGCCTTCACTGGCGAGCTGCCGCAGGATATTGCGCTTGGCGCCGTAATCGACCGCGACCACCTTGAAGCGCGGCTTGGCAAGCGTGCCGTAGCCGCTGCCAAGCTTCCACGCCGTCTCGGTCCATTGATAGCTTTGCCGGCACGACACTTCTTTGGCCAGGTCCATGCCTTCGAGGCCAGGCCAAGCGCGTGCCTGTTTGAGCAGATCGTCGATGTCGAGCTTGCCGTTGGCCCGATGCGCCAGCGCGCCGTTGGGTGCACCACCGTCGCGGATGCGCCGCGTCAGCGCCCGCGTGTCCACACCGGCCATGCCGACCAGGTCCATCTTCTTGAGCCAGGCGTCGAGCGGCTGCGCCGCGCGCCAGTTTGACGGCGCAGTGATATCGGTGCGCAGCACCAGGCCGCGCGCCGGCGGCGTCACCGTCTCGATGTCCTCCAGATTGGCGCC
This sequence comes from Allostellaceae bacterium, assembly GCA_035632395.1. Classification (GTDB taxonomy): domain Bacteria; phylum Pseudomonadota; class Alphaproteobacteria; order ATCC43930; family CGMCC-115725; genus REEB95. The sequence continues at coordinate 15,473 of DASQGX010000136.1, forward strand.
GACATTGCCGATATGCGGGAAGGTGAAGGTGATGATCTGCCCGGCATAGGACGGATCGGTCATGATCTCCTGATAGCCGGTCATGCTGGTGTTGAAGCAGACTTCGCCGACGCGCGCGCCCTCCGCGCCGACGCCGCGTCCCCAAAAGACGCTGCCGTCGGCCAGGACCAATGCCGCGGTAGCGTCGGCGGGGCGGGCGTCCATGGTCATACCTGAGATCGAAACCTCATGCGCGGAGTCGTCGGCCGCTCGCGGCAAAACGCGCCGCTGGAGGCATCCGGCGGCGCGGCGGAACAGCGATCGGACTTGAAGACATTGAGATAGACCGCAGATAGGATGCCGTCAAGCGCCGCCGCCCGCGGCGAAACCGGAGGCAAGATGCTGCGTGACCGCTTCACCGAAGCCCTGAAAGAGGCGATGAAGAGCAAAGAAGACCTCACGGTTTCGACCGTGCGGCTGATCCTGGCGCGGCTCAAAGAGAAGGACATCGAGGCGCGGCCCAAGCTCGACCATATCGACGACACCGCGATCCAGCAGATGCTGCAGCAGATGATCAAGCAGCGGCGAGAATCGATCGAGCTCTACGAGAAAGGCAACCGGCCCGAACTCGCCGCCAAGGAAAAGGGCGAGATCGCAGTGATCGAGCGCTTCTTGCCCAAGCAGATGAGCGGCGCCGAGCTCGAGTCGGCGGTCAAGGATACGATTAAGGAGACCGGCGCCGCCGGCATCAAGGACATGGGCAAGGTGATGGCCGCGCTGCGCACCAAATACGCCGGCCAAGTCGACCCGGCAGCGGCGAGCCAGACGGTCAAGAGGTTACTCACAGGCTGAGTCGCAGCGAATGGTTTCTCGCGTCGCGCGGCTGCGGTAGAGTTGCCGTCGATTCGTTGCCGATTCGCCAGCGTCGAATCGACCACAGATTGTAGGCTCGATGGCTTTCCCGCCCCGTTTCCTCGACGAGTTGCGCCATCGGATTTCGCTCGCCGAGATCGTCGGCCGGCGCGTGAAGCTCGTTCGGCGTGGCCGCGAGTTCACCGGCCTCTGCCCGTTCCACAATGAAAAGACGCCGTCGTTTTCGGTCGTCGAGGAGAAGGGCTTCTACCACTGCTTTGGCTGCGGCGCGCATGGCGACGTTATCGGCTTCGTCATGCAGACCGAGAATCTCGCCTTTCCCGAGGCGGTCGAGCAGCTCGCGCGGCGCGCCGGACTCGAGATACCGAAAGCGACGCCGGAAGAGCGCCAGCGCGCGGAGCGCGCCGCGACGTTGCAAGGCGCGATGGAAGCCGCCTGTGCTTTCTTCGAGGCGCAGCTGCACGCGCCGGAAGGCCGCGCCGCGCGCGAGTATTTGTCGGGCCGCGGTCTCGATGACGCGGCGATCAAGCGATTCCGTCTGGGTTACGCGCCGGACGGACGCGAGGCGTTGAAGCGCGCGCTCGGTGGCAAGTTTCCCGAGCCGCTGCTGATCGAGGCGGGCCTCATCCATCAGTCGGACGACGGCCGTGCGCCGTTCGATTATTTCCGCAATCGTGTGATGTTCCCGATTGGTGACCGCGGCGGCCGCATCATCGCCTTCGGCGGCCGCGTCATCGGCGAGGGGCAACCGAAATATCTCAACTCGCCGGAGACACCCCTCTTTGCCAAGGGCCGCACGCTCTATGGCTGGGCGGCGGCGCGCGCCGCGGCGGCACGCGACAATTCGGCGATCGTCGCCGAAGGCTATATGGACGTGATCGCGCTGCAACGCGCCGGCTTCGGCACCGCGGTCGCGCCACTTGGCACCGCGCTGACCGAAACCCAGATCGAGGAGCTGTGGCGGCTCGCGCCGGAGCCGATCCTGTGCTTCGACGGCGATAGCGCCGGTCAGCGCGCGGCGGCGCGCGCGCTCGATCGCGCCCTGCCGCTGCTCAAGCCCGGCCACAGTTTGCGCTTTGCCGTGCTGCCGGCTGGCGACGATCCCGATACTCTCATCCGCCGCCAGGGCTCGGCGGCGATGCGCGCGGTACTCGACGCAGCGACGCCGCTGGCCGAGATGCTATGGGTGATCGAAAAATCGGCCGGCCCGCTGCAAACGCCGGAGCAGCGTGCGGCGCTGCGAGCGCGGTTGCGCGAACGGGTACGGCGTATCGCCGAACGCTCGGTGCAGCAGGAATACATCAAATATTTCGCCGAGCGCCTGTCGCCGCCGGTCGACACCAGGCGGCAGCTGGCGTTGCCCGGGCGGCGTGCCGGCTGGCGGATCGCGCCGGCGCGGCGCGACCGGCTGCGCCGCCCGTTCCTGGGTGCGGCCGACTGGCTCGGCCACGAGCCGACCCGCGCGCCCGACCCGGAGAACCAGCTGCCGGCGCTCGGCGAGATCCTGCTCGCATACGTGCTTAACCACCCGTTTTTATTGGCCGAAGCCGCTGAAGAACTTGCACAAATCGACTTTGCTGGCGCCGGAAAACTTGACAGTCTTTCCCGCAAAATCCTAGAACTGCACCGTCGCAATCCCGCCCTTGACGCCGAGACCTTGAAAGGCCACCTAAGTCGCGATGGATTCGGTCCCACCATGGAACGAATCCTGTCGCCGCGCGTCCTGGAATTTGCCCGTTTTGCCAGGGTCGGTGCGGATGTCGAATCGGTGCGATCGGGGTGGGTCGACATCAAACGGCGGTACGAGCAGCAGTGCCTTTTGACGCAGATTGCCGAAGCCGAACGCAGCCTCGCGGTCAACACCAACGAGGAAACCCTGGCACGTTTGCGGCATCTCCAGGAGATGCTGCATGCGAGCCGGGCGAAAGACGACGAATTGAACGGCGATCTGGGTTGATGGGCGGCAAGCTTTGCCGACTCTCTAATAACGACGCGAAGGCGGACCGACATGGCGAGTAAGACCAATTCGACGAGCGAGACTCCGGAAGCGCGCGAGGAAGCGGCCGATGCGCCGTTGCTCGATACCGTCTCCGCCGCGATCAAGAAGATGGTCGCCAAGGGCAAGGACCGCGGTTACGTCACCTACGACGAGATCAATGCCGCGCTGCCGCCCGAGCAGGTGTCCTCCGAGCAGATTGAGGACACGATGACCATGCTGTCCGAGCTCGGCGTCAACATTGTCGAGAACGAAGAGGCCGAAGAGGCCCAGTCCAAGGACAACGACGGAGAAGAAACCGAGACCCCTACCGGCGGCAACCTCAACGACGCCGACATCGGCCGCACCGACGATCCGGTGCGCATGTATCTGCGCGAGATGGGTTCGGTCGAGCTGCTGTCGCGCGAGGGCGAAATTGCCATCGCCAAGCGTATCGAGGCCGGCCGCGAGATGATGATCGGCGGGCTGTGCGAAAGCCCGCTCACCATGCGCGCGCTCATCGGCTGGCGCGATGCGTTGATGGAAGGGAAGATGTTGCTGCGTGATGTCGTCGATCTCGACGCCACCTACGGCGGCAAGTTCGACGCCAGCGCCGCCGAAGGCGAGGACGAGGAAGAAACCGAAGCCGCCGCCGGCGGCGATAACGATAGCGAGGAATCGCGACCGGAAGGTGCCGCGCCCGGAGGCGGCGACGGCGAGGGCGAAGGCGAGGAAGGCTCGATCTCGCTTGCGGCGATGGAAGAGACGCTGAAGCCCGGCGTCCTCAAGAACCTCGACGAGATCGCTCAGCTTTACAAGCGCCTGCATAAGCTTCAAGAGCAGCGGCTAGCGACGTTCAAGGAAGGCGACGAGATCGCCAAGCCCGCCGAGCGGCGCTATGAAAAGCTGCGCGGCGAAATGGTCAAGGCGATGGATATTGTCCATCTCAACAACGCGCGCATTGAATATCTCGTCGAACAACTCTATTCGCTCAATCGCCGCCTGCAATCGGCCGACGGCAAGTTGCTGCGCCTGGCCGAGCATTCGGGCATCAAGCGGCTCGACTTCCTCCAGCACCATCTGGGTCACGAGCTTCAGCCCGACTGGGTCTCGCGCGTCCGCCGGCTGCACGGCAAGGGCTGGACGACGTTGATCTCCAAGCATGTCGCGGAGGTCAAGAATCTGCGCGCCGAGATCGCCGCCATAGCCGCCGAGGCGGGCGTGCCGCCGGCGGAATTCCGCCGCATCGTCGGCACGGTCCAGCGCGGCGAGCGCGAAGCTTCTCGCGCCAAGAAGGAAATGGTCGAAGCCAATCTGCGGCTTGTGATTTCGATCGCCAAGAAATACACCAACCGCGGCCTGCAATTCCTTGATCTGATCCAGGAAGGCAATATCGGCCTGATGAAGGCGGTCGATAAGTTCGAATACCGCCGCGGCTACAAGTTCTCGACTTACGCCACGTGGTGGATCCGTCAGGCGATCACCCGTTCGATCGCCGACCAGGCGCGCACCATCCGCATCCCGGTGCACATGATCGAGACGATCAACAAGCTGGTCCGCACCAGCCGCCAGATGCTGCACGAGATCGGCCGCGAGCCGCAGCCGGAAGAGCTGGCCGAGAAGCTCGGCATGCCGCTCGAGAAGGTGCGCAAGGTCCTCAAGATCGCCAAGGAGCCGATCTCCCTCGAGACGCCGATCGGCGACGAGGAGGATAGCCACCTCGGCGACTTCATCGAGGACAAGAACGCGGTCATCCCGCTCGAGGCGGCCATCCAGGGCAATCTGCGCGAGAGCACGACGCGGGTGCTGGCCACCCTCACCCCGCGCGAGGAGCGCGTGCTGCGCATGCGCTTCGGCATCGGCATGAACACCGACCATACCCTCGAGGAGGTC
>DASQGX010000137.1:0-2242 GCA_035632395.1 Allostellaceae bacterium
GCGGCGAAATAATCCAGCAGGTCGCGGCGCGAGACTTTGCGCAACGCCGCCGCGGTCAAGGGAAACTGTTCGCCGTCCGTGACGTTCATGAGATGAGACCTTTCAGCTGAAATATATCGGATGTCCGCCTTAGCCCGCCGCGACGAATGCGGCGACGCCCTGGTCGGCGGTGTGGAAGAGATCGGCGAGCTGCGCACGCATGCGGCGGAACTCCATGGTCTCGCGCTTGCGCGTGCCCTCGATGGTGACGGCGACCTGGCCGACGATCCGCCCCGGCCGGCCGGCGAGAACGAGCACGCGGTCAGCGAGCGTGATCGCCTCGTCGAAATCGTGGCTGACGATCATCACCGTCAGGCCGATGCGGCGCGCGATCTCGCGCACCTCGTATTGCAGCGCGACGCGCGTCAGCGGATCGAGACCGGAGAACGGCTCGTCGAGCAGCAGCACTTCGGGCTCGGGCGCAAGCGAACGGGCGAAGGCGACGCGCTGTTGCTGGCCGCCCGATAGCCGCTGGACGTTGGCGTCGGCCCATTCCTCGAGCTGCACCAGCTTCAACAGTTCGGCGACGCGCCCGTGCGCCTGGCGGCCGCGGCCGGCGAAATCGAGACCGATGGCGATGTTTTCGGCCACGTTCATCCAGGGATAAAGCGACGGCTCCTGGAACATCAGGACGCAGGCCGACGACGGCGCCAGCACGGGTTTTTCGGCAACGAAAATCCGCCCGGCGGACGGCCGCGCGAAGCCGGCGATGAGCTGCAGCAGGGTCGACTTGCCGCCGCCGCTGCGGCCGACGACGGCGACGATCTCGCCCTTGCCGACCGCGAAGCTGAGGTCGTCGAGCACCGGCCGCGCGCGGCCGTAACGGTGCGCGAGAGCCTCAACCCTGATGCTGCGGACGGCTTGATTCATGACCCGGCTCGGCAAAGCCCGATTTCAACGAATGATATATGTGAATAGAGGTATTTGCATACTATCGCGCTGCATAACAATCTCATATTACATTTTCTATATGTGCTTTTGTGCCGCAGGCGACGCGGTCGAATGACGGTCCGGCGACAGACGTGTCGCACTCCCATGACAGCGCGATGACGCAAAAGAAGATTGTGCACAAGATTATCCACACCGGTGGATAACTCGATTGCGCCGCAGCACGACTCATTGAGATTATTTGGCTCGCCTAGGGTATTCACCCGATGGACAAATCGCGTCCGTTGGCGCCATGGTCTCCACGGAACAACCTCGACGTTCGGCTATCGCTCCGGCCCTCCGGTGTCGACCCCAGAACGTCAGGGGGATCACTCTAGAACGATTTGTGATCGAGAATCCCGGCGCCAGCACCGGGTGCTGGCCCCTACCTTCCCGGAGTGAAACGTCATGGCCAAGAACTACGGATCCGCCAGCGACGCCAGCGCCGCCGGCAATGCATTCGCCAAGATGATGGGCGAATGGCCCCTGTTCGCTTTCAACTACGAAGCGATCGCCGACGGTCAACGCCGCAATTGGGCCGCGCTAGTCGAAGCGAACAAGCTGTGGAATGAAACTGCGCAATCGCTGGCGACGCGGCAGATGGAGCTGGCGCGGCAGACGATGCAGGATTTCGCCGAGCTGGTCGATGAGACGATGCGCAAGCCGGGCGCATTCGAGGACCAGATCGGTAAGAGCGCCGCCTGCACGCGGCACGCGCTCGAAGGCATCTGCGACCTCGCCGACCAGGCCACCAAATCGAGTGCCGAGGTGATGAAGCTGCTCAACAAGCGGGTGGCCGAAACGCTCGACGACGCGCGCACCTATGCCAAGCGCGCGCCGCAGGCGGCACCGGGTTCGGCACAAGCCGCGGCAGCGGAGTAGCGGACGAACTGAAGAGCGGACGAGCGGTCGAAGTTGTTAGGGAGACAAAGCGATGATGGCGAATTCTGCGCAACGCGCAGGGCACGATGAGCGGACCGCGCTCGAGCACGAACGTTCCATTCTGATCACGAAGCTGCGCTGGATAGGGCTCGTGCAGGAGGCCGACCGCATGACCGCGGCGGGCGAAACGCCGGCGGCGATGACCATGCCGGAGGAAACGGACTAGCGACAAGCGAAGAGCTCGCCCCCTCACCCCGGCTCCTACGCTGGAAACGGGGTGATGGCAAACGTACCCCTCACCCAGCTTGGCGTAAGGCTCGGCTGCACCTCGCCAACGCCAAGCAACCCTCTCCCTCAAGGGGAGAGGGAAGATTTTTTCATTTCCCTCCCCCTC
>DASQGX010000138.1:0-42995 GCA_035632395.1 Allostellaceae bacterium
GAACTTCCTCGGCGGCACCGTCGATAACAACGGCGCCGGCGCGGTGATCACCAACAACGCCTCGACGCTCCAGAACGACGGCGCGCTCACCAACGAGAACGTCGCGCAGATCGTCAACCAGAACGGCGCGACGCTCAACAACACCGGCACGCTGACCAACCAGACCGGAGCAACCATCAGCAACGACGCGACCAGCACGTTCGCCAACACCGGCACGCTCACCAACGTCACCGGCGGCGGCGCGATCACCAACAACGGCACGATGACCAACAGCGCCGGCGGCAGCGTCACCATCCAGTCGGGCGCGGCGCTCAACGGCACCGGCACCTATACCCAGACCGACTCGACCAGCAACACCACGGTCGACGGCACCTGGACCCAGGCCCTGACCGATATCGAGAACGGCAACCTCAATGGCTCCGGCACCGTCAACGGCGCGGTGTACAACAACACGCCGTCTGGCACCGGCCCGGGCATCACCGGCACTGCGGGCGGCATCACCCTCACCGGTCCGGTTGCCGGCACCGGCAACTATTCCGGCACCGTGACCTTCCAGGGCTCGCTGTCGCCCGGCAACACCACCTCGTCCGCGGTCAACCCGAACACTCCAGACAAGACCTCGGGCACTTTCCTGCCGAACCCGACCCCGAACTTCCCGGTCGGCACCGGCTCGGCCGCGGCGATTACCAGCACCGGCACCATGATCTTCGCGCCCAGCAACACGCTCTATCTGGACGTGATGGCGCCTACCACCGGCGGTACGACCTACGACCAAATCAACACCGCGGCGGCGCAGCTCGGTGGCACCATGACGCTGGTCCCGAACTCGACCGTGGCGCCCGGCTCCTACGATTTGATGCACTCGAGCGCGAACGGCATAACCGGCGATTCCGCTACCACCCAGATGCTGAGCCTCGGCGGCACGACCGACACGTACCTCAAGAGCAATACGGTGACGTCGTCCGACGACACCGCCGTGCTCGGCAGCGTCGCGTCAGATTACGGCCTCACCGGCGTCAACAACACCTTCAGCCAGATCGGCGGCAACGGCGCGGCGGGCCAGAACGGCAATAGCGTCGCTCCGTCGCTCACCACAGCAAGCTCCGGCGCGACTTTCGCCACCGGCGGCACCGGCGGCTCTGCCTCCACCCCCGGCAGCGGCGGCAATGGCAGCGCCACGAACGTCGTCACCGGTTCCGGCACCTCGCTGGCAGTCGGCACCGGCGGCACCGGCGGCGACGCCAGCGGCGTCGGCACCGGCGGCGCTGGCGGCATCGGCAGCGCCAACTCGACCATGAACGGCGGTACCGGCTCGGCCAACGCCATCTCGACCGGCGGCGTCGGCGGCCTCGGCACCGGCGGCGACAACGGTGGCGCCGGCGGCACCGCCACCTCCGTGGCCAATGCGACCAACGGCGTGACCGGCATCACAGCGAACGCCACCTCGACCGGCGGCAACGGCGGCAGCGCCATCGGCGGCGGCGTCGGCGGCAACGGCGGCAACGCCTCGTCCAGCGCCAACGCGGCGACCACCGACAACGTCAACCCTGCGATCGCCAATGCCTTCTCGACCGGCGGTCAGGGCGGCAGCCCGGGTGGCGTCGGCGGCACCGCGACCTCGAATGCCAATGCGTTTAGCGCCAGCAGCGGCCCGGTCGGTGCGGACGCAGTCGCCACGTCGTTCCAGAACACGGCACAAGCGACGGCCAACGGCACTTCGACCGGCGGCGGAAGCGGGACGCTGACCACCACGCTGCTCGACGGTCAGGGCAATACTCTGTTCAGCATCGGCAATGTCGGCTCGCAAGCCTCCGCGACGACAGACGGCGCCAATGCCTCGCCCAACACGCCGTCCGTCACGGCCGCAGGTTCGGCCACGATCGGCAGCCCGGCGACCTCGTTCGCCCAGAGTACGTTCGCGCAGAACGTCTCGACCACGGCGCCGATTTCGCCGTTCAGCCAGACGAACCCGATCCCGGACAACAGCTACACGCTCGGCAATCTGATGCCGACCGGGTTGACGCCGGGCTTCTACGCGGCCAATCCGGCGGCGAGCGCGGCCTTCAACAATCCGGGCGCTTCTGTCATCGCCTCCGGCCTGTTGGGTGTCGGCGCCACGAGCGCGATCTCGACCCCGCACACCTACACCTCGTCGCTCACGTTCACGGATACGGGCGCGAATGCGGCGGGCCGCAACGTGATCGTCAGCGTGCTCAACAACGGCAGCTCGGGCTACTCCGGCGGGAGCTTCGGCTCGCTCGAGTTCTACCTGACCGAGACCGGCAAGACCGGCAAGCTCGACGACCAAACCTTCTCGACGCTAGCCAACGCGCTCGCCGCTCTCACCAACGTCAACTACAACCTCGGCACGGTGGCGGGCAGCGGCCTGTTCGATGTGACCGCGAACCTGGTGTTCGACACCTCCTCGTTCAGCGGCTTCCAGACCAGCATGCTGTTCGGCTACTCGGGCACGTCGTCGGTGCCGGAGCCGGCGAGTTGGCTGTTGTTCGGCAGCGGTATCCTCGGCCTCGGTTTCCTGGAGATGCAACGCCGGCGCAAGCAGGCCGGGGCCGCCAAAGGTGCCGGCGGAATCGCGGCCTAACATTCACTGAAGGACTATCGGACGACGAGGCCGCCGCAAGGCGGCCTCTTTTTTTTGCCGCTTACTGCGCGGCGTCGATCGCGATCAGCGACGACCGCCGGCCGACCGCAAGGAATTTCGCCGGATTGAGCGGCCGGCCGTCGATCCGCACCTCATAGTGCAGATGCGGACCGGTGCTGCGGCCGGTGCTGCCGACCAGGCCGATGCGCTGATGCTCGTCGACGCGGTCGCCGACGCGGACCAGAATCCGAGACAGGTGAGCATAGCGCGTCTGGATGCCGTTGCCGTGGCTGATCTCGATCATTCGTCCGTAGGCGCCGTCGACACCAGCGAAGTCCACAATCCCTGGCGCCGTGGTGTAGACGGCTTCGCCGTATTCGGCCTCAAGGTCGATGCCGGGATGGAAGGCACGCTCGCCGTTGAACGGGTCGCGGCGGATGCCGAACGGACTGTTGATGGCGTAATGCAACAGCGGCGCGGCGAACGGCATGCGCGCAATCAACTGTTCGAGCTGTGCCAGACGGCTCGGGTCGAGCGCGGCGTCACGGATCGCCGCCAACGGGACCAACGGTCCGCCTTCGTCGGTGCGATGCGCAGGGGCAGCATGATGCAGCAAGGTCTCGAGATTGACGCCGGCAGCGCGTAGTTGCGCGAGGCCGGCGTTCTCGCGTGCCAACAGCACCGGATCGAGGATGGTTGCATGGCCGCGCAGCGGCTCGGCTTCGACGGTTTTGGGCGCGGGCTTCGGCGGCACGGCGGGCGCCGCCTGGGCTACGGTGGCAGTCGGCTTGGTTGCCGCTGCGGGCTTCGCAACGACCGCCGCGGGATGCGGCGCAACGGGATGTACCAATGCGCGCAATGCCAGCGCGCCGACCGCGAGATGCAGACTGGCGACCAGCAGGACGCTGACCGAAATCGGACGCACGATCGCGCGATACGCTGAGACGAGCGAACTCACGATGGCCTTGATTTCCCCCCGAACCCGAAACGGGTCCAGGAGCGAAGATAAGGCCGCGCCGTTAAAGCTGGCTTAACCCTCGGGTGACGGCGGGACGTGCGCGGTCAAACCGCGTTTGGACAGGACGGTCCAAGCCTCTTCCGCGGTATTGGCGAACTCGAACAGCGCCAAGTCGTCGCGATTTATGGTTTCGGCTTCGGCGAGCGCGTCAAAGTTAATAACTCGTTTCCAATAATCGGTGCCGAACAGGATGATCGGCACCGACGGCGCCTTGCGCGTCTGCACCAGCGTGAGGATCTCGAACAGCTCGTCGAAGGTGCCGAACCCGCCCGGGAACGCCACCAGCGCATTGGCCCGCATCGCCAGATGCATCTTGCGCATGCCGAAATAATGGAATTGGAAGGTGAGCTCGGGCGTCGTGTACGGGTTCGGATGCTGCTCGTGCGGCAGCGATATGTTGAAGCCGATGGTCGGCGCGCCGGCCTCGTGCGCGCCGCGATTGGCGGCTTCCATGATGCCGGGACCGCCGCCGGTGGCGATGACGTTGTCGCGCCAGCGGCGATGTGGCGCGAAGGCGCCGCCGCGTTCCGACACGATGCGGCCGAGGTCGCGTGCGGCCTGATACCACGCGACGCGCAAATCGATGCGTTGACGCTCGACGTCGGTCTTTGCCGCCTGGCGCAGCGCCACCGCGCGCTCGGGCGATGGCGTGCGGGCGCTGCCAAAGACGACGACCGTCGAGCGCACGCCCCAGTCACGCAGCAGAAATTCGGCTTTGGCGTATTCGATGGCGAAGCGCAGGTCGCGCAGCTCGTCACGCGTCGAGATGAAATCGCTGTCGAGCACCGGCAGTATGTAGCTCGACGAGCGCTCTTGCGGCGTGCTGGGTGGCGGGGCATCCGGCATGCTGTTATTTCCCTTCCGATTACGGCCGCCGCATCATGTCACGCCGTCATGGCGACGGGAACGCTTGCGACACTTATTTGGCGGCGGCGTAATCGTAATCGCCCTGCGCCTGGAGCCAGCGCGCCTCGGCCACGGCAAGGGCGCGGGCCGCATCGGCACGCGCTTTCGCCATTGCCGCCGCCTGGGCGGGAGCGCGCGTGAACAGGTCCGGCGCGGCCAGCGCGGCGTCGAGTTCTTTGATCTGCGCGCCAAGCGCCGTCACTTCGCGTTCGGCCGCATCGGCGCGCTGCTTCAGTGGTTTCAGGCGCCGGCGCTTGTCGCTGTCGCTTTCGCGCCGTGGCGCCGGCGTGTCGCTCTCGATGGTTCGCGTTGCGGTGTTGCCCGGCGACAGCAGGAAACGGCGATAATCGTCGAGATCGCCATCGAACGGCTCGACGCGGCCATCGGCGACCAGCATCAGCCGGTCCGCCGTTGCCTCGAGCAGCCTGCGGTCGTGGCTGACCAGGATCACCGCGCCGGCGAAATCGTTGAGCGCGGTCAGAAGCTCATTGCGCGCGTCGATATCGAGATGGTTGGTCGGCTCGTCGAGAATGAGCAGATTCGGTTTATCGAGCGTCGCCAACGCCAGCATCAGCCGCGCGCGCTCGCCGCCCGATAGGCTCGCCACCTTCGTCGTCGCTTTGGTCGCGGAGAAACCGAAGCCGCCGAGCTGCGTGCGGAGCGCCTGAACTGGCAGCTTTGGCCGGAGCTCCGCCAGAGTCTCCAGCGGCGTCAGGCGGCCGTCCAGTTCCTCCAGCTGATGCTGCGCGAAGTAACCGGGCACCAATTTGCGTGCGCGCGTAAGCTCGCCGCTCATCGGCGCCAGCTTGCCGGCGAGCAGCTTGGCGAAGGTCGACTTGCCGTTGCCGTTCTTGCCCAACAGCGCGATGCGATCGTCGGGATCGAAACGCAGCGACAGATGCGCCAGCACCGGCCGGCCCGGTTCGTAACCGACCGACACCCGATCCATGGTGACAAGCGGCGGGCTCGCCGGCAGCGGCTCCGGCAGCCGGATCGGCGCGACGTGCTCGTCGACCGGCACCGCGACCATTTCCATGCGCGCCAGCATCTTGAGACGGCTTTGTGCCTGGCGCGCTTTCGACGCCTTGGCGCGGAAGCGGTCGACGAAAGCCTGCATGTGCTTGCGCGCGGCTTCCTGTTTCTTGGCGAAGGCGGCCTGGTTGGCGCGCTGGGCCGCGCGCGTTTCGACAAAGGTGTCGTAGCCGCCGGTGTAGAGCGTGAGCTTGCCGTGCTCGAGATGGAGGATGAAATCGACCGCCGTGTTGAGCAGATCGCGGTCGTGACTGACGATCAGCACGGTGCCACGATAGCGGCGCAGAAAGTCTTCGAGCCAAAGCAGGCCTTCGAGATCGAGATAATTGGTCGGCTCGTCGAGCAGCAAGAGATCGGGTGCAGCGAACAGGATCGCCGCCAGCGCCACGCGCATGCGCCAGCCGCCGGAGAATTCGGCGCAGGGCCGCGCCTGTTCCGCGGCCGAGAATCCAAGGCCCGACAGGATGCTCGCGGCACGCGCCGGCGCGGCATAGGCGTCGATCGCGTCGAGCCGCGCGTGGATCTCGCCGATTGCGTGGCCGTCGATTTCAATTTCGGCTGCCGCCATCAAAGCGGCGCGCTCACGATCGGCGGCCAGCACGGTGTCGAGCAGGCTGACGTCGCTGCCGGGCGCCTCTTGCGCCACCGCGCCGATCTTCCAGTCTCTTGGCCACGCAACGTTGCCGCCGTCGGTTGCAAGCTCGCCGAGGATCACCTTCAGCAGCGTCGATTTTCCCGCGCCGTTGCGGCCGACCAGACCGATGCGCCGGCCTGCCGGCAGATTGGCGCTGGCGCCGGCCAGGATCTCGCGGCCGGCGATACGGACGGTGACGTTGTCGATGCAAAGCATGGCGGCGGCTGGTCGGCGGTCGTCGCCGCGATTGAGAAGAAACTGGAGCGGGCGAAGGGATTCGAACCCTCGACCCCAACCTTGGCAAGGTTGTGCTCTACCCCTGAGCTACGCCCGCGCTCCGAACGGCGGCGATCATGCAAAACCCCGGCGGGCATTGCAAGCCGCGAAGCCGCCTTGGTTTACGGGATCGGTCTTAAGCGGCGCTTAAGGTGGCCGGTACCACCGCGGAGACCTCGTCAACCACAAGGCCGAATTGCTCGCGCAGCCCGGTTACGCCCGCTGGCGTCACCCTTATGCCGCGCCCCCGCGGCCCGTTGCCGCGCTCGAGCCAACCGAGCGCCGTCAGCCGCGCCAACATCCGTACGCCCGCCGGTCCCGCCAGATGGTTGCGGCGTTCGGTCCAGTCGAGACATTTGCGCGCCATGCCGCGACGGTCAGGTTTCAGATCGTCGAGCGCGACGCCGAACGCAGCGAATCGTTCGCGGCCTTCTTGGGTAATGACGTAGCGCTCGTCGTCGCTGGCGATTTCGGACAGCCAGCGCTGCCGCACCAGCGCGTCCGCCAGCGCGACGCCGAGCCTGCCCGCAATATGGTCGTAACAGCTGCGCGCCGCGCGCAATTGCCGCGCCTGAGGCGAGCGTGGCGTTTCCAAGCTCTTCACCGGCGGCGCGAGGCCGGCGAGTCCTTCAAGCACGTGCGCGACTTCGGTGTTGGCGAGGCAATAGTAGCGATGCCGGCCGGCGCTGCGGAGCTTCAACAATCCGCCGGCGACCAGCTTGCCGAGATGGTTGCTCGCCGATTGCGCCGAGATGCCGGCGGCATAGGCAAGCGCAGTGGCTGGTTGGGCGCGGCCGTCGAGCAGCGCGACCAGGATCGCGGCGCGCGCCGGATCGGCAATCAGTGCGGCAGGCACGGCGACATTGGCTTCCATAAGCGGCTCCGGCGGATGGGCGTGAGTCCACACTATATGGCAACGCCGTGGAATGTTTCACCCGCGGGTGAAACAATCAGACGCGCGCAGTCTCTATCGTCCGCGCATGACCGACGAAAACGCTTCTTCCATGCGCGGTGTTGGGCGCGGTGTCGGCGCCGCGCTTGCGGCCGCCAGCCTCGGCTTCGGCCTGATCCAGCTCGATGTCACCATCGTCAACGTCGCGTTGCCGCGCATCGGGACGGAACTGCACGCGCCGGTCGACATGCTGCAATGGGTGGTGGACGCCTATGCATTGGTCTTTGCCGTGCTGCTGTTGAGCGCCGGCGTGCTCGGCGACCGTTCCGGTGCGCGGCGAATTTTCCGCGCCGGTCTTGCGCTGTTCGCCATGGCCTCGCTCGGCTGTGGGTTTGCGCCTGGCACCGGTGCGCTGATCGCGATGCGGGCGGTGCAAGGTGCCGGCGCGGCGGCAATGCTGCCGGCCTCGCTGGCGCTGCTCAACCATGCTTGCCATCACGACGGTCGGCTGCGGGCGCGTGCCGTCGGCCTATGGACGGCCGCAGGCGGCGTCACCATCGCCGCCGGTCCGCTGATCGGCGGTTTGCTGATCGCAGCCGGCAGCTGGCGAACGATCTTTCTGGTCAATCTGCCGATCTGCGTTGTGGGCGCGTGGCTGACCACCCGCGTCGACGAAATCGAACGCGCGCCGCGCGCACCGCATTTCGATCTCGCCGGCCAAGTGTTGGCGATCGCGGCACTGACCGGTCTGACTGGCGGTGTCATCGAACTGCGGCCGTTGGGTCTGGACCATCCGTTGGTGCTGGGCGGTTTCGCCGTTGCGCTGATCGCGGGCACCGCCTTCGTCCGCTGCGAGGCACGCAGCCCTGCGCCGATGTTGCCACTAAGTCTCTTCCGTCTGCCGAGTTTCAGTCCGGCAGTCGGCTTCGGCGTTCTCGCGAACCTGACTTATTACGGCATCGTTTTCGTGCTCAGCCTCTATCTCCAGCGTGTGCTCGGCTATAGCGCCTTCGCCGCCGGCTTGGCGTATTTGCCGCTGACCGCGACCTTCATCGTCTCGAATGTCGCCAGCGGCTGGGTTATGGGTCGTGCCGGCACGCGCCGGCCGATGATCGCCGGCGCGCTGGTCGGTGCTGCCGGTTTCGCACTACTGCTCGGACTCGGAGCGGGCACGCCTTATTGGCGCATGCTGCCCGGCTTTGCGCCGATCCCGCTCGGCATGGGGTTGGCGGTGCCGGCGATGACGACCACCATCCTGTCGGCAGTCGACAAGACCGCCTCAGGCGTCGCCGCGGCCGTCCTCAATGCCGCGCGCCAGGCCGGCGGCGCGATAGGCGTCGCACTGTTCGGTGCCTTTGCCGGCAACGGTCATATCGTCGCCGGCGTGCACGCAGCCGTGTTGACGGCGGTGGCGGCGATGCTGACGGCTGCCGGCCTGGCCGCCTGGGGCATCGCCGATCATCGGACCATCGCGCTGAGGCCGGAACGCGCCTGATTCCGGAAGGTCCTTGCCATTATTGTGCCGCACCGCCATTTATCTGGGCGGAAAGGACCCCAATGGACGCAATTATCGGCAAGCCCGGCAAAGGACCGGCGCCCGGCGGCGCAGTTGACGCCGCGATCAAGGACGGCTCGACCGCCACGTTCATGACCGACGTCATCGACGCCTCGGCCCAGGCGGCAATCGTCGTCGACTTCTGGGCGCCATGGTGCGGCCCATGCAAGCAGCTCGGCCCGGCGCTCGAAAAAGCGGTGAAGGACTCGAAGGGCGCGGTGCGCCTGGTCAAGATCAACGTCGACGAGAATCCCGAACTGGCGCAGCAGATGCGCATCCAGTCGATCCCGGCGGTCTATGCTTTCAAGGACGGCCGACCGGTCGACGGTTTCGTCGGCGCCCTGCCCGAAGCGCAAGTGAAGCAATTCGTCCAGCGCCTGGCGGCGCTCGCCGGCGGCGAAGCCCCTTCACCCATCGCCGATGCGCTGGCGCTCGCCAAGGAAGCAAATACCGCCGGCGACACGGCACGCGCCGTCAACATCTGGACCCAGGTGCTGCAGCACGAGCCGGAGAACGTCGATGCGCTGATCGGTCTGGCGCGTGCCGCGCTGGCCAAGAAGGACATCGCCGGCGCCAAGGCGTTGCTCGAGCGCGTGTCTGCCGACCAGGCGAACCACGCCGATGTCGCAGCAGCCAAGACGGCGCTCGAACTCGCCGAAACCGGGCAGAAAGCGGCCGGTGAGATCGGCAAACTCGAAGCCCGGCTCGCCGCCGATGCCAAGGACCATCAGGCGCGGCTCGATCTCGCCGTGGCGCTCTTCGCCGCCGGCGAGCGCGAGAAAGCGATCGACCAGCTGTTCGAGATCATCAAGCGCGATCGCGCCTGGAACGAAGAAGCGGCCCGCCGGCAGCTGCTGAAATTCTTCGAGGCGATCGGCCTCGCCGATCCGCTTACGGTGGCCGCCCGCCGCCGGCTTTCGGCGATCTTGTTCGCATGACCGATCCGGCGCCCACACTGCCCGATCGCCTGGTGCTGTTTCCGCTCACCGGCGCGCTGCTCCTGCCCGGCGGGGTGCTCCCGCTCAACATCTTCGAGCCGCGCTATCTGGCGATGACGGACGTCGCGCTCGGTGAAGGCCGCATGATCGGCATGATCCAGCCGCTCGAAGGCAAGGGCGACGCTGGCGATCCGCCGACCTATAAGACGGGCTGCGCCGGCCGCATCATCGAATTCCGCGAAAGCGGCGACGGCCGTTATCTCATCAACCTCGAAGGCGTATCGCGCTTCGATGTCGCCGAGGAACTACCCAGGACGGAGCTCTTCCGCCGCGTCCGGCCCGACTGGTCGCGCTATGCCGGCGACGCCGACGAGGTCGAGCTGCCGGGCTTCGACGCCGCGCGGCTGGTTGAGAAACTGACACCGTTTCTGCGCCGTCACCGTATAAAGGCGGATCTTTCCGCTGCCAATTCGGTGCCGGCAGTGCGTCTGGTCGATGCCGTGGCGATGATGGGACCATTTGCGCCGGCCGAGAAGCAGGCGCTGCTCGAAGCCGCTCCCGCTGAGCGCGCGCGCCTGTTGACCAAGCTTGTCGATATGGCGCTGTTGGCGTCGGCGTCCGAAATTGCCACGGCGCGACATTGAGCATGGCCATGGCCGACATCGATCCGCAACTTCTCGAGATTCTGGTCTGTCCGTTGACCAAAGGGCCGCTGGTCTACGACCGCGCCGCGCAGGAGCTTTTGAGCGCGGAGGCTGGCCTCGCGTATCCGATCCGCGACGGCATTCCGATCATGCTCGCCGATGAAGCGCGGCCGCTGCGAGACGAAGAAAAAGCGCGCCTCAAAACCAAACCGCAGCCGTGAACGCATCGCCCTGGCCGGTTGAAATCCGCCTCAAGCCGGCGGACAAAGTGCTCGAAGTCGATTTCGACAGCGGCGAAACCTTTCGCCTGCCGGCGGAGTATCTGCGCGTCGAAAGCCCGTCGGCCGAAGTCCAGGGTCATTCACCGAACCAGAAGCAGATCGTCGCCGGCCGTCGCCACGTCGGTATTCTTGCGATCGAGCCGGTCGGGAATTACGCGATCCGCATCAAATTCGACGACCTGCACGACACCGGCATCTATTCGTGGACTTATCTCTACGAACTCGGCCGCGCACAGGACAAAAAATGGCGTGCCTATCTCGCCGAACTCGACGAGCGGGGCCTGTCGCGCGAGCCGCGGCGCCACGGCTGAGCCCTATCGCCGCCACAATTGATTTAGATCATCTCCGAATCCTGCCACGCCGTTCATAACTAGCTATCATCCGGAGCCTGTCCGTATGCGTGCTGCCACCTATTCGCCTGTCGCCAAATCTTTGCACTGGCTCGTCGTCATCTTGATTGTGGCGCAGCTCGCGCTCGGTTGGCTGATGCCGGGCGCAAAGCGCACGACGCCGCCGGACGTCCTCAACAACTGGCACATGTCGATCGGCGTCATCATCCTGGCGGCGATCGTCATCCGCGCGCTATGGCGGCTATTCGCCGGCACGCCAACACCGGAGCCGGGACCGCGCTGGCAAATCGCCGCCGCCGAGGCGACGCATGTGATCCTTTATCTGCTGGTATTCGCGTTGCTGCTTAGCGGCTGGGCCGATGCCGTCGCGCATAATTGGGTGATCACGCTGTTTTGGACTGTGAAATTACCGTCCGTGCTGCCGGCCGGCGCCGGCTGGGTACGCGCCGTCGGCGAACTCCATTCCGATATCGTCTGGGTCCTGCTCGGCCTGGTCGGGATGCACGTCGCGGCGGCGCTCGGCCACCATTTCATTCTCGGCGACAACGTGCTGCGCCGCATGCTGCCGGCACGGACCGACGACCGCTCCTAGAGTCGCTCGCCGCGCACCAGCCGCGGCAGGTTGCCGCCGGCGCCCATGGCATGGCGCATCAGCGCCTTTTTCAACCGCGGCATGCGGTTGACCGCAGCCAAACCTAGATCACGCACCAGACCGACGCTTTTCAGATCGTTGGAAAAAAGCCGCGTCAGGCCGTCGGTGACGGCGGCGAGCGTCACCGCATCGAGACGCCGCCAACCTTCGTAGCGTGCCAGGAGATCGGCGGCGCCGACATCGAGGCCGAGCCGCCGCGCGTCCACCGTCAACTCGGCCAAGCTGGCGACGTCGCGCAAACTCAGGTTGAGCCCCTGGCCGGCGATCGGATGGATCGCGTGCGCCGCCTCGCCGACCAGCGCCAGCCGCGGCGCGGAATAGCGCTCGGCATGCAGGAACGACAGCGGATAGGACCAAACCGGTCCAGCGAGCGTGACTGCACCAAGGAAATCGCCGAAGCGGCGTTGCAGCTCGGCGGCGAACCGCTGTTTCGGCAAATCCAAGAGCTGTGGCGCGCGCTCGCGGCTTTCGGTCCAGACGATGGACGACCGATCGCCTGTCATCGGCAGGATCGCGAACGGACCGGACGGCCGGAAATGCTCGACCGCGACGCCGCGGTGCGGCTTTTCGTGCGCCACGCAGGCGACAATCGCGGTCTGGCGGTAATCCCAAGTCAGCGACTTGATGCCGGCGTCTTGGCGCAACTTCGAATTCCGGCCGTCACAGGCGGCGACAAGACCGGCCTTGAGGCGCGATCCGTCGTCGAATTCGACCAGCGCCGCCGCACCGATGTCGCTCACACGTGCGACGCCAGCGGGCGCGATGTATTGCAGGTTGCGAAAGCTGCGCGCGCGCTCGTACAGCACGCGGCGCAGCAGGCCGTTCTCGACGATGAAGCCGAGCGGCTGATCGCCAATATCGGCGTGGTCGTAATGCAGGAAGAACGGCGAGCCGCCGTCGGCGACGCGGATCTCGAGAATGGCGCCGGCGTGCGGTGCCAGCGCGTCCCAGACGCCGAGACCGGCCATCACCTGCTTCGAGCCATGCGCCAAGGCCGTGGTGCGCCCGTCGAACTTCGGCGCCAGCATGGTAGCGAGCGCGACACGGTCGATCAGCGCGACCTCGAGCCCACCGGCGGCGCAGGCGAGCGCCAGGGTGACGCCGGCCAGGCCGCCGCCGACCACGGCGATTTCGACACGCGTCTCCGCCTTTGGCGCCATGGCGCGACAATGGCGGGGAAGCCACGCGCTGTCCAGGTGCGGCGGCGCCGCCGAGAAACGCAAAAAAATACCGGGGTGGGACCATCGCCCCACCCCGGTTCACTTGATCAATCGGTCGGCTATTCGCCTTCCGTGCCGATGGCGTAGGCAGTTTCGCCGTGCACCGCGTCGTCGCCCACCTTCAAAGTCGCGTCGTCCATGCGCAACGGCGTCACGAACGAGATGACTTTGAGGATGATGAACGTGGCGATGACGTTGTAGGCGATGATGAAGGCCGCGCCGTAGATCTGAAGCACGAATTGATGGATATCGCCGGTGTAGAACAGGCCGCTGATGCTGACGCCCGGCGCATCCTTGTCGGTGCCGATATATTGCAGCATCGCCGGATTGGCGAGGAGACCGGTCAACAGCCCGCCGGTGAGGCCGGCGACGCCGTGCGTCGAGAAGACGCTCAGCGTATCGTCCACCCGCATCATCAGCTTCGTCTTCTGCAGCTTGTTCATCGCCAGCCACGGAATGATGCCGGCGCAGATGCCGATGACGATGGCGCCCAAGCCGTCGACGTAACCGGCGGCGGGCGTGATCGCTACCAAGCCGGCGATCATGCCGTTGACCGCACCGATGACGGACGGCTTGCCGTAAGCCATCTTGTCCATCAGCGTCCAAACCAGCAGACCGACGGCGGTCGCCGTGTTGGTGTTGAGCACCGCGGCGCCCGCGTCGGCATTGGCGAAGTACGGATCGCCGCCGTTGAAGCCGTTCCAGCCGATCCACAGGATGCCGGCGCCGACCAGGGTCACCAGCAGGCTATTGGGCGGGAAGCTCTCGCGGTCCTGCTTCAGCCGCGGACCGACCATCGCGGCGGCGACGAAGCCGGACGAGGCCGCCGCAAGATGGATGACGTATCCGCCCGAGAAGTCGGCCACGCCCATGCTCGCCAGCCAGCCGCCGCCCCACAGGCTGAACGCGCCCACGGTGTAGACAAAAGTCATCCACAGCGGACAGAACAGCACCCAGGCGCAGAAGCTCATGCGGCCCAAAACCGAGCCGGCAAGGATGATCACCGTGATCGCGGCGAACACGAACTGGAAATACATCAGCGTCGACATCGGGAACGCCAACGGCGGCATGCCCGATGCGGCGGCGGGAATCGTCGCCTGGCCTAAGGTGAAGCCGGCGGAGATCGCGAGGCTCGGCGTACCGAGGAACGGCAGCCATTGCGGCCCGAACGCCATGTTGTAGGCGAACAGGACCCAGACGACGAGCACCGAGGCAAAGGCGTACATCGACATGAAGGCGGAGTTGATCGCCCACTTCTTCTTGACGATACCGCCATAGAGCACCACCAGGCCGGGAATGCTCTGCAAGCCGACGAAAGTCGCGGCGGCCAATTGCCATGCATTGTCGCCGGTATCCAACCATTTGGGTGACGGAACGAGCATCGAAGACCCCCCTGTTGGGTTGCGAGGCAGCAGGAAACTTTTGGGGCACGGTCAACCGGGCCCGGGTGACCGCACGGGTCACCGCCGTCCCAGCAGAGGCAACCCGCGTGCCAATGGCGCGGCGCCGCCGATTCACGGCGGTCGACTTCCGTGTCGCCGCCAGCGCATGGTCAAACGTGCGCGCTCTGACCATAAAAACGGCAGCCTGCGCACGGATCGGGCACCGTGGCATCGCCGCGGACGCGTACAGCCCGGTCGCCCGGCCGTGGCCCGCGGCGTGCTTTGCACGGCAGCGGGATTTGGCTATGGATCGAATCCGTCGAAAGAGGGGCAGCCATGTTCACCCGCCGGCACGTCGGACCGCTCGCCGGGCTGGCTGTCGGCCTGCTGGGGTTTGCCGCTGCGGCCGCGGCGCAGCCGGCCGCTACCGTCATGCGCTGCACCAATCCGGCCAGCGGCGCGACCTGGCAGATCCATATCGATTTCGCGCAGGGTACTGTCGACGCCAACGCTGCCCGGATCAGCGACGACGAGATCGCTTGGCACGACGCCGAGGACGGCGGTAATTACACGCTCGACCGCAAGACCGGCAAGCTGACCGTGATCGTCGCGTCCAGCACCGGCGGCTATTTTCTCCATGATCGCTGCACGCCCGACAAAGCCGACTGACGCGGCGCAGCGGCGCAGAGGCGGCGATGGCTGAGCGCGTCGCGGGCGTCGAGGCCAGCGTCGGTTTCAGTTCCGAAACCGGGCCGCGGCCGCGCAACGAGGATTTCGCCGGCGTCGTCTTCGGCGCCGAGCTGCCGGTGCCGCGCCGCGACGTGGTCGCGGCGATCTCCGACGGTATCGGTGGCGCCAAAGGCGGCCGCGTCGCCGCCGAAATCGCCGTACGCGGTTTCCTCGACGGCTTTTGCGATCTGCCCGAAACCATGGAAGTGCGCCGCGCGGCGGCGCGGATCGTCGACTCGCTCAACAGCTGGTTATTTGCGCAGGCGCGCCACGATCCCGAGCTGACGCGCATGGGTTGCACCTTCACCGCCTTGGTGCTGCGCGGCCGTGTCGTTCACGTCCTGCATGCCGGCGACAGCCGCGCTTACCGGCTCCGCGGTGACCGCTTGGTGCGGCTCACCGCCGATCACGTGCGCGACGACGGCAGCGGCCGCTCGCATATCCTGACCCGTGCGCTCGGTGTTGAGACCGAGGTGCGTCTCGATTACGCCAGCCAGCCAGTGGCGCTGCACGATCGGTTTCTCTTGTGCAGCGACGGCGTGCACGGCGCGCTGAGTGAGGACGGCATCGCCGACATCCTGCGCGAGCGCTCGGCGCCGGGTGATACGGCGCGGGCGCTGGTTGCTGCGGCGTTGCAGGCCGGCAGCGGTGACAATTGCACCGCTTTGGTGCTCGACGTCGTCCGCTTGCCGAGCGCAGATTCGGCCGATATCGGCGCGCCAATCCTGCAGCTGCCGCTGATCCCGGTGCCGGTTACGGGCGAGACGGTCGACGGTTTCGTGCTCAAAGCGCTGGTGTCCGAAGGCCGCTATAGCCGCCTGTTCGGCGCGGTCGATGAGATCGACGGCGGCGAAGTGGTGCTGAAATTCCCCAAGCCGCAAGTCGCCGAGGTGGCAACCTACCGCGCCGCCTTCATCCGCGAGGCCTGGGTCGGCGCTCGCGTCAACAGCCCATGGGTCGGCCGCGTCATCGAACTGCCGCCAGGGCGCCAAACCTGTCTCTACACCGTCATGCCGCTTTATCAGGGCGAGCTGCTGGAGACGCGCTTGGCGCGGCCGCCGGCGCTCGGCCTCGAGGAAGGCCGCGCGATCGCCGCCAAGCTGGCGCAGGGTGCGGCGGCGCTGCACCGCGCCGGAATCATCCATCGCGACATCAAGCCCGATAATGTCATTCTCGAAGCCGGCGGCGCGCTCAAGCTGATCGATCTCGGCGTGGTGCGCATTCCCGGCCTGGAAGATTTTCCGCCCTCGGATATCCCTGGCACTGCCGCCTACATGGCGCCCGAGATGTTCGCCGGCGAAGCCGGCAACGTCGCGACCGACATCTATGCCCTCGGCGTCACCCTCTTCCGCGCCTTCACCGGCGAATTCCCGTACGGCAACGCCGACGCGACCAGCCCGCCACGCCGCGACCGGCCAAAGGAGCTTACGACGCTGCGGCCGGATTTGCCGGCGTGGCTGCAAGCGGCGCTCAGCCGCGCTATCGCCCGCGATCCCGTGGAGCGGTTTCGGGACATGAGCGAATTCGCCGGCGAGATGGAGGCGGGTCCGGTGCGGCTGGCAACGCCGGTCCGCCGGCCGCAAACCTTACTCGAGCGCGCGCCGGTGCGGTTCTGGCAAGGCGTTGCCGTGATCCTTGGGTTGGCGTTGCTGGCGGCCTTGGCCCTGCGCTAACCGCGCAAATCCTGAAGCGGAATCACACTGCCTAAAATTTAATCAGCGTCAATAATGCTGACTAAGAATCCGGCAGCTTTTGCTTATCCACAGGGCAAATCGCCTGGAATCCGGCGGCCGATGCGGCTTTGCAGGATGGCACGAATCTTGAGTTCGGAAAGGCGGCCCACCCGCTTGGGGGGAGCCGTGCTTTGGCCCATCGGGAAAGGTTTCACCCTATGTCTTGGAATTCGCCGTTCGCTTCATGGATGCGAAGCGCCCTCCGGCTGGTGCCGGTGGTCGCGTTCGTGCTGCTGCTGCCGCTGATGGCAGCGCACGCGCAACAGGCCGCGCCCGCCACGCCGGGGCCGGCCGCCGCCGCACCGGTCGCCGCTGCACCGGCGGCACCGCCGGCGCCGCCCGCTTGCGGCGGCAAGGTGCTGACGAAATGCACCCCCGATTCCGGCGACAGCGCCTGGATGCTGGCGTCGGTCGCACTGGTGCTGATGATGACGGTGCCGGGCCTCGGCCTGTTCTATGGCGGCATGGTGCGCAAGAAGAACGTCGGCGACACGGTGATGACGAGTTTCTTCATCACCTGCCTGGTGACGGTGCTGTGGGCGGTGTGCAACTACAGCTTCGCGTTCCGCGCCGGCACGCCATTCATCGGCGGCCTCGATCGCGCCTTCCTGCAAGGCATGCTGAGCGACATCTCGAACAACACGGGCAATCCCAATCCGCTGGCGCCGACGATTCCCGAGACTGTCTACATGTGCTTCCAGATGACGTTCGCGATCATCACGCCGGCGCTGATCGCCGGTTCGTTCGCGGAGCGCATGAAGTTCTCGTCGATGTGCGTGTTCATCGCGCTGTGGGCGACGATCGTCTACGCGCCGGTCGCGCACTGGGTGTGGGGGCCGGATGGCTTCCTCAACAGCAGCAACGACGCCGCGCCCATCAAGGTCCTCGACTTCGCCGGCGGCACTGTCGTGCACATCAATTCCGGCGTTGCCGGCTTGATGACGGCGCTGATGCTCGGCAAGCGCAAGGATAGCGGACCGGCGCACAACGTCGTGCTGACCTTCATCGGCGCTTCGCTGCTGTGGGTCGGCTGGTTCGGCTTCAATGCCGGCTCGGCGGTCTCAGCCGGCATGCAGGCCGGCATGGCGATGACCGTGACGCAGATCGCCACCGCGATGGCGGGCCTAACGTGGATGTTCGTCGAATGGGCGCTGCGCGGCAAACCCACCGTGATCGGCATCTGCTCCGGCGCGGTCGCCGGTCTGGTCGCAATCACGCCAGCTTCGGGCTTCGTCGGTCCGGTTGGCGCGCTGGTGATCGGAGCAGCAGCGGGCGTGATCTGCTACTGGGGTGCCACCGGGCTCAAGCATGCGTTTGGCTATGACGACGCGCTCGACGCCTTCGGCGTCCATGCGGTCGGCGGGATCACCGGCGCGTTGCTCACCGGCGTCTTCGCCATCCAGCAATATGGCGGCACGCCCGGCCTGATCGAAGGCAACGCGATGCAGGTCGTCAACCAGGCCGAAGGCATCCTCATCGTCCTGGCCTACGACGCCATCGTCACCCTGATCCTGCTCAAGGTGATCGATGTGGTGATGGGCCTGCGCGTCGAGGAAGAGATCGAACGCGACGGCCTCGACCTCGCCTTGCACGGCGAGATCGTCCAGTAAGCCTAGCGTCTCTCCTGTGGTGCACTTGGGGCGGCGCAAGCCGCCCCTTTTCTTTCGGCGATATTATCGTTCGCAGACCACGGCTTCGATGGCGACATCTGGCAGGATCCGCACAAAACGTTTCCGCGGATCAGCTTTGCGCTCTGGACTTGTTCAGGGTCACGGCGGCGCGCACGAGCGTCTTCAATGCCTTCTCGTTTATTTTCCCGCCTTCGTGGAAATCGATGGCACGCCTTGTGTTGCCGTCAAGACTGGCATTGAAGAGGCGCGAAGGGTCCTCCAGGGCCGCTCCTTTGGCGAAGGTCATCTTCACGACGTTCTTGTACGTCTCGCCGGTGCAGATCAGTCCGGCGTGCGACCAAACCGGAACCCCTCGCCACTTCCACTCCTCGACGATTTCGGGGTCGGCTTCCTTGATCAAGGTACGGAGCCGGCTGAGCATTTTGCCGCGCCAATCGCCGAGCTCCCTGATTCTCGCGTCGATCAGCTGAGAAGGAGACTTGCCTTTCTGGGACGCGCTCTTCATGCCCGTCTCTCCTCGTTGTTTCCGAGGCTTTGATAAGGACCTGCTGGCACCTGTTGCCAATAGGCCTTAACCGCTGTCTTACGGTTGCTTCCTTGGCGATCCTCGACTCTTAGCGTATGATTAACCGGTTATCCCCGGGAATCACAGAGTTTTCCCCCGATTTTAGGGACCGCGCCATGGTAAGCATCGATGCCGGCCGCAGCCGGACCCGCGCCCGCGAAGGCATCCATTGGCCGCGCTTGGCGGTGCGTCTGATCGGCGGTTTGGTGCTGCTGGCGGCGCTGTTCGTCGGCCTGGCGCTGGCCAGTTACGACCGGCACGACCCGTCTTGGAACCATGCCGTAAGCGGCCCGGTCTTGAACCTGATGGCGCTGCCCGGCGCACAGCTGGCCGATGCGCTGTTACAAGCCTTCGGTGCGGCCGCCGTGCTGGTGCCGTTGTTCTTGGCCGATTGGGCGGCGCGCCTGCTGACGCGTTATGGCCTGCGCCGCTTCTGGCTCAAGCTGCTGCTGGCGCCGTGGACTGTGCCGCTGGCGGCGCTGGCCTTGTCGATCCTGCCGTCGCCGTGGTGGTGGCCGATTCGGTCCGGCATCGGCGGCTTCGTCGGCCAGCTCGCGCGCCAGGGTGCCGGTCATCTCGATATTGCGCCGCCACTGTCGGCGATGGCCGCCGCCGCGCTGGTCGGCACCATTCTTCTCTATGTCTTCGGCGCGTCGGCGAGCAGCCGCGCCGCGCGCGCGCCGCGCCAGAAACCGGCGAGCATGGGTGCACGCCTCTTCGGCTGGCTGCCGCGGCCGCACTTGCCGCGCTGGCGCCGCGTTGCCGTCGATCGTCCGGTCGCGCTCGAGACCGGACCGCGGCGCGAGCCGCTACTGCTCGATGCGACCGGTGCCGATAGCTTCGACGAGGACGCGGTCGAGACACCACCGCGCCGTTCGGCCGCAGTCGATCTGCCGCCGCGCGAGCGCAAGGTGAAGCGGCTGCGCCAAGCGTCGCTCGCGCTCGAAGCCGCCGATCAGGTGCTGCCGTCGCTCGAGCTGCTCGCGGAAGTACCACCGACACGCACTGCCGCGGTCAACGAGGAAGCCTTGCAGCAGAACGCGCGCCTCCTCGAATCGGTGCTGGAGGATTTCGGCGTCCGCGGCCAGATCGTCAAAGTCCGGCCCGGCCCGGTGGTCGCGCTTTACGAGCTCGAACCCGCCGCCGGTATCAAGGCTTCGCGCGTCATCGGCCTAGCCGACGACATCGCTCGCTCGATGAGCGCGCTGTCGGCGCGCGTCGCGGTTATCCCCGGCCGCTCGGTGCTCGGCATCGAGCTGCCGAATGCGCGTTCCGAGATGGTGTTTCTGCGCGAATTGCTGGCGTCCGAGGCCTACGAGCATAGCAGCGCCAAGCTGCCGTTGGTGCTCGGCAAGGACATCGGCGGCGCGCCGGTGATCGCCGATCTCCAGCGCATGCCGCATCTGCTGATCGCTGGCACCACCGGCTCCGGCAAGTCGGTCGGCATCAACACGATGATTCTGTCGGTCCTCTATCGGTTGTCGTCGGACCAGTGCAAGTTCATCATGATCGATCCGAAGATGCTTGAGCTGTCGATGTACGACGGCATTCCGCATCTGCTGGCGCCGGTCGTCACCGAGCCCCGCAAGGCGGTCGTCGCGCTCAAATGGACGGTGCGCGAAATGGAGAACCGCTATCGCGCCATGTCCAAGCTCGGCGTGCGCAACATCGAGGGCTACAACCAGCGCATCGCCGAAGCCAAGGCCAAAGGCGAGGTGCTGATGCGCCGAGTCCAGACCGGCTTCGACGAGGAATCAGGTCGCCCGGTGTTCGAGGAGCAGCCGCTGTCGAACGAGCCGCTGCCGCTCATCGTCGTCGTCGTCGACGAGATGGCCGATCTCATGCTGGTCGCCGGCAAGGACATCGAGCATGCCGTGCAGCGCCTGGCGCAAATGGCACGCGCCGCCGGCATCCACATCATCATGGCGACGCAACGGCCGTCGGTCGATGTCATCACCGGCACGATCAAGGCGAACTTCCCGACGCGCATCAGCTTCCAGGTCACCAGCAAGATCGACAGCCGCACCATTCTCGGTGAGGCCGGCGCCGAGCAGCTTCTGGGCCGCGGCGACATGCTGCACATGGCCGGCGGCGGCCGCATCACCCGCGTCCACGGCCCGTTCGTCTCCGACCAGGAAGTCGAATCCGTCGTCCGCTTCCTCAAGGAAAACGGACCGCCGCCGACCTATCTCGAGGACGTCACCGCCGACGAAGAGGACGAGATGGCGGCTTTCGCCGAAGACGGCGAAGGCTCGGGCGATCAGCTTTACGATCAAGCGGTCAACCTGGTGCTGCGCGAACGCAAGGCCTCGACCAGCTTCGTCCAGCGACACCTGCAAATCGGCTATAACCGCGCCGCGCGCATCATCGAGCGCATGGAGAGCGAAGGTGTCATCAGCGCCGCAAACCATGTCGGCAAGCGCGAGGTCTTGGGCCGCGGCCGCGACTGATCCGCGTCCTCCCATAAATCCGCCACAAAGCGCGGTCTAATGGCGTGCGACAAGCCTCGACAATCCGCCGCCGGACCCCGATATATGAGCCGCATGAATTTCCGCCCGCCCGCACATCTGCCATCGCGCCGTCTGGTGCTTGCTGGGTTGGCCACGGCGCTCGCGTTGCCGCGCGCGGCGCAGGCCGCGCTGAAGCCGGCCGATCAAATCGATCTCGAACGCATCCAGTCCTATCTCAATGGCATCCACACCATGGAATCGCCGTTCGATCAGGTCGCCGGCGACGGCTCGACCTCAACCGGGACGATTTATCTGTCGCGGCCGGGCCATATGCGCATCGTTTATGACCCGCCGCATCCCATCCTCATCGTCGCCACCAACGACGAGGTCTATTACTACGACGGCCAGCTCGGCCAGGTGACCTGGACCGATCTCGACAATACGCCGGCGTGGTTCCTGCTGCAGAACACCGTCGAGCTCGGCGGTGAAATCCGGATCGACGACGTCCGGCACGAACCCGGCGTGATCCGCGTCAGCGCGACCGAAACCAAGCGGCCCGAACGCGGTCATGTCACCATGGTTTTCAGCGAATCGCCGTTGCAGCTCCGCCAATGGACGATCCTCGACGCCCAGAACAAGACGGTGACGGTGACGCTCAACAGCCCGCGGTTCGGCATGCCGCTCAACCCGCAGCTGTTCATCTGGCAGGATCCGCGCGGCCAGGCTTCCGGCGGCTGAACGCGCAAGCCTCCCCCGCGATAAGCGCGTTGCTGGCGCGGCAAGGCTTGGCCAATATCTCGCTTCGTGCCGAACGAACCCGTCCCGCAATCCGTGCGCACCGCGCCCCTGGTCGGCGTGCAATGCTGCACGCGGCCGCTACGCGGCCAGCCAACGCACGCGGTCGTCGAGAAATATATTCGTGCCATTC
The DNA here is from genome assembly GCA_035632395.1 of Allostellaceae bacterium. Classification (GTDB taxonomy): domain Bacteria; phylum Pseudomonadota; class Alphaproteobacteria; order ATCC43930; family CGMCC-115725; genus REEB95. The sequence continues at coordinate 22,419 of DASQGX010000138.1, forward strand.
TTGAAGGTGCTGATGCGGTGCCGTTGCTGGTGCCCGCCCTCGACGATATAGCGCCGGAGGCCTTGGTGGCGCAGCTCGACGGCCTGTTGCTGCCCGGTTCACGCTCGGACGTCGGCCCGGAGCATTACGGCGGGCCGCCGCCGGCGCCAGAGCGCGAAACCGATCCGGCGCGCGACAGTGCCGCCCTGCCGCTGATCCGCGCGGCGCTCGCTGCCGATCTTCCAGTGCTGGCGATCTGTCGCGGCATCCAGGAGGTCAATGTCGCCCTCGGCGGCACATTGCATCCGGCGGTGCACGCCGTCTCTGGCCGCCTCGATCATCGCGCCGAGCCCGACCTGCCGCTCGACGAACGCTATGCCTACGATGCACACGATGTGCGTCTCGCGCCCGGCGGCCTTTTCGCGACGCTTGTCGGCGCTGAGACCGTCGCGGTCAACTCGCTGCATTACCAGGGTATCGACCGGCTGGCGCCGGGACTCATTGTCGAGGCCACCGCTCCCGATGGCCAGATCGAAGCCGTGCGCGCACCGGCAGCGCGTTTCTTCGTCGGCGTGCAATGGCATCCCGAGCACCGTGCCGGCGACAACGCATTCTCGCGCGCCCTGTTCCGCGCTTTCGGCGAAGCCTGCCGCGCGCACGCGGCGCGCCGTGTCGGCGCATGAACGACGGCTTCTGGTCGCTCGCCGACGCCGATGCCGTCTTCACCGTCGCGACCCCGGACGGCGCGCTGCTGCCCGTGAACGAGCTGCATTCGCGCGGCGCGGCCGGAGCGGCGCTGCTGCTGGGTCACGCCAACGGCCTGCCGGCCGGCTCTTACGCTCCGTGGCTCACGGATCTCGCGCGCGACGTCCATGTTTTCGCCTTCGATGCGCGCGGCCATGGCGGTGCGACGTGGCCGGCCGGTCCGCTCGACCAGGTCTTTCACGTCGATCGCTTTGCCGACGATTTGCGGCTTGTCGCCGAAGCGGTGATTGCGCGCCTCGGCGCGACGCCGCTGTCCTATGTCGGCCACTCGCTCGGCGGCGCGGCGGCGCTCGATCTTGCCGCCGCTGGCCGGCTGCCCGATTTTACCGGCGTGATGCTGCTCGAGCCGCCGGTGTTTCCGCCGCTGGACTCGCCGGTGCGCGCCGAAGCCGAAGCCCGCCAGACGCTCCTGGTTGAAGGCGCCAAGCGCCGCCGCGCCGATTGGCCGAGCATCAAGGCGTTCCATGAGCGGCTCAAAAACGGCAACAGCCCGTTCACGCGCTTCGCACCGGAGATGCTCGACGCACATTGCCGCGCGGCGCTTAAACCCAAAGCCGACGGCAGCTTCACGCTCGCCTCGCCGCCCGAGGTCGAATCCGCGATCTTCACCGCCCATCGCCACAGCGATACCTGGTCGCGTCTCGACCGGATCGAACGTCCGCTCGATCTCGTCGGCGGCGATCCCAATCGTCCTGATCGCGACTGGGTCGCGCGCGCCATGCCGGAGATGGCACGGCGGATGAAGCGCGCGCGGCTGACCCCGCTCGCCGGCATCGGCCATCTGATGATCCAGGAAGATCCGGCGCGGTTGCTGGCGCTGGTGCGGCGCTGGCTCGGATGTGCCTGATTCCGGCATGCGGCGCGTGCGTCTTTTGCATGCCTCAGGCCTCCAAATCGCCCGGATCGCTCCCTAACTAATTTGCAGAAGCTGTCCGCAGTTTGCTGTGGATAGGCCGGGGGGCCGCATAAGACCCTTCGACTCCTCAAACGGACTTCGGGCGCCCGGTCACTCCCCCCTGACCGGGCGCCTTTAATTTTGGCTTCTGACTCAAGGCCTTGGCCGCCTTGACCGGCTCCCTTTTCCGTGCACGATGCGGCGCCATGAACGGAATGCTGAATGGCCGCGTCGCGCTGGTGACCGGCGGCGGCCGCGGGATCGGCCGGGCAATCGTTGAGGCCCTGCATCAGGCCGGTGCGGCGGTAGTGATCGCCGACAATGGCACCAGCATTGGCGGCACCGGGGCCGATCCGACCGTGGCCGCGGCCTTGGCCAATGCGCTCGGCGAGCGTGCCGCTGCCTTCACGGAAAGCATCGCGGCGCCGTCGGCCGCCAAGGCCGCGGTCGATTTCACCGTCAGCCGCTTCGGCGGTCTCGACATCCTGGTCAATAACGCCGCCATTCTGCGCGACGCTTTCGTCTTCAAAGCCGATCCCGGCGACTGGGAGGCGGTGCTGCGCACGAATCTGTTCGCGCCGTTTTACCTGGTTGCCGCGGCGACGCCCGTGATGCGCGATCAGGCGAAAGCCAAACGCGGCGGCGGCGCCTGGGGCCGCATCATCAATCTAGTTTCGACCGCCGGTTTCTACGGCAATTACGGCCAAGCCGCTTATGCCGCCGCGAAAGCCGGCCTTAGCGGGTTGACGCGCGTCATCGCGCTCGATATGGCGCGCAGCCAGGTCGCCTGCAATGCGGTCGCGCCGTTTGCCGCAACGCGCGTGACCGAAAGCATCAATCCGCAGAATCCGGCGCAGCAGGCTTACAAGGACACCGCAATGAAAATTCCGGCGCAGCCGGTCGCGGACCTGGTAGCGTATCTGGCTGGCGACGCCGGCGCCAAGATCACCGGTCAACTCTTCGGCGTGCGCGGCCGTGAGGTTTTCCTCTTGTCGCAGCCGCGCCCGGTAGCCACCGCGGTGGCCGAAACGCCTGAAGAGCTGGGCGCGGCTGTGGCTGCACTGGCGCCGCATTTCGTCTCGCTCGAAACCGATCTCGAAGCGTTTGCGAACCGGCCGGTTCTTTGATAAGGTCTATTCTATAGACCTATAGAATTGAAGCCGAGGACGCGGATTATGAGCGCCACTGCCGCCGCCCCGATCAAATCCGTCGACGCCCTCAAAGCGGCGCCCGATGACTACCAGCTCGCCGTGCGCAAGATCGTCCGCAGCCACGCGGTCAACGAGCTTTATGGTGCGCGCGTCTACGACGAGCCGGCGATCGCGCTCGCGCCGACGCCCTACCTCAAGTGGCTCACCTGCCGCATCGCCATGGAGGAATACGGCCACCATGTCCGCTTCCGTCAACTCGGCGAGCAGATGGGCATTCCCGAATCCGAGATGACGCCCGAAGGCCGCAAGCCACTGTCGATTTTCGAATTTCCGCTCAAGACCTGGGAAGAATTCTGCGTCGTCAAGCTGCTCGCCGACCTCGCCGAGATCATCCAGGTCGAGGATTTGATGAAGTGCAGTTTCCTGCCGCTGCGCAACCTCGCGAAAGTGACCATGCCGGAGGAGATCTTCCACTCGCAGTTCGGCAAGGACACCTGCACCGAGCTGGTCAGGACCGAAGACGGCCGCAAGCAGGTCCAGGCGGCGATCAATCACTATTTCCCGATGATGCCAGCCTTCTTCGGCAAGAAGGATTCGGCCAACAATGCGCTTTATCGTAAATACGGCATCAAGCAGCGCACCAACGAGGACATGCGCGCGGACTTTTTGAAGCGCGTGCGCGATCTCGTCGAAGGCCACCTCAAGCTCAAGCTGCCCGAGGTCGCCGAGGCGGCGTGAGCGGTGCCGCACGCAGCGAGGCCGACGCGGCTTTCGCGCGGCTCGCCAGCTTTACCGCCGAGATTCCCCGGCTTCGCTGGTTCGCCGCCGTCGGCACAACTCTGACGCCGCCGATGGTTGCCGCTGCCGAAACCTATGTCGCCGCGCTTGGCCTTGTACCGTGCCCGGTCGCGACGGTTGGCAGCTGGCACGAAGCCGCCGCAACCGCCCAGCGTCCGGACTGGAGCCGCGACTGGTGGCAGGCGGAAAGCGTCTGTGAACAGGCTTTGCAGCGGCAAGCCGGTGCCCGGTTCGGTCTCGAGCCGCTGCTTGCGGCCTTGACGGACGTGACCGACGCCGCGGCGGGCATTCGCGACCAAGCCGCTGCCGCGCTCGCCTGCGCCGGACTCGACGACGAAGCCTTGGCCAAGGTCGCCGCCGGCGCCGCCGCACAGGCTTGCCACCAGCAAGGTCTCGCACTGCTCGCCGGCGATTCGGCCGGACGCGCGTTCGCCGCCAAATTCACGCTGTTTGCCGCTGGCCGCTGGCCGCTCGGCATTGTCGGCGGAACCTGCTTCGTGTTCTAGTTCTGCGCCCATGGCCTTCACCCTCGTCACCTGGAACATCAACTCGGTCCGGCTCAGGCTCAAGAACCTGAAGCGGCTCGCGGCGCAGCTTGGGCCCGATGTCATCTGCCTGCAGGAAACCAAAACGCCGGACGAGTTCTTTCCGCGCGACGAGATCGCCAAGCTCGGCTACAAGCACATGCTGATCCACGGCATGAAGGCCTATAACGGCGTCGCGATTCTTTCGCGCCTGCCGTTCGCCACGCCGCGCACCCAGAACTGGTGCGAACGCGAGGATTGCCGCCATGCCGTCGTGACGCTTCCCGGCGACATCGAACTCCACAACCTCTACGTTCCGGCCGGTGGCGACATTCCCGATCCTGACGCCAATGCGAAATTCGCCCACAAGCTGCGTTTCATCGACGAGCTGTCGACCTACTTCGCCGGCGAGAAGGCGCGCCGCAAGACCATGATCTTGGTCGGCGATCTCAACGTCGCGCCGCTCGAGAACGACGTCTGGTCGCACAAGCAGCTCTTGAAGGTCGTGAGCCACACGCCCATCGAGGTGGAGAAATTGACCCGGTTGCAGGCGCGCGGCGGCTTCGTCGACGCCGTGCGTCACTTCGTGCCGCCCGAGCACCGTCTCTACACCTGGTGGAGCTATCGCAATCACGATTGGGCAAAGTCCGACCGTGGCCGGCGGCTCGATCACATCTGGGTCTCGCCCGCGCTCCGGCCTGCGCTCAAGGCGACGCGCGTCCACAAGGCGGCGCGCGATTGGCAGCTCGCTTCCGACCATGTGCCGGTTTTGCTGCAAGTCGGCTGATGGCACGCGACCTCAAGCCGTTCTTCGCGCCGGCCAGCGTCGCCGTCGTCGGCGCAGCCGAGCGGCCGACCTCGTCGGGCGGTGCGGTGCTGCAGAATCTGCGGATTTCGGGATTCGACGGCGAGATTGTGCCGGTCAATCCAAAAGGCGGCACGATGTTCGGATTATCGGCGCGCAAGTCGCTTGCCGAACTCAACCGGCCGGCCGAACTCGCCGTTATCGTCATCCGGCCGGATTTGATCCTCGACGCAGTGCGCGAGGCGGTGGCGACGGGCCATCGCAACCTGCTCATCCTGCCCGGTGGCTTCGCCGAAGCAGGTGAGGCGGGCCTCGCGCGCGACAAGGAATTGCGCAACTTGATTGCGCAGGAGAAACTCACCGTCGTCGGGCCCAACTGCGCCGGCATCATCCATTTGCCGCCGGGCGCGCGCTTTGCCGCCACGTTCCTGCGCGACATGCCGTTGGGACCCAATCGCCACGGTATGGCCACTTTCATCACCCAATCGGGCGCGTTGGGCGAGGAAGCGATTGCCGCTTCGAAGACGCTCACGGTGCCGCTGGGGTCGCTGGTCTCAGTCGGCAACGCCGTGCAACTCGGCATCACCGATTATCTCGATTACCTCGGCGAGCAGGATTCGATCTCGGTGGTGCTGCTTTACATCGAAAGCGTCGAGGACGAAGCCCGATTTAGCCAGGTCGCGCGCCGGGTCGTGGCCCGGAAGCCGGTCGTGGCCTTGGTCGGCGGCCGGACTGAAGCGGGTGCGGCGGCAGCGCGGCGCCACACTGGCGCGCTGGCGCAGGGCGAAGCCAAGATCGAAGCGCTGTGCCGCGACGCCTGCCTGTTGCGCGTCAAAAACCTTCGCCAGCTGCTGCTCGCGGCCAAAGGTTTCGGCAGCTTTCCACAGGGCATCGGCAAACGCGTGCTCATCCTGTCGAACTCGGGCGGGCCCGGCGTCCTGTGCGCCGACGAAGCCGCAGCCCAAGGGCTTGACCTGCCGGATTTGCCCAAGGATATGGCGGCGGCATTGCGCGCCAACCTGCCAGCCGAAGCCGCAGTCGCCAATCCGATCGACCTGCTGGCCGACGCGCGCGAGGACCGGTTTGGCTTCACTCTAGAAACCGCGGTGAAGCACGGTGCCGGCGCATTCGATGCCATTTTGGGCATCCACGTCGTACCCTTCATGGTCGACGCCGCGCCGGTGATCGCGCGCATGGCCCGACTGGTGCCGACAGTGTCGGTGCCGCTGCTTTATTCGATGATGGGCACGTTGCCCGGCAGGACCGAGTGGTTTGCAGCTATGGAGGGTGCCGGCGTTCCGATGTTCAACGATGTCGAGGCGATGGCCGAGTGCGCTGGATTGCTGGCGCGCTATCCGGCCCTAAAAGCGCGCGCCGCCGCAGGCGCTTAGCGACGCGTCACCCTGCGCGCCGCAACGCTGCAGGTGCCGCGCCATCGTTCAGCAACGCGGTAATGGCGGCGTCAAATGCGCGCACCCGAACCGGATTGGCCAGCGCGCAATCGGCGCCGAGGTCCAAGGCCATGCGGAGATAATCCGGCCGTTGGACGAGTGTTGCCGGCGCGAACGGATGGTCGATCACCAGGACTTTCGGTCGATGCGCCAGTCGGACGGCGGCGCCGATCATTTCGAACCCGTCGTGCTGCGGCAGGAAAATCTCGGTGATGACAAGGTCGAACGGAGCGTGAAGACAAGCGGGCGTCCGCAGCGCCGACAGGCCTTCTTGCCCATTAGTCGCGACGACGACATCGTGACCGTGCACGCCAAGAATCCGCGTCAGCAGCCGCCGGATCTTGGCGTAGTCGTCGATGATCAGCACGCGCGCCATCGGCTCAGCCTCGTCCGGCAGCAAACATGCTGCGGCCGCCGAAATAGGTCCAATAGCCGCTCTCGTTGATCGCGTAATAGGGCCGGTACTGCGTCGCGACGGCGGCGGGCAGGATGCGCGGATCAAGATTGTCTAGCAGGTACGACTGTCCGCCGACGTCGGCTAACAGCACGGCGTGATCGACGCCGAGTTCGGTGTCACGCACGATCAGCACGCGGAGTACATCGTCGCCTACGCCGGCCGCGCGTAGCGCCAGGTACTTGGCGATGGCGTAATCCTCGCACTGGCCGCCGCGCGCCAGGAATTCAAACGGCGTTTCCCAATAGGACGGCCGATGCCATTTCTGCCAGGCCGTCACATAGGGTTGCGCGTTGAACGTACGGTTCACCGCCTCGAGTTTCGCCATCAACGGCTGGCCCGCAATCGAATCGATGAGTGCGAGCCACTCTGTCGGCACGCAGCCGCTATCGACCGCCGCGGCGCAGACGCGCTTGGCGCGGAACTCCTGCGCAGCACGCCGCATCACGTCGGTCCATTGCGGAAAGGCCGCAGTGTCGCGGTGGAACACAGCGTCGCTGCCGTAGAGTGCGGCGTCGGGCGTTTCGCTGGCGCCGGCCCAATCGGCACGGGCCACTGGGACCGTCGCGCAAATGGCGATGGCAATCACGGCGAAAGTCCACAAGCGATTCTTCGGCATGGCGGACCTCAATGTCGCTTCGGTAGCGACGGCGCATCCCCACGATGCGCCGGCCTGCCCAATCAAAAATCAGCAAGTTAAAGCAAATGATAAGAAAGGCCCGTGCATCGCGTGATCAAACGGTGACCGCGTGTTCGGAACGTTGACACTTTTTCTGGCCCGATCAGGAACAGCGCAGCTACACGCGAGTCGGCAGCGCACACTGTTCGCGCCGGCCTGTGATCAAACGGTGACCCATGCCGCTCGCACGCGGCAGCTGTCACAAGCCGCACCGGGGTACAACCGATGACTCAGACGAAGGGCGCGCCGAACGCAGCAACTCACACGGATAGTTTGGCGCGATCCGGCGCCGTTCTGGCGCCGTGGGTCAGCCGGCGCGATACAGGTGATGGCGTCCTTCGCGCACGCCGTCGGGCGGCGGCAGCCGTTCCCAGCCCGGCAGCTCGACCGCGGTCTCGCTGACCACCACCGCGCCGGGGCGCAACATCGGGGCCACCAGCGGCGCGACCTCGGCTGCGAGCCGCGCTTCGTCGGTGATCGGGAAGTTGATCAGCGCCAGCGCCGCGCTGCGCTTCAGCCGTTCCCAGCTGGTCGGCAAGGTTTCGCGCGGATCGCCCTCGATGCGCTCGGCGGCGCGCGTTGCTTTGCCGTCGGCGATCGGCCCCTTGTCGAACAGGATTACACCGCGCTTGCGCGCGACCTCGCAGAGATGGTCGAGCGCCGCGCCGTCGCCAAGGCCAAGCAGGATGGCCGGCCCTTCGAGTGATGCGACCAGGTCGCCCGCGCGTTCGATCGATGCGCGCTGCGCCATCAGTCGGCGGATGAGCATGTCGAGTTCGCTCAGCGGATTCCCCCTTCGACCGCGACCGGCATATCCTGGCCCGGCCGGCCGCCGCTTGTCGAGGCCGGCCCGCGCGCCGTTCCTTACGGCACCAGGCGGTAGCCGCCGGCCTCGGTGACCAAAATCTCGGCGTGCGCCGGATCGCGCTCGATCTTCTGGCGCAAACGGTACACGTGGGTCTCGAGCGTGTGGGTGGTGACACCCGAGTTGTAGCCCCAGACTTCGTTGAGCAGCACATCGCGGCCGATTGTGCGGCCGTCGGCGCGATAGAGATATTTCAGGATCGCAGTCTCCTTTTCAGTAAGCCGCACCTTTTTGCGCTTGGCTTCATCGACCAGCAGTTTGGTTCCCGGCCGGAACGTGTACGGGCCGATGGCGAAGACCGCGTCGTCGCTCTGTTCGTGCTGGCGGAGCTGTGCCCGGAGCCGCGCCAATAGCACGTGCAACCGGAACGGTTTGGCGATGTAGTCGTTGGCGCCGGAATCGAGTCCCAAGACCGTGTCGGACTCGCTGTCGGCCGCGGTCAGCATCAAAATCGGCGACCGCACGCCCTCACGCCGCATCAATCGGCACAATTCGCGCCCATCCATGTCGGGCAGGCCAACATCGAGTATCACCGCGTCGTGGTATTGCCGCTTGGCCATGTCGAGCGCTTCGGCGGCGGTCGCCGCTTCGACCGCCATGAACTCCTCGTGCAGCTGCAGCTGCTCGGCGAGCGAATGGCGCAGGGCCGAATCGTCGTCGACGATTAAAATTCGGCGGTTCGGCGGCATCGCGGGCGCGGTTCGGTGGCAGGCATCTTGGCAGACTATAGGCGGGCCGCCGTCCTCCTGTCCCCTGTCTCGGGGCACGCCCGCCGACAGCGAAGATGACGCCGGTGGAGCCGCGCGATATATCTCGGCCATGACCGGCGTATCCTTCGTCGTCACCGTCTACAACAAGGCACCCTATCTGCCGGCGGTGGCGAACGCGATTTTCTCGCAGGAGGGCGATTTCGCGCGCGAGATCGTCTTTGTCGACGACGGGTCAACCGACGATTCGCCGGCGATTCTCGACCGGCTGTGTGCCGGCCGCGCCGACGCTCGCGTCATCCACCAGAAGAACCAGGGTCAAGTTGCGGCCACGAATTCCGGCGTGCGCGCCACGACATTGCCCTGGCTCAAGCTCGTCGATGGCGACGACGTACTGGCACCCTACGCGACACGCGTCCTGTTAGACGCCGCGACCACGATCAACGCGAAGATCGCCGTTGGCGGGATGACGACTTTCGTCTTCGGCGAACCGATCGTCTTCGAGCCGCTCGATCCAGCCAAAGCAGTGGCGCGCCGTCGCAACCTGTTCGATGAATGCCTCGTGAATTGTCCCTGCAATCTGTCGCCGACATTGATCGATCGTGCGCTCTATTGGGAAGTCGGCGGTGGCGACGCCCGGATGTTTTACACCATCGATACGGCGCTGCTCACGCGGGTCTCGCGCGGGCGCGCTGTGGCCAGCGTCGACGCCATCGTCGCCACGGGTCCGGTTTCGGCGCCCCATCGGATGAGCGCCGACCAGCGCCGCATGCTGATGGGCCACAACCAGGTCATGATCTATGTGCTGGCGGAAAATCCGGACTTGTCGTGGCGACAGCGCCATTTGCTGCTCGAACGCGCTTTCGGCCGCGCCTGGAAATGGCAGCGCCGGCGCCGTGGGGCGTCGTATTGGTCCCGCTGGTTCTGGCTTTACGCGCTGGCCAAAATCGCGCCACCCTCCCTGATCGAGCCGCTGCTGCCCTCGACTCTCGACGCCTTCACCGAAGCGTTATTGTAGGAGCCAGAGACCGAGCGCGATGGTGATCACCGTCACCGGCGCGCCGATCCGGAAGTAGGGCCAGAAGCCGACGCTGACGCGCGCCGCCCGCGCACGTTCGACCACAATCATGTTCGCGATCGAGCCGAGGATGGTGAGATTGCCGGCCAGGGTCGACGCCATCGCCAGCACGAGCCACGCCTTGCGCGGATTGGCCAGATCGGCAACGAACGGCTTCAGTACCAGAACGGCCGGCACGTTGCTGACCAGGTTGGATAACGCCGCCGCCACTGCAGCGAGTACTGCCGGCTGGCTGAGCGCCAAGTCACCGGCTGCGCGGCGGATATCCGGCGTCAGCACCGCTTTCTCGGCGCCGGCAACGACGATGAACAAGCCGGCGAACAGCAGCAGGAGTCGCCAATCGATCTCGCGCATGACGCGTTCCGGTCGGATGCGCCGCGTCACCAGCAGCAGCGCGCCGGCAACGATCGCCGCCTTGGCAGGCTGGACGCCGAGAAAGAACGCCACCACGGCGCCGACGATCGCGGCGAGCGATTTCGCCAGCAACGGGCCGTTCCAATGAACGCGCAACGTGGCGACGTCGCGACGTGCGGGTGCCGAGAGAAACTCGGCACGATGCGCCAACACGATTGCCGCCACGACGACGATTACGCCCGCCATGGCAACCGGCGCCAACGCCGCGCTGAACGCGCCGTAGGGAATCTGCGACACCGTGCCGATGACCATGTTCTGCGGACTGCCAGTGATCGTCGCCACCGAGCCCACGTTCGACGCCATCGCCACGGCCAGAAGATACGGCACCGGATTGCGGCGCATAGCGCGCGCGATTTCAATGACGAACGGGGTCAGCATCAGGCACACCGTATCGTTGACCAGGAACGCCGACAGGAGCGCCGAAACCGCCGTCACGCCGATCAATAGGACGATGGGCCGATGCGCGTGGCGGCCGATCCACACTGCCGCGAGGCCGAAAAATCCGGCCAGCCGCAAATTGGCGACGACGATCATCATGCCGAGCAGCAGCGTGATGGTGTCGAAGTCGATCGCCCGATAGGCCTCGTCGAGGCTGAGCGTACCGGTTGCCACCATCAAGCTGGCGCCGAGCAGCGCGGCGCCAGAACGGTCGAGTCGCGACGCCGGCAGCCGGCCGAGTCCCATCACCAGATAGGTGCCGGCAAAAATCAGCAGGGCGGTGATCATCGGCTCGGTCGTCGGTTTCGGCGGCGGAATCGCGGCGGCAGCGCGGCGGTTTTGCGGCAAATGGCGAATCGCAGCGCGATCATCGCAAATGCCGCACGTGGCCGCCATCGTGCTGTGGTAGAAGCATCGCCGGAACGGCGGATTTTCGATGGCGCGTCCGGACAAAGACGAATCGTGCGGCGACCGGCGCCCGCGCGGATCGCGGAAGCCGTCACGGCAGAATTTGGGGCGGTGGCTGCTTTTCGCGGCGTTGTGGACGTGCCTTGCGGGCGTCGGCGCGCTTGCCTATTTCGCGCTGACGCTGCCCAGCACCGATCAGCTGACCGCCGCCCAGCGCCAGCCTTCGGTGACCATCCTGGCTGATGACGGTTCGTTGGTCGCAACTTTTGGTGAGCTTTTCGGCGAGCCGCTGCGCCTGCGCGAGATGCCGCATTATCTGCCGGAAGCGGTGATCGCCACCGAAGATCGCCGGTTCTATCACCATTTCGGCATCGATCTCATCGGCATGGCGCGCGCGCTGTTCGCCGATCTGCGCGCCGGCCACATCGTCCAGGGCGGCAGCACCATCACGCAACAGCTGGCCAAGAATCTGTTTCTGACGCCCGACCGGACGATCGGCCGCAAGATCCGCGAAACCATGCTCGCGCTATGGTTGGAGCATCAATTCACCAAGAACCAGATTCTCGAGCTCTACCTCAACCGCGTCTATCTCGGCGCCGGCACCTACGGCGTCGACGCCGCGGCGCACCGGTATTTCAACAAATCGGCGCGCGACATAACACTCTACGAGGCGGCAGTGATTGCCGGACTGCTCAAGGCGCCGTCGCGCTTCAGCCCGGTTAACGACCGCGCCTTGGCCGCCGATCGCGCCGATCAGGTGCTGCAGAACATGGTCGAAGCTGGCTACATCACCGCTGCACAAGCGCGCGCCGCCGAACGCCAAAAGAGCCAGCTCGCCGAAGCGGGCCGCGCGCCGCCTGGCAGCCGCTATTTCGCCGACTGGATTGCCAGCCAGATCGGTAGCTTCGCCGATATCAATGGCCAGGACGTTATCGTCACCACCACGCTCAATCCCAAGATGCAGGCCTATGCCGAGCGCGCAGTGGCAAATACGCTCGCCGCCGACGGCGCTGCCGATCATGTGACGCAGGGCGCGCTCGTCGCCATGTCGCCGGATGGCGCCATCCGCGCGATGGTTGGCGGCAGCAATTACAATGAGAGCCAGTTCAACCGCGCCACCCAGGCAGAACGTCAACCGGGTTCAAGCTTCAAGCCATTCGTATATCTGGCGGCGCTCGAGCGTGGCATCAAGCCGACGGACATCTTCAACGACGCGCCGGTCCGTATCGGTAACTGGGAGCCGCACAATTACGAGAACACTTATCGCGGTAACGTCACCGTCGCGGACGCCATCGCCTATTCAATCAACACGGTCGCGGCGCAGGTGATCGAACGCGTCGGTGCCGCTAATGTCATCGCCGTCGCGCGTCAGCTCGGCATCACCACGCCGCTGCCGGACGACGACAGCCTCGCGCTCGGTACCGGTAGCGTCACGCTCATGGAGCTCACCGCGGCCTACGCCGCCTTCGCCAGCGACGGAATCGCAGCTTGGCCGCACGCGGTGCTGGAAATTCGCGATACGCACGGCAACGTGCTCTACCGGCGTTCCGGCTCCGGCGCGCCGCGCGTCATCGATGCCGACATTGCCGGCGAAATGAACCAGCTGCTCGAAGGCGTGATCCAACGCGGCACCGGTCGTGCCGCGGCGCTCGATCGTCCGGATGCCGGCAAAACCGGCACCACACAGGATTTCCGCGATGCGCTGTTCGTTGGTTACACCGCCGATTTGGTCTGCGGTGTTTGGTTCGGCAACGACGACAATTCGCCGATGAAGCGTGTGACCGGCGGGACGCTGCCGGCGCGGACCTGGCGCGCCTTCATGGCCGATGCGACCCGCAACATGCCGGTACGCGATCTGCCGGGGCCGAGCGCGTTCGTCGCGGTTGACAACGCCTTCGGCCGCACGGCGCCGCCGCCACCATCGGCGCAGGGCGGATCGCCGCCGCCGAATCGCCCAGGCATTCTCCAAAGCCTGATGAATGCGATCTTCGGCTCGCGGTGAGTCGGCGGCTCAGCTGCCGGTGGCCGGCACCAGTCGGCGATAGACGTCGCTCAACACGACGGCACCGAGGGCGGCGATCAGAAAGTCGGCCAGTGTGCCGACTAGTCCGCGCAGGATGTAGAGACCCATCGGTGTGTTTGTCGCGTCGCCAACGCCGAAGCCGGTGAACACCGCGCCCATGACGATCTGTACGCCAAGAAGCAGCGGCGCGGTGGCGAACAGCCAGCACAAGACGATGCGCCAGCCGTTGCCGCGCGTCGCGTTCCAGGCGCCGCCGATACCGATCGGCCGGCCGGCGGCGGCGGCCGGAAAGAGCAAGGAGAGACGCGCCATCGCCAGCAATAAGGCCGCGAGGGCCGCCAGATCGAGCGCCACGACGTCGATCTCGAGGCTGACGCTGCGATCGCCGACGATCGTGCCGGCGAACAATATGGCGGCCAACACAACGCCGAGCGCGGCGTACAGCGCGAAGGTATAAAGCAGAAACCGGCACCACGGCCCGAGCCACGGGCGATGGTTGGCGCCACCGAACAGCTGCGCTTGATACCAGCGCACACCGAAGGCGTTGAGGCAGAGCGCGCCGGCGACCAGATCGAACAGGTCGGGCAGGGCCCGGAGCACGATGCTGCTTTCGCCGAAATTCGGCGGCAGCACGGCCGGAATGATGGATACGCCGAGGAGAATCAACAGGGGCAGCCAGCCGAGTTCGAGCACGCTGCCGATTTGGCCGAAGACGGCACGATACGCGCCCACCGTCACGTCCGGAACGGGCACCTTCTCGGTCGACAAATCGGTCATCGGAGCCCCTCGGCGGCGCGGGGGCCCAATCTATCGGCTAGCTCACGGCCTCGTCGAGAGCGTAACCGGCCGCACGCACCGTGCGGATGACGTCGGTGCGGCCGCCGCCGTTGAGCGCCTTACGCAGCCGGCGGATGTGGACGTCGACGGTACGCAACTCGACCTCGGCGTCGCGTCCCCAGACCGCGTCGAGCAGCTGCTCGCGCGAAAACACACGGCCGGGCCGTTCCATCAGGAAGCGCAGCAGACGGAACTCGGTCGGTCCAAGATGGATCGGCTTGCCGCCGCGTGCCACCTTGTGCGCCGACAGATCGAGCGCCAGGTCGGAAAAGCGCAGCGTCTCGGCCGTCGATGCCGGCCGCGCGCGGCGGATAACGGCCCGCAGCCGCGCGATCAGCTCGTTGGGGCTGAACGGCTTGACAACATAGTCGTCGGCGCCGGAATCGAGGCCACGCACGCGATCGCCTTCCTCGCCGCGCGCCGTCAGCATAATCACCGGCAGGTCGCGCCACGCCGGTGTCCGCCGGATCTGGCGGCACACTTCGATGCCGGAGACGCGCGGCAGCATCCAGTCGAGCAAAACCGCGTCGGGCTTCGCCTCCTTGAGCTGCAGCAGCGCCTCCTCGCCGTCGTGCGCGGCGCTGACCGTGAAGCCTTCTTTCTCGAGGTTGTAGCGCAGCAGCGTCAGCAGCGCCGTCTCGTCTTCGACAACCAGAACCGCGGGCCGCATCAGGCTTGATCCTCATCGAGGTCGTCGACGTCCGCGACGTCGGCGTTGGGCGCCAGCGCCAGGCTGGTGCGGTCGCGTTTCGGCCGCACCTGGGCGAGCGGCGTGCCGTGCACCAGGAAGTAGAGCGTTTCGGCGATGTTGGTGGCGTGGTCGCCGATGCGTTCGAGATTCTTCGCCATGAACAGGAGGTGCGTACAGGCGGTGATGTTGCGCGGGTCCTCGATCATGTAGGTCAGGAGTTCCCGGAACAGGCTGGTGTAGAGATCGTCCATCTCCTCGTCGCGCAGCCACACCGCCAGCGCCTTTTCAGCGTCGCGTTCGACGAAGGCGTCGAGCACGTCCTTGATCATGCCGCTGCCCAGCCGTCCCATGCGCGGAATGCCGGAAACCGGCTTCACCGCCGGCGTCTGGTTGAGGGCGATGGCGCGTTTGGCGACGTTGGCGGCGTAATCGGCGATGCGCTCGAGGTCGGACGCGATCTTGAGGCCGGCGACGATCTGGCGCAGATCGCGAGCCAGCGGCTGGCGCAGCGCCAGCAGCCGCACCACCAGGCTTTCGACCTCGCGCTCGAGCTCGTCGACGCGCGCGTCCGACTTGACCACCCGCGCGGCCAGCTCGCTGTCGCGCTTCGCCACCGCCTCGATCGACGCGGCGAGCTGGCTCTCGGCCATGCCGCCCATCTCGGCGATGATGTTGTCGAGCCGCTGCAGCTCCTGGTCGTAGCTCTTGATGATATGTTCGGAAACCATGTTTCGTCTGTTCCTCAGCCGAAGCGCCCGGTGATGTAGTCTTCGGTCTGGCGTTCCTTGGGATGCGTGAAGATGGTCTCGGTCGTATCGAACTCGACCAACTGCCCCAGGTACATGAACGCCGTGTAGTCCGAGCTACGCGCTGCTTGCTGCATATTGTGCGTGACGATCACGATGCAATAGTCGGACTTGAGATCGGCGATCAGCTCTTCGATGCGCTGCGTCGAGATCGGATCGAGAGCGGATGCAGGTTCATCAAGAAGCAGGATTTCGGGCTTGACTGCGATCGCGCGGGCGATGCACAGGCGCTGTTGCTGGCCGCCCGACAGTGACAAGCCGCTTTCGCGCAGCTTGTCCTTGACCTCGTCCCACAACGCCGCGCGCCGTAGCGCCTCTTCGACGCGTTCGTCGAGATGGCGCGCGCCGAGCCGTTCGTACAGCCGGACACCGAAAGCGACATTGTCGTAGATCGACATCGGGAAAGGCGTCGGCTTTTGGAACACCATCCCAATGCGCGCACGCAGCAGATTCAAATCCTGGCGTGGGTCGAGGATGTCCTGGCCGTCGACCAACACCTCGCCGGTGGCCCGCTGGTCGGGATAAAGCTCGTAAATGCGGTTGAGGACGCGCAGGAGTGTCGACTTGCCGCAACCCGACGGACCGATGAAGGCAGTGACGCATTTGTCGTGCAGCGTCAGGTTGATGCCTTTGAGCGCCTCGTAGGCCTTGTAATAGAACCGCAGGTCCTTGATCTGGACCTTCGGCTGCGCTTGATCCTTGGCCTCGGCGGTCGGGCTTGGGGCGGGCGTGTCCACGGCGGGCATTTGTATCAGATGAGGGCGTGTCCGGCTGGGGGTTTCGATGGGCTGGATTTCGTAGGTCATTTGCCGAACGTGCTCCAGTTGGCGACCATCCGCGCGACAATGTTGAGCGCGAGGATCGCGAGAGTGATGAGCAACGCGCCGCCCCAGGCGAGAAGCTGCCAGTCCGCATAAGGACTGAGCGCGAACTGGAAGATGACCACCGGCAGATTGGCCATCGGCGCGTTCATGTTGCTGCTCCAGAACTGGTTATTGAGCGCAGTGAACAACAACGGTGCCGATTCGCCGGCGATGCGCGCGACGCCCAGCATCACGCCGGTCAACATGCCTTGCATGGCGGCTCGATAGACCACCATGACGATAACCTTCCACTGCGGCGCGCCAAGCGCGACGGCCGCCTCGCGCAGGCTGGCTGGCACCAGCGTCAACATGTTCTCGGTGGTGCGCACTACAACGGGCACGAGAATGATCCCCAGCGTCGCCGCGCCTGCCCAGGCCGAGAAATGGCCCATGCGGACCACCATCACCTCGTAGACGAAGAGGCCGATGACGATCGACGGCGCCGACAGCAGAATGTCGTTGATGAAACGCACGGCGTGGGCCAGGCGCGAGCCGCGCGCGAACTCGGCAAGGAAAGTGCCGGTCAGGATGCCGATCGGCGCACCGACCAGCGTGCCGACGACGGTCATCATGAAGCTGCCGTAGATCGCATTGAGCAGGCCGCCGACATTGCCGGGCGCTGGGGTGTTCTTGGTGAAGAAGTCGGCTGACAGCGCCGGCAAGCCGTGCTGCAGCAGCGACCACAGGATCAGGAACAGCACGATCAGGCCGGTCGCGGTCGCCAATAGCGACAGCGACATGATGGTGAAATTGGCGGCGCGGCGGCGCGCATAGATGCTGATCACGCGCCCTCCTTCGTCGACAAGCGCCACAGCATGAAGTTGGCGATGGCCAGGACGATGAACGTGATGACGAAAAGGATCAGGCCAAGCGCGATCTGCGACGAGGTGTAAATGTCGCTCACCGCTTCGGTGAACTCGTTGGCCAGCGTCGCCGATATCGTCGTACCCGGCGCCAGCAGCGACGCGCGGATATGGTGGGCGTTGCCGATGACGAAGGTGACCGCCATGGTCTCGCCCAATGCGCGGCCGAGCCCCAACATCACGCCGCCGACGATGCCGACGCGCGAATGCGGTATGACGATCGAACGCACGACCTCGGCGGTGGTCGCCCCCATGCCGTAGGCGCTTTCGCGCAGCATCGCTGGCACGGTCAGGAACACGTCGCGGGTCACCGCCGCGATGAACGGCAGCACCATCACCGCCAGGATCAGTCCGGCGGTCAGCACGCCCAGGCCGTAGGGCGGACCCTGGAACAGCGCGCCCAAGACCGGAACGTTGCCGAGCGTGTCGATCAGGAACGGCTGCAACGTGGTTTGCAGCACCGGTGCCACCACGAACAGGCCCCAGACGCCGTAGATGATGCTGGGAATCGCCGCCAACAGTTCGACCAGCATACCGATCGGCCGGCGCATCAGCGGTGGACAAAGCTCAGTGAGGAAAATAGCGATGCCGATCGCCACCGGTACCGCCAGCAGCATGGCGATCAGGGCGGTGAGCACGGTGCCGTAAATCGCCGGCAGCGCGCCGAAGGTGTCTTTGACCGGGTTCCAGGCCTCGCTCACCAGGAAATCGAGACCGAACTTGCGGAAGGCCGGCATGGCGCCCGCCGCCAGCGACAGCACTACCGCACCGAGCAGCACCAGGACGCCGACGGCGAAGGCTCGGGTCAGGCCGCGGAAGAGGGTGTCGCCCAGACGCTGACGCCGCATGGCGTGGGGCGCGAGCCCCACGGCGGCGATTGCCGGCGGGCCGTGCAAACGAGCCTCCACGCTGTTCTCCGTGCTCCCACTCTTTTGGTCCGACAGGGTTACGCGCCTTTCATTGCGCTTTTATGACAGTCGGCCCGAATCGCGGGCACTGGCCCTAAGCTGCTGTCCCCGCTT
Source organism: Allostellaceae bacterium (assembly GCA_035632395.1). Classification (GTDB taxonomy): domain Bacteria; phylum Pseudomonadota; class Alphaproteobacteria; order ATCC43930; family CGMCC-115725; genus REEB95. Next base: position 40,935 of record DASQGX010000138.1, read on the forward strand.
GGATTTTCTGACTGGCGATGGCCGGCAGATGGACCGTGAAAACCGAGCCCTGGCCGAGCTCGCTGTCGATTTCGAATACGCCACGGTGATGGCTGACGATGTGCTTGACGATGGCAAGCCCAAGGCCGGTTCCACCTAATGCGCGCGAGCGCGCGGCATCGACCCGGTAGAAACGTTCGGTCAGTCGGGGAATGTGCTCGTGCGCGATGCCAGCGCCATGGTCGCGCACTGCAACCGCGACGCCGCCCCGCTCGCCGGGCCGCGCGCCGGTGAAGGTCCGGCTCGACAGCCGCGCCACAATTTCGATTGCGGTGCTCTGGTCGCCGTATTTCAGTGCGTTGTCGAACAGGTTCTGGAAGACCTGGACGAGTTCGTCGAGATCGCCGGCGACCGGCGGCAGGTCGGGCGCAATGTCGAAGACGAAGCGCATGCCGCGCGCCTTTGCCCGCGGTTCCAGGGGGTCGGCCGCTTGGCGCAGCGCGATCTCGATCCGCACCGCCTCGGTCGGCGCGCGGTGTTCGTTCATCTCGATGCGCGACAACGAGAGCAGGTCTTCGACCAAACGGGTCATGCGCGCGCCTTGTTCAGCCATGATGCTGAGAAAGCGGTCGCGCGCCGGCGTATCCTCGCGTGCCGGACCGCGCAGGGTCTCGATGAAGCCGACGAGTGTGGCCAGCGGCGTGCGCAGCTCGTGGCTGGCATTGGCGACGAAGTCGGCGCGCAACCGCTCGGCCCGTTTCAATTCCGTCAGATCGTGCAGGAGCAGAACGGCGGCGGCACCTTCCGCCTCGGGCATCAGACGGGCGACCACGGCACGCAGATGACGCTCGACCGGGCTGGTCAACTCGAATTCGACGGTGCGCGTGGCTTCGCCTTTGAGCACCTGATCGGCCGCCGCCAGCACCGCCGGATGGCGCAGCGCGCCGGCCAAGTCGCGGCCCTCGATGCGGTCGCCGAATAGGGCTGCGGCGGCAGCATTGGCCCGCACCACGCGGCGATTGCCGTCGAGCAGCAGCAGCGGTTCGGGCAGGGTCGCCAGCACCGAACGTGCCGATTCGAGTGCGCTGTCACGCGCGCGGATCTCGGTGCGCACGCTTCGTGCCCACCGCCCCAGCGCCAACCATAGGTCGCGGACCGAAGGACTCAGGCTCTGGACTTCGGGTGCCGGCTCGTTCGCTGCCATGCGATCGAGCGCGCTGCGAACGCCGGCGACGCCGCCGATTAGCGGTACCAGCAACAGCGTGACGCCGGCATAGATGACGGCCGCCGCCGCCAGCGCCGGCCCCGGTGCGAGCCAACCGCCTAGTACGAGGATCGCCAGCACGATGAATGCCGGTAACACCGTAACCAGCCCGCCGAGCAGCACGCGTGCTGGCGTATTCACGATTTGGCTCCGAATTGAATCGTTCGCATCTCTGCCAGTGTAGCCTCTCCGGGGCGCCAGCGGCAGTTGCATGCGGCGGACGTACCCGGCCGTTTTATCGCGTGCTAGCTTGCGCGCATGACGCGGGAAGCAAGCGCGCTCGACAACGCAGGCGAATCCCCGGCGCCGGCCGGGCGCCCGGCCGCGCCGGTCAGCCTCGCCGCCGATGCGACGCCGCTGATGGCGCAATATCTCGAGATCAAGCGCGCCCATCCCGATTGCCTGCTGTTCTATCGTATGGGCGATTTCTACGAGCTGTTCTTCGATGACGCCGCCCAGGCGGCACGCGCGCTCGACATCACGTTGACCAAGCGCGGTAAGCACGACGGCGAGGACATCCCGATGTGCGGCGTGCCGGTCCACGCCGCCGACGCCTATCTCGCCCGGCTCATCCGCCAGGGCTTTCGGGTGGCGGTTTGCGAACAAGTCGAAGACCCGGCCGAGGCCAAGAAACGGGGCAGCAAGACTCCGGTGAAGCGCGCTGTCATCCGCATCGTCACGCCGGGCACGCTGACCGAAGACAATCTGCTCGACGCACGGCGCAACAACTATCTCGCTGCGCTCGCCGAGGCGCAGGGCGAGCTGGCGCTCGCGTGGCTGGATCTCTCGACCGGCGATTTCGCCCTGCAAACCGTTGC
>DASQGX010000139.1:0-3207 GCA_035632395.1 Allostellaceae bacterium
CGGGTGTCGTTAGAATGCGAACTGCGTGCGGAGCGCGATCGCATCCATCTTCGCGCCGACCTGAGTGCTGTTCGTCGCACTCGATTGCTTGTCGACGTTGGCGTGGATGTAATCGAGCATGAAGCGCAGGTTCGAACTCGGGTACCAGTTGAGGCCGACCGTGTAGGTCTGCTGCTTGCCGCCGGCGACGCCGGTGGACGTGCCCAACATGTCGTTCAGATCGATGACGCTGTAACGAGCCGCCATTTCCCATGCGCCCCAATAACCGCTGCCGGGCGCGAAGGGATGGGCGGGCGCGAGGCTGGTGTAAGCACCCGCACCGGGCTTGTAGTGCCGCTGCTCGCCCGTCAACGCGTAGCTCGCCTCGACGTAGCCGCCGTTGAAGTTCAGGTCCGACAGACCCTGGCGATCGACGGTGTAGTGGAAGTACTCAGCCTGGCCGTAGAGCGGGCCGATATTGCCCGCGAGCTCCGGACCGAAGACGTGGCCGCCGGTCACCGGATTGGCGGCGCTGCCCATGGTTCCGGTGTTCAGGATGGTCTGTTTGTCGATGTCCAGTTCGGGCGCATCGCTGAGCGACAGGCCGCGGAAGCTGTTCGCCGCCACAACCGGCGGCTTGAGCAGCGCATCCACATCCGCGCCCACGTGGAGGGTCGCATCCGGAGTCTGCACCAGCTGATAGGTCAAACGGCCGGTCATGGCGATTTGCGTCGCGACGCCCTTGCCGGATGCGCCGCCGTTGTCGGAGTTGCCCGAAGCATTGCCGGTGCCGAAGACGCCGGCCCAGACGCGGTCGTTGTTCCACCAGGCGCCGATCGCCGAGCGGTTGTCGCCGGAGCCGAATTCGGTGGCGACCACCTGCGACGACGAGCGCTCGAGGAACATGATGTCGTTCGAGCTCGTCGCCTCGTCGAGCGTATAGGGCGTGTCCTGATAGCCGACGATGAAGTGGACGGGCAGGCCGTTATAGGTCACGAAGGCATTTTCGATGGTCGAGCCGTTGTCGGTCGTCGAACCGCCGAAATCCATGATGAAAGCGTAGCCGAAATCGTTGGCGACCTTGCCCTGGACGCCGAGACGCGCACGCCGCGCCTTCACGCCGCTCTGCAGGTCGTTCGGCGTCGTGCTGTTCGACTTCTTGCTGTAGTTGAGATAGTCGCCCATGTCGAAATGGAGGCGACCGGTCAGTGACAGCGTGTTGGCGCCGTCCGCGCTCGAGAAGGTCGGCGACAGGCCGCTCATCTTGAACAAGGGTTGGCCGGCCGACGTTTCCGCCTGGGCCGGTTCGGTCTTGATCTGATTGACGGTGGCGTCGGTCTGCGCCTGTTTCTGCTGCGTCTGCTGGACCTGATTCTGCAGGTTCTGGAGCTGTTGATTCAGCTGCTGGATCTGCGCCTTCAGGCTTTGCATCTGGCTGTTGAGCGATTGCGCCTTGGCCGGCACGGTGGTCATCAACAGCGCGCCCACCGCGACGCTGCCGAGGAAATATCTCCCGAACGACATTTTCATCCTTTCGTCGATTTTCTGTTGTCCCCCAACGGAATTGCCGCGCATTCGGCGCAACAATGGCGGCGCACGATAGGGATCGTTAGCTACAGCTAACCTTCAGTTTTTTTGCAGTTGTGTGACGCTGCGCGCGCGAAAGATCGCCCAGCGCGACTGTCGCGGATGCACGCAGCAGCGCCCGCGACAGGCGGGCATCGCATTGAAGTGCCACAGATTCATGCGCGCGAACGGCAAGGTGCGGCGAGACCAAAACACCAACGGTGACCGGACTAGCGCGAAAATAATCAGCGGCTGCGGCGAACCGCCGCGGCGTGAAATCTCATTCGCTTTTCGGTTGTCCGATCACGCCAAAGTGTGGGGCTGGTCATGCCGCGGCAGACTTATAATGAGGCATTCAGGAGCGATCCCATGCGTCGTGTCGTCGTCGCGTCGCTCGTGCTGTCGTTCTTCGCCCTCACCGCTTGCGGTCCGGCGCCGCAACGGGAATGGCCGATCTGGACCGGCGGCGGCATCTACGACAGTCCCGACTCCTACCGCAGCCCAACCGATTAGGCAGGACTCGCCATGTCGAGAATGTGCCGCACCCTCGCCGCGCTGGTCTTGGCCGTCGTGCTCGTTGCCTGCCGCGGCGCCGAGACGCCGATGGTGACACACTGGTACGGCACCGGCTCATACACCACCAGCGTCTATGATACGCCGGAGTCGTATCGCAGTCCGACCAACTAGGCGGCGCAGTGTCGCGAATGCGCTTTACACTCGCGGCAATCGCATTGGCTTTCATGCTCGCCGCCTGCCGCGGCGCCGAGACGCCGATGGTCACGCATTGGTATGGCACCGGCTCATACACCACCAGCGTCTACGACGATCCGGCTTGGTACCAGGCGCCGGGCGGGCCGATGTGAAACTCAGGCGTTGTAGTTGACCGTGCCGGCAGCGGCGAGATCGTAGCCACCAAGCACCTGTGCCCGTTCGGCGAATTCCGGTGTGCGGGCGAAGGCCAGCAGCTTCTGGACCGGCGGCTCGAAATAATCGCGTCGGTGCATCGCCAAATCGAAACGCTCCCAGCGCAGCGGTACGAAGCCGAGCTTGTGGCGCTGCGCGACGGCGCGCACCGCGACGCCAGCATCCGCCTTGCCGTCGAGGATTGCCGACGCGATATCCGTTTCGGTCAGCGCGGGCTGCGCCGGACCGGGCAAATCGTCGAGCCGCAACTTGGTTTCAGCGAGTACATGCCGCAGCAGCACCTGTGCGCCGGCGCCCTCCTGCCGGCGCAGCACGCGTACGCCTTCACGTCCGAGATCGGCCGGCGAACGGATGCCGCGTGGATTGTCGCGCGCCACCACCAGACCCTGTTCGCGCTTGGCCCATTCGATCAGCACGACATCGGCGAGTCCGCCGAGCGCCTGAACCGCCGGCCGGTTGTAATCGCCGCTCGCCGGATCGAGCAGGTGAATGCCGGCGACGATTGCCTTGTTGGCGACCAGGCGCCGGAGCCCGTCGTCGCTGCCGCCGGCGAGCAACGCGAGCTCGGAGCCTGATTGGCGTAACGCCCACTCCAGCAGCGGGTCGTGGCTGCCGGCCGCCACCGGCGGCGCCGGACGCAAATCGGGGCCGGCGAACTCGGTCTGCCGCGTTACCCAGAGATCGACCAGCTGGCGCGGAAACAGCAGCTTGCCGGTGACGCGCGAGCAGGGAATCTGC
>DASQGX010000140.1:0-14710 GCA_035632395.1 Allostellaceae bacterium
ACTGGCGATCGACCGCGCGAAAAAACTTTTCAACTGCAGCTTCGCCAATGTGCAGGCCCATTCTGGCTCGCAAGCGAACCAGGCGGTGTTCCTGGCGCTGCTGCAGCCCGGCGACGTTTTTATGGGGATGTCGCTCGCCGCCGGCGGCCACCTGACGCACGGCTCGCCGGTCAATCTGTCGGGCAAATGGTTCCGGCCGATCCATTACGGCGTCCGGCGCGACAACGCGCGCATCGACATGGATGAAGTCGAGCGGTTGGCGCAGGAGCAGCAGCCGAAATTGATCATCGCCGGCGGTTCGGCCTTTCCGCGTGTCATTGATTTCGCGCGCTTCCGCAAGATCGCGGAGTCCGTGGGCGCGTATCTCATGGTCGACATGGCGCATTTCGCCGGCTTGGTCGCTGGCGGTGCGCATCCGTCACCGATGCCGCATGCGCACGTGGTTACGACGACGACGCACAAGACACTACGCGGTCCGCGCGGCGGCATGATCCTGGCGAACGACGAGGAGATCGGGCGCAAGATCAACTCGGCGATCTTTCCGGGCCTGCAAGGCGGTCCGCTGATGCATGCCATCGCGGCAAAAGCGGCGATGCTGGGCGAATGTCTCCGGCCCGAGTTCAAGACCTACGCCCGCGCCGTCGTCGACAATGCCCGCATCCTCGCCGCGACGCTGTCGGAGCGGCAGCTCGCTATCGTCTCGGGCGGCACCGACACGCACCTGATGCTGGTTGACCTGCGGCCGAAGAAACTGACCGGGCGCGCCGCCGAAATCGCGCTCGAACGCGCCGGCATCACTTGCAATAAGAACGGGATTCCATTCGATCCCGAGAAGCCGGCCGTTACGTCGGGTATTCGCCTCGGCAGCCCGGCGGGCACGACGCGTGGCTTCGGCCAGGCCGAATTCCGGCTCATCGGCGAGCTGATCGTCGAGGTGCTCGATGGTCTCGCGGCCAATGGCGACGCCAACAACGGCGCGATCGAGGCATCGGTCAAGAAACGGGTCCAGGCGCTGTGCGCGCGCTTCCCGGTCTACCCCTAGGAGAGGAAAACGATGCGCTGTCCGTTCTGCGGATGCGAAGACACACAGGTCAAGGACTCGCGGCCGACCGATGATCGGGCCTCGATCCGGCGGCGGCGGCTCTGCCCGAACTGCGCTGCGCGTTTCACGACCTTCGAGCGCGTGCAACTGCGCGAACTCACGGTGATCAAGAAGAACAACCAGCGCGAGCCGTTCGAGCGCGACAAGCTGGCGCGTTCGATCCAGATTGCGCTGCGCAAGCGGCCGGTCGAAGGCGAGCGCGTCGAACGTGCGATCAACTCGATCGTCCGCCAGCTCGAAAGCTCCGGCGAGACCGAAATCAAGAGCGACATGATCGGCGAATTGGTCATGGAGATGCTGGCGACGCTCGACCCGGTCGCTTATGTGCGCTTCGCTTCGGTTTACCGTAATTTCCGCGAGGCCAAGGACTTCGGCGAGTTCATCGATCGCCTGACGTCCGATCGCGACTGAAGGATTGGAGAATGAGCGACGCCCGCTTCATGCGCGCGGCGCTGGCGTTGGCGCGCCGCGGTCTCGGCCGGACTTGGCCCAATCCCAGCGTCGGCTGCCTCATCGTGAAGGATGGCATCGTCGTCGGCCGCGGCTGGACCCAGCCGGGCGGGCGGCCGCATGCCGAGACCGAGGCGCTCGCCCGCGCCAGACACAACGCCAAAGGCGCCGACGCATATGTCACGCTCGAACCGTGCTGCCATCACGGTAAAACGGCGCCGTGCACCGATGCGTTGATCGCTGCCGGTATCCGGCGCGCAATCGTTGCCGTCGAAGATCCCGATCCGCGCGTCGCCGGGAAAGGTGTCACCGCGTTGCGCGCCGCCGATATTGTCGTCGAACTCGGCCTCGCTTCCGACGAAGCGTGCGAGCTCAATGCCGGGTTCATGTCATCGATCACGCGTGGCCGGCCGCTCGTCACGTTGAAGCTCGCGACTTCCCTCGACGGCCGTCTGGCCGTCGCGTCGGGCGAGAGCCGGTGGATCACGGGCGAGGCGGCACGCGCGCGCGGCCATCTGTTGCGCGCAACCCACGACGCCGTCATGGTCGGCAGCGGCACGGTACTCGTCGACGATCCGGAGCTGACGTGCCGGCTGCCTGGCCTGAGCGATCGCAATCCTGTGCGTATCGTGATCGATGGCAGCTTGCGCGTGCCGCTGACGGCACGTGTCGTCGCCGACGCCCGACAGACGCAGACATGGTTCGTCGTGCGTCACGGAATTGCCGGCGAACGCCGCGCGGCCCTCGTGAGCAGCGGCGTCGAGGTTATCGACGTGCCAGCGACGGTGACCGGTGAAACCGACCTCGCGGCGGCTTTGGCTGCACTCGCGGGCAGGGGCATTACGCGTGTCTTGGTGGAGGGTGGCGCGCGGCTCGCGGCGACACTCGTACGCGCCGATCTGGTCGACCGCATCGCATGGTTCCGCGCGCCGTCGCTGATCGGCGGCGACGGGCGGGCGGCGCTGGACGCGCTTGGCGTTGCCGCGCCCGGCGAGGCACCGCGGTTTATCCGTACCGGTATCGAACCGATCGGCGATGATGTGCTGGAAACGCTCGAACGCGCGGTTTAAGGTGACGCCCTAAGGTATTGCCATGTTTACCGGAATCATTGCCGAACGCGGCATCATCCGCGCCGTGAGGCCGGGCGCCGACAGCGTCCTCGAGATCGCGACCCCGCTCGATCTCGATGATCTGGCGCTTGGCGCATCGGTTGCCTGCGCCGGCGTCTGCCTATCGGTAATTGAGAAGGGCGCGGGATGGTTTGCGGTGCAGGTTTCGGCCGAAACCCGCGCGCGCTCGACCGCCGGCGCGTGGCGTGAGGGAACGCACCTAAACCTTGAACGCTCGTTACGCCTTGGCGACGAGCTTGGCGGCCATATCGTGCTCGGTCACGTCGATGCGATGGCAGAACTGGTCGCGCGCCGGCCGGACGGTGACTCGCTGCGACTGACGTTCGAAGTGCCGCGCGGCTACGAGTTGTCGATCGCGCCCAAGGGTTCGGTGGCGCTCGATGGGGTATCGCTGACGGTCAACGAGGTCGAAGGCCGTCGTTTCGGCGTCAATCTCATTTCGATCACACGCGCCAAGACGACGCTGGGTGCATTGCAGCCCGGCGAAAAGGTCAATCTCGAACTCGACGTCATCGCGCGCTACGTCGCGCGCCTGTTGGCGCGGGAGCCGGCATGAGCTTCGTCGAAGTTGCTTCGCCGATCGAGGAGATCATCGACGCCGCGCGCAACGGCAAGATGTTCATCCTGGTCGACGACGAGGATCGCGAGAACGAGGGTGACCTCGTGATTCCGGCGCAGATGGCGACGCCGGATGCGATCAACTTCATGGCCAAGCACGGCCGTGGTCTGGTCTGCCTTGCAATGGGCCGTGAGCGCGTCGAACAGCTTAAGCTGCCGCTGATGGCGCAGCACAACGAATCACGTTTGCAAACCGCATTCACGGTGTCCATCGAGGCGCGCGACGGCATCACGACAGGAATTTCGGCATCGGATCGTGCGCGCACCATCGCGGTCGCCATTGATGCCACCAAGGGGCCGCAGGACATCGTCACACCGGGTCATATTTTTCCGCTGATGGCGCGCGATGGTGGCGTGCTGGTGCGCACCGGCCATACCGAGGCGGCAGTCGACATCGCGCGGCTCGCCGGCCTCATTCCTGCCGGCGTGATCTGCGAGATCATGAACGACGACGGCAGCATGGCGCGGCGCGCCGATCTGATCGCCTTCGCACAACACCACGGGCTCAAGGTCGCCACGATCACCGACCTGATCGCTTATCGCCGGCGCCATGACCGCATCGTCGAGCGGCAGGTCTCTGCCGATTTTGTCAGCGCGCATGGCGGTAACTGGGATATGCACATTTACGTAAACAAGATCGCCTACGCCGAGCACATTGCGCTGGTGAAAGGCGACGTGCGAACGCCAGAGCCGGTGCTGGTGCGCATGCACGCTGTCAACGTCCTGGACGATGCGCTCGGCAATCTGAGCAGCGGTCGCGCCGGTATGCTGCAAGGCGCGATGGAAATGATCGGCAAAGCGGGCAGGGGCGTGGTCGTGCTGCTGCGCGAGCCGATGCCGACAGCGCTCTCGGAGCGGGTGCGCGGCTATCTGGCGACCGGCAAGACAGTGCCGCAGTTGCGCGACTATGGCATCGGCGCGCAGATTCTGCTCGATCTCGGCGTGCGCGACATGATCCTGCTGTCGAACACCGCACAGACCATTGTCGGCCTCGAGGGCTACGGACTGTCCGTCGTCGAACGCCGCCCTATCGTCGTGGAGTCCTGAGATGGCGAAGCGGCCGACGGTGCTGATCGTCGAAGCGCGCTATTACACGCACGTTTCGGACGCACTGCTGAAGGGCGCGGAAGCCGCGCTCGACAATGCCGGCATCCGTTACGACCGCATCACGGTTCCCGGCGCGTTCGAGATTCCGGCGGCGATCGCGGTTGCAACGCGGACTCGCAAGTATGACGGCTACGTCGCTCTCGGCTGTGTCATCCGCGGCGAGACTTCGCATTACGATCTCGTTTGCCAGGAATGTGCGCGTGGCATCCAGGATCTTGCCATGGCGGGCCACGCCATCGGCTTCGGCGTGCTCACCGTCGAGAACGTCGACCAGGCGTTCGCGCGTGCACGCATCGACGAAAAGGACAAGGGCGGCGAGGCGGTGCGCGCCTGCCTCGCCATGATCGCGTTGCGGCAAACGCTCAAGGCACGGCGGTGAGCGCCGCCGCCAAGTCGCCGCGGCCGGCGCGCAAACGTACCGCCGCGCGCCTGGCCGCAGTGCAGGCGCTCTATCAAATGGAGATAGTCGGCGCACCGGCTGACACGGTCGTCGACGAGTTCTTGGCGCATCGCCTCAATGTCGGTGCGCCGCGCGAGGAATCTGATTTCGGCGAAGCGGATAGGACTCTGTTCGCCGAGCTTGCGCGCGGCGCGGCATCGCAACGCGACGCGGTCGACCGTACCATCGCCGGAGCGCTGTCGCCGGATTGGCCGCTGCCGCGTCTCGAAGCCGTATTACGCGCCATTTTGCGCGTCGGCACCTACGAGCTGGCGCATCGCCGCGACGTGCCCCCGGAGATCGCGATCAACGAATATGTCGATATCGCGCACGCGTTTTTCGCCGGCAGGGAGCCTGGATTGGTCAACGGCGTGCTCGACAAGATTGCGCGCGACCTGCGGCCCGAGGAGATGGGGCGCGCCCATGGCGGCGAAGCCGCTCGGTGAATTCGGGCGCATCGCGCGCTTCTTCGCACCGCTGGCGCTGCCTGGCGGCCTGAAGTTGCGCGACGATGTCGCGTTGATCGCTGGTCGCCGCGGCGAGCAGTACGTCCTCAAGACCGACGCGATCGTGGAGGGCACCCACTTTTTTGCTGACGATTCGCCGGCCGATATCGCGCGCAAGCTGCTGCGCGTCAATCTCTCGGATCTTGCTGCGAAAGGCGCGACGCCGGTTGGGTATCTTTTGACGATGGCCTTGCCGAAGTCGCGTGACGACCGCTGGCTGGCGGCGTTCAGCCGCGGACTTGCCGCCGATCAGCGGAAATACCGGATCGGCCTGTTCGGTGGCGATTCCGACGCGACGCGTGGGCCGGCGGTTTTTTCAGTGGCCGCAATTGGCCGTGTCGCACAAGGCCGCGCGATCTTGCGCAACGGCGCGCGACCTGGCGACGTCGTTTATGTCTCGGGCACGCTCGGCGATGCGGCGCTCGGACTGGCAGCGCTCAGGGGTCGATTGCCGCGGCTTGGCGCTGCTGCCCGGCGGTTCCTCGTGCGACGCTACCGGCTGCCCGAACCTCGTCTCGATCTCGGCCGCCGCTTGGCCGGAATTGCGCACGCAGCGGCGGATATATCCGACGGCTTGGTCGCCGATCTTGGCCACATCTGCGAAGCATCGAAAGTCGGCGCGATTGTTGAGACCGCGCGCCTGCCATTGTCGTCCGCAGCACGTGCCGTTGTCGCCCGCTCACCTCGGCGTATTCGTGCTGCCCTGAATCATGGCGACGACTACGAACTCGTCTTCGCCGCGCCGCCAGACGCGGCCGCGCGCATTGCTGCCGCGGCGCGTGCTGCCGGCGTGCGCGTTACCGCGGTCGGACGCATTGTCGCCGGTCGCGGCGTACGTGTTCTCGATCGCGAGGGTCGACCGCTGCGGCTCACGCGCACGGGATATCGCCACGTCTGATGCCGCGAAGTGCGACGAATCGCGTGTAAATCCAAGCGAACGCGGCGTGCCGCGGTGATTGCCTCAGCCGCCGCGTTCTGGCATCTTCCGCGCGCCTTAAATGCCCGACAGGTCCGAGTAGGGGAATTCCGACATGAGCATTACGTCCTGGTACTGGCTGGTGATTGCGTCCGGCCTCATCGCGGTGCTGTACGGCATCGTCACCGCGCGCTTGGTTCTGGCCTCCGACCCCGGCACCGACCGGATGAAAGAGATCGCCGCCGCGGTTCAGGAAGGTGCGCAGGCCTATCTCAGCCGCCAATACCGCACCATCGCCATGGTCGGCATCGTGATCTTCATCGTGCTCTTCGTCGCCCTTGGCTGGCATTCGGCGGTCGGCTTCCTCATCGGCTCGGTGCTGTCGGGCGCCGCCGGTTTCATCGGCATGAATGTCTCGGTGCGCTCGAACCTGCGCACGGCCCAGGCGGCGCGCGGCGGCCTCGCGGCGGGATTGAAGCTCGCGTTCCGTGCCGGCGCGGTCACCGGCATGTTGGTCGTCGGCCTCGGCCAGCTTGCGGTCGCCATCTATTACATCTTCCTGCGCTCGACGCTGCCAATCGACGATCCGCGGCCGATTCTCGAAGCGATGGTGGCCTTGTCGTTCGGCGCATCGCTAATCTCGATCTTTGCGCGTCTTGGCGGCGGCATCTTCACCAAAGGGGCCGACGTCGGCGCGGACCTGGTTGGCAAGGTCGAAGCCGGCATTCCCGAGGACGATCCCCGCAATCCGGCCGTGATCGCCGATAACGTCGGCGACAATGTTGGCGATTGCGCCGGCATGGCGGCCGACCTGTTCGAGACCTATGTCGTGACCCAGGTCGCGACCATGCTGCTGGCGGCGATCTTCTTCCAGGGCGCATTGCGCGACACCATGATGCTGCTGCCGCTGGCGATCGGCGCGGTCTGCATCGTCGCGTCGGTCATCGGCACCTATTTCGTGCGCCTCGGCACCGGCGGCCAGATCATGACCGCCCTCTACAAGGGCGTCATCGCCGCCGGCGTGCTGTCGGCAGGGGCGATTGCCGGCGTCATCGCACTGCTGATCGGCTACGGTCAGCCGATCACGCTGCTCGGCGGCACGATCACGGGCGGCGGGCTTTTGGTCTGCGCGTTCGTTGGTCTCGCGGTGACCGGACTTTTGGTGTGGATCACCGAATATTACACTTCGACCGCCTATCGTCCGGTGCGCAGCATTGCGCAAAGCTCGATCACCGGCCATGCCACCAACGTCATTCAGGGCCTTGCGGTGTCAATGGAAGCGACCGCGCTGCCGGTGGTCGTGATCTGTGCCGGCATCATCGTGGCCTATCTCTATTGCGGCGTGTTCGGCATCGCTATCGCCGCGACCACGATGCTGGCGCTGGCGGGCATGATCGTCGCACTCGACGCCTATGGTCCGGTCACGGACAACGCCGGCGGCATCGCCGAGATGGCCGACTTGCCGAAAGACGTGCGCAAGATCACCGACGCGCTTGATGCCGTGGGCAACACCACGAAGGCCGTGACCAAGGGATATGCCATCGGGTCGGCCGGTCTTGCATCGCTGGTGCTATTTGCCGCGTACAGCAACGACCTGACGCACTATTTCCCGGGCGCCGACGTGAACTTCACTCTGCAGAGCCCGTATGTCGTCGTCGGACTCTTCATCGGCGGTCTGCTGCCGTATCTGTTCGGCGCCATGGGCATGACCGCCGTCGGCCGCGCCGCTGGCGCGGTGGTGCTTGAAGTGCGTCGGCAGTTCAAGGAGATCAAAGGCATCATGGAAGGCAAGGCGAAGCCCGACTATGGCCGCGCCGTCGACCTTCTAACCCGCGCCGCGATCAAGGAAATGATCGTGCCGTCACTGTTGCCGGTCGGCGCGCCGATCGTCCTATTCTTCGTGATCTCGGCAATCGGCGGGCAGGGTGCCGGCTTTAGCGCGCTTGGCGCCATGTTGCTTGGCACGATCGTCACCGGAATCTTCGTGGCGATCTCGATGACCTCGGGCGGTGGGGCCTGGGACAATGCGAAGAAGTACATCGAAGAAGGCCACCATGGCGGCAAAGGGTCCGACGCGCACAAGGCGGCGGTCACCGGCGACACGATCGGCGATCCCTACAAGGATACGGCTGGTCCGGCGGTGAACCCGATGATCAAGATCACCAACATCGTGGCGATTCTGCTGCTGGCGGTGCTCGCCGCCACGCACTGACGCGGCGGGTTATTGCCCTTCCTGCGGCCGGTTCTTACTGACGAACCGGCCGAAGTTGCCGAGGAATTCTTCGATCCACGAGAATTCGCGACCACGCGACGGCGTCGCGTTCGGATTCGGCGTGATGGTTTCGGCGTCCTGCATTCCGAGTTTCTGGATCGACTGCACGACGTTGCTCTTGTCGAACGTGAGCTTGATCACATTCTGGTCCAGCGTCTCGGTCTTCAGGAAGGCGACGTCCTCGGTTTTGGAGCTGACGTAATACCAGACGTTGGGATCGAATTCGGCGACGCTCGACGGCGAGCCGAGCAAGCGCGTTACCGTCGCCTTGTCGGTCTTGCCCACCTGGATTTGGGATAGCTTGTCGGCCTCGGGCGCATTGCCGCGCTGATCGACGGTCGGCTGGCACGCAAACAGCACCGTCGCACACGCGACGGCCGCGGCAGCGCGCAACCAGCGAACATTAACGGGCTTGAAAATCATGTCGATCTCGACGAAATCTTGTAGCCGGAAATGCCCGATTGTTCAATGGCGGGCACCCTGGACCATGCCGCTCGCCGCGCTCTTCAACCGCAAATCCCGCACCGCCGTTCAGGCGCTTTACGGCGCTATCGTTGCCGCTGCGCGTGATCCGGCGTTTTACGCCGAATGGGGCGTGCCGGACACGTTGGATGGCCGGTTCGAGCTCATCGCCATGCACGCGTTCTTGGCGCTGCGCCGGCTCAAGCAGGCTGACGACAGCGCCGCCTTCGCGCAGGCGCTGTTCGACACCATGTTCGCCGATCTCGACCGCAACCTGCGCGAAATGGGCGTTGGCGATCTGAGCGTCGGCCGGCAGGTAAAGACCATGGCCAAGGCGTTCTACGGCCGCATTGTTGCTTATGAACGCGGCCTTGTGGGTGCCGATAGCCTTGACGACGCACTGCGCCGCAATCTCTACGGCACGGTGTCGCCGACCGCGCCACAGGTTGCGGCCGCCGCCGCTTATATCCGCCGGCAGGCCCAAGCGCTCGATGCGACGCCAGTCGGCCAATTGCTGGCTGGCGAATTCCCGTTGGCACAGGAGGGCTGAGATGGACGCTCCGCTCGTAACCGAATTCGCCCGGCCGATCGAACTGTCGCGCCTTAACCATGGCGAGCAGCGCTTCGCGATCAACGCCAACGCCTCGGAGCGGGCCGCGCTCGCCACGCGTTTCGGGCTCGTCAGTCTCGACAAGCTCGATGCGGCGGTGCGCCTTGGCCGTATTGCCGGCGGACTCGTCCGGCTCGAGGCGGATTTTAACGCTGACGTCGTCCAGACCTGTGTCGTCACTCTCGAGCCGGTACGGAACCGCGTCGCCGAAAGCTTCACCGTGCTTTACGGCGAAGGCGGCGAAGCACGCGAGGTGACGCTCGACGGCGAGGCTGAAACTATCGAGCCGATTGTCGGCGGAGTGATCGACATCGGCGAAGCTGTCGCCCAGCAACTATCGCTTGCGCTCGACCCGTTTCCACACGCGCCCGGCGCTGCGTCGGTGCCGCTGACCGCGAGTTCCGAGGCGACCGCCGACTCCCCATTCAAGGTCCTGACACGGTTGCAAAACAAGAACGATTCCAAAGACTAGCCAGGAGGGTTGCGGGAGCGCGGGTTTTTAGCTACTGAAACGCGCGAGCCCCGGTCCGCGGGGCGCATTTTTTTCGAGTGATCCCATGGCCGTCCCGAAGAAGAAGACCAGTAAGTCGCGCCGCAACATGCGCCGCGCCCATCACGCGCTCAAGCCGTCGAGCTATGTCGAGTGCCCGAATTGCGGTGAATTGAAGCGTCCGCACCATGTCTGCCTGGCGTGCGGACATTATGACGAGCGCGAAGTGATTTCGGTGAAGACGGAAACGGCGTGACGAACGCCGCCGCCGGAGACGGATTTTGACTGGCCGCATCGTCATTGCGCTCGATGCGATGGGCGGCGAACGCGCCCCCGAAATGGTCGTCAAAGGCGCCGCGATCGCTCAGCAACGGTTTCCGCAAGCTGAATTCCTGTTCTACGGAGTCGACGAGCGCATCCGCGCCCATCTGGCCAAGCTGCCGAAATTGGCGGAGCACGCTGTTGTCCATCACACCGACGAGTTCATCACCGATGACGTGAAGCCCTCGGTGGCGTTGCGCGGCGGACGCCGGTCATCGATGCGGCTGGCGATCGACGCCGTGGCGGCAGGCGAGGCGGATTGCGTCGTCTCGGCCGGCAACACCGGTGCACTGATGGCCATGGCCAAGTTCGCGCTCAAGATGATTCCTGGCATCGACCGTCCGGCGATCGCCTCGTTCTTTCCGACCCAGCGGGGCGAAAGCGTGATGCTTGACCTCGGCGCCAACGTCGCCTGCGATTCCGAAAACCTGGTTCAATTTGCGCTGCTCGGCGACGTGTTCAGCCGCACCGTGCTCGGCATCGCGACGCCCAGCGTCGGGCTATTAAACGTCGGCGCCGAAGACCAGAAGGGCAACGACGCGGTGCGCGGCGCCGCTTTGCGGCTGCGCAGTCCCGGCACACCGATCCATTTCCACGGTTTCATCGAGGGCGACGACATCGCCGAAGGCACGGTCGACGTTGTCGTCACCGACGGCTTCACCGGCAACGTCGCGCTCAAGACTGCGGAGGGTACGGCGCGCCTGTTCGCCGAATTTCTCCACGCCGCTTTCACCAATTCACTGGCTGCGCGCTTCGGCTATCTGTTCGCCTGGCGCTCCCTGACCAAATTGCGCAAGCGCATGGATCCGCGACGGTACAACGGTGCGGTGTTCCTCGGCATCCAGGGCATCTGCGTCAAGAGTCACGGATCGACCGACGAGCTCGGCTTCGCCAATGCCATCGGCGTCGCCGCCGACATGGCGGTAAACGGCTTCCTCGACAAGGTGCACGACGAGATGCTGCAGCTTGCGGCCGTCACTGCGCCCGATCAAGCCACCGCGGCGCTGTGATGAAGTTCCGCTCGCACGTCCTGGCCTGCGGCGGCTATCTGCCGGAACGGATCGTCACCAACGACGAGCTTGCGAAGACGCTGGACACGACCGATGCGTGGATTCGGCAGCGCACCGGCATCCGGCAGCGCCATATCGCCGCCGAGGCCGAGCTGACCTCGGATCTCGCGACCAGGGCCGCCGAACGCGCACTCGCGGCAGCTAATCTCAAGGGCAGCGACATCGATCTGCTGATCCTTGCAACCGCGACGCCGGACAACACTTTTCCGGCGACCGCAGCCAAAGTGCAGGCCCATATCGGCATGAAAGGTGGCTGCGCTTTCGACATTCAGGCGGTTTGCAGCGGCTTCATCTACGCGCTGGCGACGGCAGATAACTTCCTTCGCGCCGGCCAGGCCAATCGCGCCCTGGTCATCGGCGCCGAGACCTTCTCGCGTATTCTCGACTGGAACGATCGTAGTACTTGCGTCCTGTTTGGCGACGGCGCCGGTGCGATCGTGCTCGAGGCCAAGCCGACCAATGGCCACGCCGGCACCGGTTGGCGCTCTAACATGGAGCGCGGCGTACTCTCGACCCACCTTCATTCCGACGGTTGCAACTACGGCATCCTCTATGTCGACGGCGGGCCCTCGCTCAACGGCCGTGCCGGCCATCTGCGCATGGAGGGCAAGGAAGTCTTCCGGCTTGCCGTCGAACGCTTGGCCGCCGTGGTCGACGAAGCCTTGGCCGCGAATGGATTGTCGGCCTCCGACCTCGATTGGTTGGTGCCACATCAGGCCAATAAACGCATTATCGATGGCATGGGCCGACGGCTTGGCCTGCCGGCGGAAAAGGTGGTGGTAACCATCGACCGCCACGCCAATACCTCGGCCGCGTCGGTGCCGCTGGCGCTCGCGGAGGCCGCTGGCGACGGCCGTATCAAGCCCGGTCACCTCGTGCTTGTGGAGGCTATGGGCGGCGGCATTACGTGGGGTGCGGGTCTGTTACGCTGGTAGGCGGTCGGCTCGGTCGTCGGACCGTCGTTCGACGTTGTCCCCAGGTTTCAAGATCAGCGCCCAAATTGCTGTAATTGCAAATCTTCCAGCCTGGCGTTAGGGTTTTGGAAAATCCGGGCGCAAATACCCAAGGGAGGCCGGCATGGCGGGGCAAACGGTCACGCGCGCGCAACTGAGCGAGGCCGTCTATCAGGAGGTCGGACTTTCCCGTAACGAGTCGGCCCAGCTGGTCGAGACGGTTCTGAACGAAATCGCCGAGGCGCTGGCGCGTGGCGAAATGGTGAAGGTTTCCAGTTTCGGCAGCTTTGCCGTGCGCAAGAAGGGGCGGCGCATCGGCCGCAACCCCAAAACCGGCAAGGAAGTGCCAATCAATCCGCGGCGCGTCTTGGTGTTCCGCGCGTCGCACGTGCTCAAGGACCAGATCAATAACACGCTGTCCAAGGCGAATACCGGGACCAGCGTCGCATGAACATGCGGCTTCCCGAAATGGTGCCGGCACCGCCGGCGACAGGCCGGGGCAAGTCGGCGGACGCATTCCGCACCATCAGCGAGGTTGCGACCGAACTTGAGGTGCCGCAGCACGTCTTGCGCTTCTGGGAGTCGAAATTCCCGCAGGTCCGGCCGTTGAAACGCGCCGGCGGTCGGCGCTATTACCGGCCCGACGACGTGGCGCTGCTGCGCCGCATCCGCCAATGCCTGTACGAGCAGGGCTACACGATCAAGGGCGTGCAGAAGCTGTTGCGCGAAGGTGCACTCAAGACTGACGACATTCCGCGCCTAACCCTGCCCACGACGGTCGCGGCGCGCGAAGGTGAAAAGGTCGACGACATGCGCCGCGAGCTGTTTGACCTGCGGCGCGAGCTCATTGCCCTGCGCGAGGAATTGAAGAAGCTTCGGGGCTGAGGCTAGTATCCGCCCCGAGAGTCCGGCCGGAGCGTAGCGCAGCCTGGTAGCGCATCAGCATGGGGTGCTGAGGGTCGTGAGTTCAAATCTCACCGCTCCGACCAACTCTCCAATACGCTGCGTCGCAAAAGTTCCATCAACTCCAATCTTCTAGACAGCGACATTCATGTCTTGGGCGCGCTCTTGGCGCGTCGCCCTTCGGCAGCGGCACGGCCTTTTTCGGTCAAACGGCAGATCTGCATCGCCGGATTGAGCGGATTGGCGAACCACGGCTCGGCCCAACCGGCGTCGAGGCAGGCCTGGATGGTGCGGTGATCAATCTCGCGGCCTTTGGCGTCGAATAGCGGCAACTTGCCGCCGGGTTCCGTCAGCCCGCGTTGCAGCCACACCCGTTGGTTCGCGCTGGGACTTGGCGGTCGCGGCGGCTTGGCTGGCTGAGTCGATTTGGCGTCCTCGGACACGTCCCACCCCCTGGATGTCGTCGTGCGGACGGGCCATGGTAGCCGCCCCTGGGCAGGACGCATAGACGTCCAACGCCAGAGGCGCGTGAGGAGCGAAAGCGGGAGAAACGCATGTCCGGGACAACCGTGATGATGGTCATTGCGACGACACGCGAACGCGTCCAGGCGGAAGAGATCGGCATTACGCTGGTCAAGGAGCGGCTCGCCGCGTGTGCCAACGTGCTCGATCACGTGCGGTCGTATTATTGGTGGCAGGGCGAGATGCAGCAGGATTCCGAGGCGCTGCTGATCCTGAAGACGACGGCCGAACAGGTCGAACGCCTGATCGCGCGACTCAAGGCGCTGCACACCTACGATGTTCCGTGCATCGAGGCGATCCCTATCGCCGCCGGGTATGCGCCGTATCTCGACTGGGTGCGCAGCGAGACCGCCGCATCGCACACTTGACACCGCTAGGCCGGCACGCGTCCACCTAGCCGCGTCAGTTCGATTTTCGGACAGCGATTCATCACCACTTTGAGGCCGGCCCGCTCGGCCCTGCGCGCCGCCACATCGTCGCGCACACCGAGCTGCATCCATATTACTTTGGCGCGTTTGGCGATCGCTTCATCAAGCACAGCAGCCACTTCTTCGCTGCGTCGGAAGACGTCGACCATATCGATCGCCTCGGGGATTTCGGCGAGAGACCCATAGACTTTTTCGTCGCGGATATTGGGCACGGTCGCCCGCGGATTGACCGGAATGACGCGATAGCCGTGTGCCTGGAGGAATGCCATCACGTAGTGGGACGGCCGGTTAGGCCGTTCGCTGGCTCCCACCATGGCGATGGTATGCACGCCGCGCAGAATGTCCCGCAGATAATCGTCGCTGTAGTTGTCGTGATTCACCGGTTCTCCCAATGCGGCGCACGTTTCTGCA
>DASQGX010000141.1:0-7926 GCA_035632395.1 Allostellaceae bacterium
TGAGGAGAAACATATGTCGCTGCCGCTGATGCCCCGGGCGACCGCCGTCTGGCTGGTCGAGAACACCCCGCTGACCTTCGACCAGATCGGCGAATTCACCGGATTGCATATGCTCGAGGTCCAGGCGATCGCCGACGGCGAGGTCTCGACCCAAATGCACGGCCTCGATCCGGTCGCGAACGGCCAGCTCACCCAGGAAGAGCTCGAACGCTGCATCAAGGACCCGAACGCCCGGCTCAAGCTCGCCAAGGAGGCATTGCCCGAGCAGGTGGTGAAGCACAAAGGCCCGCGCTACACGCCGATCGCCAAGCGCCAGGACAAGCCCGATGCCATCGCCTGGCTGCTGAAGAACCATCCCGAGCTCAGCGACGGCCAGATCTCGAAGCTGGTCGGCACCACCAAGCCAACCATCCATGCCGTGCGCGATCGCACCCATTGGAACACGCCCAATATCAAGCCGCGCCATCCGGTGGCGCTGGGCCTCTGTACGATGGAAGACCTGGAGAAGGCGGTGGCGCGCGCCAATCGCGGCAAGAAGCCGGAAGAGGGCAAGCCGCTGGTGCAGCCGCCCGGCGCCGAAGATATTGCCGCTGCGTCGGAAGAGCCGGCCGCCTAGCCGCCCTTCGCATACCCCGCGCCTTTAAGGTAGCCCGTGATTTCGCCGAGGATCGCCGGGTCGTCGATTGTCGCGGGGGTTTTGTATTCTTCGCCGTCGGCGATCTTGCGCATGGTGCCGCGCAGAATTTTCCCCGAACGCGTTTTCGGCAAGCGGTCGACCACCAGCGCGGTCTTGAAGCTCGCCACCGGGCCGATGCGCTCGCGCACCAGGCTCACCGCTTCGGCGGCGATGTCTTTCGGCGCCTTCTTGGCACCAGCCTTCAGCACCAGAAAGCCCAGCGGCACTTGGCCTTTGAGCGCGTCGCCAGCGCCGATCACCGCGCATTCCGCGACCTCGGGATGTGAGGCGAGCACTTCCTCGATGGCACCCGTGGACAGGCGATGGCCGGCGACGTTGATGATGTCGTCGGTGCGCGCCATGACGAAGACATAGCCGTCGTCGTCCATGTAGCCGGCGTCGGCGGTCAGGTAATAGCCCGGATAATCCGCGAGATAGGATTTGACGAAGCGGTCGTCCGCATTCCACAGCGTCGGCGCGAAGCCGGGCGGCATGGGCAGCTTGACGCACAGCGCCCCGATCTCGCCGGACTTCATTTCCTTTCCCACTGGATCGAGCACGTGCAGGTCATAGCCCGGCGCCGGCAGCGTCGGCGAGCCGTGCTTCACCGGCAGTTGGCCGAGGCCAACACAATTCGCCGCAATCGCCCAGCCGGTTTCGGTCTGCCACCAATGGTCGATCACCGGCACTTCGAGATGCTTCTCCGCCCATTCGATGGTCGGCGAATCGGCACGCTCGCCGGCAAGGAACAGCGTGCGGAACTTCGCCAGATCGTGCTTGCGGATGAGCATGCCGTCCGGATCATCGCGCTTGATGGCGCGGAACGCCGTCGGCGCGGTGAACATGGCGACCGCGCCGTGCTGCGCGATGACACGCCAGAACGTGCCGGCATCCGGCGTGCCGACCGGCTTGCCTTCGAACAGGATGGTGGTGAGGCCGTAGAGCAGCGGCGCATAGACGATGTAGCTGTGGCCGACGACCCAGCCGACGTCTGAGGCGGTGAACCAGGTCTCGCCCGGCGCCAGGCCATAGACGTTCTGCATCGACCAATGCAGCGCGACCGCATGGCCGCCGTTGTCGCGCACGATGCCTTTGGGCATGCCGGTGGTGCCCGACGTGTAGAGAATGTAAAGCGGATCAGTCGCCTCGACGGCAACGCACGCCGCCGGCGATGCCCTGGCGACCTCCTCGTCCCAGTCGTAATCGCGGTTGCGCACCAGATCGCAGGCCAGTTGCTCGCGCTGCAGGATGAAGCAGGCCTCTGGCTTGCTCTTGGCGAGCGCGATTGCCTGGTCGAGCAACGGCTTGTATGGGATCACGCGATTGACCTCGATGCCGCACGAGGCGGAGAGGATCAGCCGCGGCTTGGCGTCGTCGATGCGCGTCGCCAACTCGGGCGCGGCAAAGCCGCCGAAGACGACGGAATGAATCGCGCCCAAGCGCGCGCAGGCGAGCATCGCCATGGCGGCCTCGGGTACCATGGGCATGTAGATCAGGACGCGGTCGCCCTTCTTGACGCCGTGCATGCGTAGCGCGCCGGCCAGCAACGCCACCTGATCGCGCAATTCGCGATAGCTGTATTTGCGCACCGTGCCGGTGACCGGGCTGTCGTAGATCAGCGCCGTCTGCTGGGCGCGGGCGCCGTCAACGTGGCGGTCGAGGGCGTTGAAGCAGGTGTTGAGCCGCGCGCCCTTGAACCAGCGGTAGAAGGGCGGCCGGCTCGAATCCAACACGGTATCCCACCGTTTTTCCCAGTCGATCGCCTGGGCGGCTTCGGCCCAGAATCCTTCCGGATCGACCAGCGAGCGGCGGTGGGCCGCGGCATAGCGGCTGGTCATGGGCGTTTTCTCCCCTTACAACTGTGCGGCAAAGGCAGCGCTTTGTGAAGCCACAGGACGCGATGCCATGGGAAGCGCCTACGACACCGGCCTCGACCGCAATCCGGCTAATTACGTGCCGTTGTCGCCGATTGGTTTCATCGCACGCGCAGCGGCGATCTATCCCGAGCGGCTGGCCGTGGTGCACGGCACGCGGCGCTATTCCTGGAAACAGAGCTACGAACGCTGCCGCCGCCTGGCGAGCGCGCTCCAGCGGCGCGGCATTCGCAAGGGCGACACCGTTGCGGTGATGGCTGCCAACACGCCCGAAGCCTTCGAGGCGCATTTCGGCGTGGCGATGGCGGGCGCGGTGCTCAACGCGCTCAACGTCCGTCTCGACGCCGCCACCATCGCCTTCATTCTCGCGCACGGGGAGGCCAAGGCGCTGATCACCGACCGCGAGTTCGCCCCGGTGATCGAGAAGGCGCTTGCGGAAGTGAAGAAGCGGCCGCTGGTCATCGACATCGACGACGCACTGGCGCCGCCGGGCAAGTTACTCGGCGAGATCGATTACGAGGCATTCATCGCATCCGGCGATCCGGCCTTCGCCTGGCAGGAGCCGGACGACGAATGGGATGCAATTGCCCTCAATTACACCTCGGGCACTACCGGCAATCCCAAAGGCGTCGTCTATCACCATCGGGGCGCATACCTGAACGCGCTCGGCAACGCGATGGTTTGGAACATGGCGACACATCCGGTCTATCTCTGGACGCTGCCGATGTTCCACTGCAACGGCTGGTGCTTTCCGTGGACGATAACGGCGTTATCCGGCACGCATGTCTGTCTGCGCCGGGTCGAAGCCGGCGCGATCTACACGGCAATCGCAGAGCACGGCGTCACGCATCTATGCGGCGCGCCGATCGTCATGAACCTGCTGTTGAACGCACCTTCGCAGTTGAAGCGCGATCTCGGCCGCCCGATCGCCATGATGACAGCAGGCGCCGCTCCACCTGCTGCTGTCATCGAAGGCATGGAGAAGCTCGGCTTCGCGATCACGCACGTCTACGGCCTGACCGAGGTTTACGGTCCGTCGGTGGTCTGCGCCTGGCACGACGAATGGGACACGCTGCCGGCGCCGGAAAGGGCCAGACTCAAAGCGCGCCAGGGCGTCAATTATCCGGTGCTCGAAGGGCTGATTGTGGCCGATCCGCTGTCGCTGGCGCCGACGCCGCACGACGGTGCGACCATGGGCGAGGTGCTCATGCGCGGCAACATCGTGATGAAGGGTTATCTCAAGAACCCGAAGGCGACGAAAGAGGCCTTTGCCGGCGGCTGGTTTCACACCGGCGATCTCGGCGTCGCCGATCCCGACGGGTATATCGAGATCAAGGACCGCTCGAAGGACATCATCATCTCGGGCGGCGAGAACATCTCGACCATCGAGGTCGAAAGCGTGCTCTATCGCCATCCGGCGGTGATGGAAGCGGCGGTGGTGGCGCGGCCGGACGAAAAATGGGGCGAGACACCGTGCGCCTTCGTCACGCTCAAGGCCGACGCTCAGGCAAGCGTCGACGACATCATCGCCTTTTGCCGCGCCAACATGGCCGGCTACAAGGTGCCCAAGACCGTCGTCTTCGGCCCGTTACCCAAAACCTCGACCGGCAAAATCCAGAAATTCGTGCTGCGTGAACAAGCTAGAGGACTCAAATGATGCGTTTTGTTTCGCTTGCCGCCGCTTTCCTGATCGCCGTCGCCGCGCCGGTTTGGGCGCAGCCGAACGCGGCCGCGCCTCCGCCAAACGGGACGACGCTGACCCTGTCGGCCCATGCCGACAAGACACTGCCGCGCGACCGGCTCCAGGCCGAGCTGCGCGTCGAGGCGGCAGACGCCAATGCAGCGCGCGTTCAGGCGGACGTCAACCGCCGCATGGCGGTGGCGCTCACCCATGCCAAGAGCGTCACCGGCGTGACCGTCGAGACCACTGGTTACTCGGTCTATCCGGAACGCGACGCCAAGGGGAACACGACGCGCTGGCACGGCAGCCAGGCCTTGCAGCTGACGTCGAGCGATTTCCCGGCGCTGCTGAACCTGGTCGGCGCCTTGCAGGGCGAAGGGCTGGCGATGTCGAACTTAGCAGCCGAGCTATCGCCCGCCGCGGCCAAGGCCGCGCAGGACGAGTTGACCGACACCGCACTGAAGGACATCCGCGCCCGCGCCGATCGCATCGCGGCGGCACTCGGCACGCATGTCGAGCGCTACACCGAGCTGCGCGTCGGCAATGCGTCGGTGCCGCCGGTGCCGGTGCATTTCATGGCCGCGCGTGTCGCCGCGTCCAGCAGCGCGCCACCACCGGTCGCCGCGGCCGGCGATGCGACAGTCAGCGTCAACATCGACGCGACCGTATTGCTTGCGCCGCTGCGCTAGGCCGAAGCCGTCAGTCGCCGCCTGAGGCTAGCGGGCGTGCTCCAGGTGGGTGAGTTCGTCTTTTATTCGGAGTTTTTGGCGCTTCAGGGTGGAGAGGGATTCGATGTTGGGGAGCGGTCGGTGGCGTTCGCGGTCGATCTGGTCTTCAAGGCTGCGGTGACGGCTGCGAAGCTCCTCGATATGATCTTCCAACGTCATGGCTCCTCCAGAAGCTGGGCGGAAATGACATCAAAGAGGCTTGGAAGATTAACGCCGCGCGGCTAGCCGCTCCAAGTGACATTTGACGCAACATTCTGTCGCAGCGGAGTCGTCCTTGCCGCAAGCGTTTTAGACGCATTTTAGCGCGAGTCGGAGTTCAGCCGTCGCCGAGGCAGATACCGAGGCCGCGCGCGGTGAGCACGAGCGGGCTATCGGGCTCGACGGTCTGTGGCCGATCGATGACTTCGGCCAGCGGCACGTCGACAACACGCCGGTTCTGCCACGCCACCATACGGTCGTAGCGGCCGGCGGCGATCAGGTCGACGGCGTGCACGCCGAAAACCTGGGCGATCAGCCGGTCATTCCAGGTCGGCGGGCTGCCGCGCTGCACGTGGCCGAGCACGGTGACGCGGGTTTCGGCGCCGGTGTGCGTCGCGATGGTGTGCGCAATGATCTCGCCGATGCCGCCATAGGTGAAGGTTCCGCTTGCGTGCTGCCGCCGCACGCGCTCGCCGGTTTGGTCCGGCACAGCCTCAGCAACCACCACCAGCGCGAAGTTGCGGCCGCCGCGCCGCAGCGCCTCGATATGCGCTGCCACGCTTTCGACGCGATAACGGATTTCTGGAATCAAGATGACGTCGGCGCCGCCGGCAATGCCGGCGGCGAGCGCGATGTGGCCGGCGTCGCGGCCCATTACTTCGAGCACCATAACGCGCGCGTGACTCGCCGCGGTCGGCGTCAACCGGTCGAGCGCCTCGGTTGCCACCATCACTGCCGTGTCGTATCCGACCGAGCGTTCGGTGGCGCCGACGTCGTTGTCGATGGTCTTGGGGATGCCGACCAGCGGGATCCCGCCCTGCTGCGCCAGCCGGCGCAGGATGGCAAAGCTGCCGTCGCCGCCGATGCCGATGACGGCATCGATGCCCATCAGCCGCACGCCTTCGATCACTTCGGCCGAGCGGTCGACCGTGTGGCCATCGGCCATCGGAAAAGCGAAGGGGTTGCCGGTATTGGTGGTGCCCAGGATGGTGCCGCCGCGATGCAGGATATCGGCGCCCGCGCGTTCGCGGTCGAGGGTGGTGAACTCGACCGGCCGCCGCATCAGGCCGAGCGTGCCTTGGTGAATGCCGCGCACGGTCCAGCCATAACCTTCTGCCCGCGCGACCACGGCGCGGATCACGGCGTTGAGGCCAGCGCAATCGCCGCCGCTGGTCAACAGGCCGATCGTGCGTCGTGTTGGCGGAACGTCAGGGGTAGCTTGCATGGGGTGCCCTCCCTTGTAAAACCGGCGGTCCGGCCTGTCGAATCGACGTGACGGAGGGCCGATTGCGGGTTTTCGCCCGGCTCAACCCTGGCGGAGATATTTGGTATACTAAACGATCCTTGCGCAGCAGTGTTTCCGACCCCCGATGGACCTCGAGATCGAAGCGATCAAGGCCAAGATCACGCAGCTCAAGGCCGAGCACCGCTCGCTCGACGACGATATCCGCCGCCTCGAGGAAGGCGGCGCGTTCAATCCGATCGAGATGCAGCGGCTGAAGCGCCGCAAGCTGGCGCTCAAGGATCTGCTGGCGCGCCTCGAAAGCAAGCTGCTGCCCGACATCATCGCGTAAAGTGCTGCGTGCCGTTTCGCGGATGTACGTAGAAATACGGACGCGTCAAAACCGCGCGGGCCCGCGGGTCTAGGTACAAATCCCGACGCGACTCTTAATGAGTGGTTAGCCATATCGGTCCAGGGTTCGTGCGTGTAACGCGCCAACCAATGGAGGGTACTGTGCGCAATTTGATCGTTCGTCTTCGCCGCGATGACAGCGGCGCAACCGCCATCGAGTACGGCCTGATCGCCGCGCTGATCTCAGTCGTCATCGTGACTGCGGTGACTTCGGTCGGCACCAATCTAAAGTCCGTGTTCAGTACGGTCGCGAACAACCTCTGACGTCGGTTCGTTCGTACCGTTCAGCGCGCCGGTCGCGGCACCCTGATTTTGATCGACGCTTTCGCTACGGGTGGAGCGCCAACGATCGGGCCCTGAGCGGAGCGCTTGCCCGCGCGCTTCGCATTCCTATAATGCGCGCTTCCTGGATCGGGGGCAGGGGGGAATGAAACGCGCCAAGCCCGTCGGCATCATCATGGGCAGCCAATCCGACTGGAAGACCATGCGTCATGCGGCGCGCATGCTCGACCGTCTCGGCATCGGGTATGAGGCACATGTGGTGTCGGCGCATCGGACGCCGCGGCGGCTTTATGATTACGCGCATGGTGCCAAGGCGCGCAGCGTTCGCGTCATCATCGCCGGTGCTGGCGGCGCGGCGCACCTGCCGGGCATGGCCGCGTCCATGACGGTCCTGCCGGTGCTCGGTGTGCCAGTCGAGACCCGCACGCTTAAAGGTGTCGACAGCTTTCTTTCGATCGCGCAAATGCCCGGTGGCGTTCCGGTTGGCACGCTCGCGATCGGCAAGGCCGGCGCCATCAATGCCGCCTTGCTGGCGGCGGCCATCCTTGCGCTCGGCGACGCCAAGGTGGCAAGGCGGCTCGAACGCTTCCGCAAGCTGCAGACGGCATCCGTGCCGAAGCGTCCGCCGCGCGGATGATTCTTCCCGGCGCGACCATCGGCATTGTCGGCGGTGGGCAGCTCGGCCGCATGACCGCGCTGGCCGCCGCTCGGCTCGGCTATCGCTGCCACATCTTTTCGCCCGATGCCGACGGGCCGGCCAAGCAGGTTACGCCTTACGCCACCACCGCGGCCTACGACGACCGCGAAGCGCTTGAGCGCTTTGCCGCCGCAATCGATGTCGCAACCTACGAATT
>DASQGX010000142.1:0-1572 GCA_035632395.1 Allostellaceae bacterium
CGGCATCGAAATCCTCTCGTATGGTCGGGGCGACACGATTCGAACGTGCGACCCCCTGCTCCCAAAGCAGGTGCTCTACCAGGCTGAGCTACGCCCCGAAGGCCGGAATTTGCTATACGCTTCGGCGGAAAAGCGCAAGGACAGCGCCCGGAAACGAGGCTCCGCATGACCGTCCGCCTGCTCGAAATCACGCCCAAGCTCTACAATTACATGCTGTCGGTCTCGTCGCGCGAGACCAAGCTGATGGCGCGCCTGCGTGATGAGACCGCGAAAATGCCTGGCGCCGGCATGCAGATTCCGCCGATCCAGGGCCAGCTCCTCGCCTTCCTTGTATCGCTGATCGGCGCGCGGCGCGGCATCGAGATCGGCACCTTCACCGGCTACAGCGCGCTGTGGGTGGCGTCGGCGTTGCCGGCCGATGGCAAACTCATCTGCTGCGACGTCAACGAAAAGACGACTGCGGTCGCTCGGCGCTATTGGAAAGAGGCTGGCGTCGATCACAAGATCGAGCTGCGCCTGGCGCCGGCACTCGACACGCTCAAAGCGCTGCTTGCATCGGGCAGCGCCGGAACGTTCGATTACGTCTTCATCGACGCCGATAAGGAGAATTACGACGCCTATTACGAGCGGTCGCTCGAGCTCGTTCGCCAGGGCGGCTTGATCGTCTTCGACAACATGCTATGGGGCGGCGCGGTCGCCGACGGCCGCAAGCGCGACGTGGATACGCTGGCGCTCAAGGCGATCAACGCCAAGCTGCACAACGACAAACGCATCGACCTGACGCTGCTTTACATCGGCGACGGCATCACGTTGGCGCGCAAGCGCTGAACCGGCATAGATCGAAGGCGCGCATGCTTTATTCGCGGCGCCCGCAAAATATTTCCGCATCCCGGCGCAAATAAACCGGCCGCGTCCGCGGTCTTGTCAGCATGAGAACGGCGATCCCCGCCGCTTCGATCCAAGACCCGAAGGAGACCTTTCATGCGTAAGAACCCGATTTTGCGCGCGTTCGCTCTGGCCGCTTTGCTGGCGGCGCCGCTCACCCAGGCCGCTCTGGCCGACGACGCCAATCCGCAGTTGTGTCAGGGCTCGTCAGCCGCACCCAGTTTCCTCTTCAACGGCGCCGGCCCCTACGACGCACCGTCGCCGACGGTGGGCTGATCGGTTGCGGCAGGTGCGCGCGGCGGCCGGGTTTTCCCCCTCCGGCTGCCGCGTTCCTTCCCGTGTTCGATTCTGTGACACTGCGGCTAAGCACCGGGTCGGTATAATCTAATTGGCACGAATTCAAGTTCGTGCTGTTCTGGTGTTTGCCGTCTTACGCAAGGGGGGGACACCATGACATCAAGACAGGCGAAATGGATAAGTGTGGCGTGCGGCTTGCTGGCCGCGGTCTGCGCAACCTCGGCGCACGCCGCTGAAAGCCAGGTCGCGCGCGGCAAGTATCTGGTGACGATCGGCAGCTGCAACGACTGCCACACGGCGGGTTACTTCTTCGGCAAGCCCGACATGGCGCACGCGCTCGGCGGCTCCGACGTCGGCTTCGCCATTCCCGGCCTCGGCGTCTTCGTCGCG
>DASQGX010000143.1:0-4430 GCA_035632395.1 Allostellaceae bacterium
ATGGAGGTGACGCAGTTCACCTATTTCCAGCAGGTCGGCGGCATCGAATGCGATCCGGTCTCGACCGAAATCACCTACGGCCTCGAACGCCTCGCCATGTACGTGCAGGGCGTCGAGAACGTCTACGATCTCGACTTCAACGGCGCCGGCGTCAAATACGGCGACGTGTTCAAACGCGCCGAGCGCGAATACTCTGCCTATAATTTCGAGGTCGCCGATACCGCGCTGCTGTTCCGGCACTTTGCCGATGCGGAAAGCGAATGCGGCGCGTTGCTCGCACGCCAGCTGCCGCTGCCGGCCTACGACCAGTGCATTAAGGCAAGCCACTGCTTCAATCTGCTCGATGCGCGCGGCGCGATCTCGGTGACCGAGCGCGCCGCCTATATCGGCCGCGTGCGCGCGCTGGCGAAGGCGTGCTGCGAGGGCTGGCTCGCGGGCGAGGCCGCCTGATGGCCGATCTGCTGCTCGAGCTGC
The DNA here is from genome assembly GCA_035632395.1 of Allostellaceae bacterium. Lineage (GTDB taxonomy): Bacteria > Pseudomonadota > Alphaproteobacteria > ATCC43930 > CGMCC-115725 > REEB95. The sequence continues at coordinate 475 of DASQGX010000143.1, forward strand.
TGACCGAGGAAATCCCCGCGCGCATGCAAGGTCTCGCCGCGCGCGAGCTGCAGCGTCTGGTCGAGATCGAGCTCAAGGATTTGAATCTCGCGGCGGCGAGCATCGAGGCCTTCGTTACGCCGCGGCGGCTGACGCTGGCGGTTGCCGGCCTGCCGAAGATGCAGGCGGGGTCGGTCGAGGAACGCCGCGGTCCGCGCGTCGGTGCGCCCGAGCAAGCGGTGCAGGGCTTCCTCAAATCGGCCGGTCTGAGCTCGCTCGATCAGTGCGAAAAGCGCACGACCGACAAGGGCGAATTCTGGTTCGCGGTTATCGAGCGGCCCGGCCGCGCCACGGCTGACATCCTGCCGACGCTCCTTGTTGAAATCCTGCGCAACCTGCCATGGCCGAAATCGATGCGCTTTCCCGGCGGACCGTTCCGCTGGGTCCGGCCGTTGACGAGCGCGCTGTGCCTGTTCAACGGCAAGGTGCTGAAGCTTGATCTCGGCTCGGTGCCGGTCGGCAACAAGACCGCCGGCCATCGCTTTCTCGCGCCGGCCGCGTTCGCGGTGCGCGATTTCAAAGATTACCGCGCCAAGCTCGCGCGCGCCAAGGTCGTGCTCGACGCCAAGGATCGCCGCGCGCGGATCGAAGACGGCCTCGCCAAAGCTGTGACAAAAGCGGGCCTTAAGTTGCAGCACGACGAAACCTTGCTCGAAGAAGTCACGGGACTGGTCGAGTGGCCGGTCGTTCTTATGGGTAGCATCGACACGAGTTTCATGGACCTGCCGCCCGAAGTGCTGACCACCGCCATGCGCGCGCATCAGAAATATTTCGCCACGCTCGACAAGAGCGGCCGGCTCGCGCCGCGGTTCCTGCTGGTGTCGAACATGGAGGCTGCCGACGGCGGCAAGGCGATCGTCGCCGGCAACGAGCGCGTGCTGAAGGCGCGCCTCGCCGACGCGCGCTTCTTCTGGGATCAGGACCGCAAGGTGAAGCTGATCGCGCGCGTCGAAAAGCTGCGCGAGCGTGTGTTCCACGCGAAGCTCGGCACGGTCCAGGACAAGATGACGCGCGTCGCCAAGCTCGCCGAGACAATCGCGCCGCACGTGCGCGGCGCCGACGTCGCCAGGCTGCGCCGTGCCGCGGCGCTCGCCAAGGCGGACCTGTCCTCCGGCATGGTCGGTGAGTTTCCCGAGTTGCAAGGAATCATAGGGCGCTATTACGCGCTCCACGACGGTGAGCCCGCCGAAGTCGCCGACGCCATCGCCGAGCACTATGCGCCGCAGGGACCGAGCGACCGGTGCCCGACCGCGCCGGTGTCGGTGGCGCTGGCGCTTGCCGACAAGTTCGACACGCTGGCGAATTTCTTCGCCATCGGCGAGAAACCGACCGGTTCCGGCGATCCCTTCGCCCTGCGCCGCGCCGCGCTCGGCGCTATCCGCCTGATCCTCGAGAACAAGTTGCGCCTGCCGTTGCTGCCGGCGTTCAAGGCGGCGGCGCCGTCAGGCAAGGATCCAGGCAAGGAGTTGCTCGAATTTTTCGCCGACCGCTTGAAGGTCCATCTGCGCGAGCGCGGCGTGCGTCACGATCTGGTCGCTGCGGTATTCGCGCTTGGCGACGAAGACGATCTGGTGCGGCTGCTGGCGAGGGTCGAGGCGCTCAGCGCGTTCTTGAAGACTGAGGACGGTGCCAATCTGCTGGTCGCTTTTCGCCGCGCCGCCAACATCCTGCGCATCGAGGAAAAGAAGGATAGGCGTACCTATTCCGGCGTGCCGCGGCCCGATTTGCTGCAGGCCGCCGAGGAACGCACGCTCGACAAAGCGCTGCACGAAGCCGCGCTGCGCAGCGCTGCGGCGCTCGAAGCCGAGGATTTCGCCGCCGCGATGCGCGCGCTCGCCGCGCTGCGCGGTCCGGTCGACAAATTCTTCGACAAGGTAACGGTCAACACCGACGACAAGGAGTTGCGGGAGAATCGCCTGAGGCTGCTTTCGCAAATCCGCGACACGCTCAACCGCGTCGCGGATTTTTCGCAGATCGAGGGATAGAGCGATGGCCAAATGGGTCTACGAGTTCGGCGACGGCAAGGCCGAAGGCCGCGCCGACATGCGTAACCTGCTCGGCGGCAAGGGCGCCGGCCTCGCCGAGATGAGCAACCTTGGCCTGCCGGTGCCGCCCGGCTTCACCATCACCACCGAGGTCTGCACCTTTTTCTACCAGAACGACAAGAAATACCCTGCCGATCTGCGCGCTCAGGTCGAAATCGCGCTGCAAACGCTGGAAAAGCGCATCGGCGCGGCCTTTGGCGACGCCAAGAACCCGCTGCTGGTGTCGGTGCGCTCGGGCGCGCGCGCCTCGATGCCCGGCATGATGGACACCGTGCTCAATCTCGGCCTCAACGACGTCACCGTCGAAGGCCTCGCCAAGAAAAGCGGCGACGCGCGTTTCGCCTACGACAGCTATCGCCGGTTCATCCAGATGTACGGCCAGGTCGTGCTCGGCGTCGACCATCAGCTGTTCGAGGATGCGCTCGACAACATCAAGCTCGATGCCGGCAAGCAGCTCGACACCGAGCTGTCCGCCGCGCAATGGCAGGAAGTCATCGAAGCCTACAAGGCGCTGGTGCAGCGCGAGTTGAAAAAGCCGTTCCCGCAGGCGCCAGAGGAACAGCTGTGGGGCGCGATCGGCGCGGTGTTCGGCTCGTGGATGAACCAGCGCGCCATCACCTATCGCCGGCTGCACGGCATTCCGGCCGATTGGGGGACGGCGGTCAACGTCCAGGCGATGGTCTTCGGCAACATGGGCGACGACTGCGCCACCGGCGTCGCCTTCACGCGCAATCCGTCGACCGGCGTCAACGAGTTCTACGGCGAATATCTCGCCAACGCCCAGGGCGAGGACGTCGTCGCCGGCATCCGCACGCCGCAGCATCTGACGGTCGCCGGCAAGCTCGCGAACAAATCCAAGCTGCCGGCGATGGAAGAGCAGATGCCCAAAGTCTTCGGCGAGCTGCTCAAGGTGCGCGACAAGCTCGAAGCGCACTATCGCGACATGCAGGACATCGAGTTCACCGTACAGCAGGGCAAGCTCTACATGCTGCAGACGCGCACCGGCAAGCGCACGGCGCCGGCGGCGCTCAAGATCGCGGTCGAACTCGCCAACGCCGGCACCATCACGCGCGAGGAGGCGGTGCGCCGCGTCGAGCCGCAATCGCTCGACCAGCTGCTGCATCCGACGCTCGATCCGGCCGCGAAGCGCGTCATCCTGGCGCGCGGCTTGCCGGCGTCGCCGGGCGCGGCGTCGGGCATCGTCGTCTTCTCGGCCGACGAAGCCGAAGCCAAGGCGGCTAAGGGCACGGCGGTGATCCTGGTGCGCATCGAAACCAGCCCCGAGGACATCCACGGCATGCACGCCGCCAAGGGCATCCTCACCACGCGCGGCGGCATGACCAGCCACGCCGCGGTGGTGGCGCGCGGCATGGGCCGCGCCTGCGTCGCCGGCGCCGGCGAACTGCGGGTCGACTATGCCGCCAAGACGCTGTCGGCACGCGACATGACGGTGAAGGCCGGCGAGACCATCACGATCAACGGCTCGACCGGCGAAGTCATGCTCGGCGCGGTGCCGACCATCCAGCCCGAACTGTCGGGCGATTTCGCCACGCTCATGGAATGGGCCGACAAGGTGCGAACCACGGGCGTGCGCGCCAACGCCGATACGCCGGCCGATGCACGCACAGCCAAGCGCTTTGGCGCCGAAGGCATCGGCCTCTGCCGCACCGAGCACATGTTCTTCGAGGCCGAGCGCATCGTCGCCGTGCGCGAGATGATCATGGCCGACGACGCCGACGGCCGCCGCAAAGCGCTCGCCAAGCTGCTGCCGATGCAGCGCGGCGACTTCGCCGAGCTGTTCCGCATCATGGACGGCTTGCCGGTGACCATCCGCTTGCTCGATCCGCCGCTGCACGAATTCCTGCCCAAGAC
>DASQGX010000144.1:0-3483 GCA_035632395.1 Allostellaceae bacterium
GGCGAGCGCTTTTGACGCGCTCGCCGCGGCAGCGTGATGACGATGACGGCGATACCGACGATCCAGCTAACGCCAGACCGGCTTGCCGAGATAGATCTGCGACGGATCGCTCAGGGCGCCCGCGGTGGCGCCCAGCGCGCCACCGAATATTGCACCCGTCAGCGGCATGCCGACTGCGGCGCCGGCCAGCGCACCGACGCCGGCGCCCATGACACCACCGGACATGGCACGGTCGCCCGGGTTCGACCCGCAGCCTGCAACCAGAAGCCCACTCGCGACAATCAAGACGGCCATACGACGCATGAGTTCGCTCCTCAATGGCGAAAAGCGCGGGAGTATAGGTCGCGGATTCCAGGGAATACAATACTCTCAATTGAATCAACGGCTTGTATGTTCAGGTTAAAGTCATACAAGAGCGAAATTGAATTATATCAAGCGTTTACGTGGATTTCCGATTCGCCCCGCAACCCGGCATGGGTCACATTCGTTGGTGAAACGACGAATCGGGGAGCCAGCGAGAATCGCGTCCTTCCCGAAGCCTGCACACGACGCCGCCACCCGCACCACGGAGAGCTCAGGTGATCTCGCTCTTGCTCTGGCTAATACGAATACCCGTCCCAGTGCTGATCCTGCTGTACCTGTTCAAGGTCATCTGACGGGACGGCCGGGGCGCAGAACGCGCCCGCAATTCAACGGAACAGTTCTTCGCCTTTGATGCCGTCGTACATCGCCGCGACATATTCGCCGTAGCCATTCCAGATCAGCGTTGGCCGCCGCGTGTTCTCGCCGAGCTCGCGTTCGGTCGCCTGGCTCCAGCGCGGATGTGCCACCGCCGGATTGACGTTCGCCCAGAAGCCATATTCGTTCGCCTGCAGCGCCGTCCAGAACGAGGTCGGCCGCTGATCGGTGAAGGTGAACTTGACGATCGACTTGATCGACTTGAAGCCGTACTTCCACGGCAGCACCAGCCGCAGCGGCGGGCCGTCCGGCTTCGGCAGCGGTTTGCCGTACATGCCGGTGACCATGAACGCGAGGTCGTTATTGGCCTCGAACATGGTCACGCCTTCGACGTAGGGCCACGGATAGAAGAACATGCGCTGACCCGGCGCCATCTTCGCATCCATGAACGTGACCATGCGGACGTATTTGGCGCCGGACAGCGGCCGCGCGATATCGAGCAACGCTTTCATCGGAAAGCCGGTCCACGGCACCGCCATCGACCAGGTTTCGACGCAACGGTGCCGATATAGGCGCTCTTCGAGCGTCACCTTCTTGAGCAGATCGTCGATGCCGAGCGTCATCGGCTTTTCGACCATGCCGTCGATCGCGATCGTCCACGGCCGGATCTGCAGCGCGTCGGAATATTCGAAGACGTTCTTGTCGCTCGTATACTCGTAGAAATTGTTGTAGGTCGTCGACAGCTTTTCCGCCGTCACCGGACGGTCGAGCGCGTATTTGTTATCGCGCTTTGCCGGATAGAGTCCGGCGGACGGATCGGTGTCGGCGAAGGCGGGCGTCGCGGCGGCCAACGGACTGACGCCGGCGGCAGCGACCAGCGCGCCCATGCCCATCGCCTTGAGCAATGCGCGGCGGTCGTGGAAAGCCGATTCTGGCGTCGCTTCGCGCTCGGGAATTTCCCAGCCCCGCTGGCGTTTCACCCACATGACCGACCTCCGTCCGTGTGGCCGCAGCGATACCGCCAAGCGACCCTCACTTCAAGTCACGCTCCCGCGACTGCGGCTGAAATAACTTTCAAGTTCGGCGTAATGCCGCTTATTGCGCGGCTTCGCCGGTGCGGGCGGCGAGCACCTTCTCCGCCAGCTTGCCGGTCAGCTCCTGCAGCCGGTCGAAGCGGTGGGTGAAGGTGCCGGTGCCGAGCGTTGCCGAACGCAGCTCGATGATCAAATCGTGCATCTCCGCCAGCGGCATGTCGGTCGCCACCACGTCCCAGCCGGCCCAGTCCGCCTTGGCGTCGTAGCCGAGGATATGGCCGCGCCGGGCCGATACAATGCGCTGCACTCGCGAGGTAAAGGCGTTCGGCACCGAGATCTCAACGCGATGGATCGGCTCGAGCAGCACCGGATCGCAATTCGGCAGCGCCTCGCTCATCGCCTGCCGCGCCACCGTCTTGAAGGCCTGGTCCGAGCTGTCGACGGCGTGAAATTGGCCAGTCACCAGCTTGACCGACAGGTCGACGACCGGACAGCCGAATGGGCCGTGACGCAGATATTCCGTGATGCCCTCTTCGACTGCCGGGATGTAGCTGCGCGGAATCGCGCCGCCGACGACGGCATCGACGAAGGCAAAGCCACCGCCGCGCGGCAGCGGTTTGATCTCGATCTGGATATCGGCGAATTGCCCATGGCCACCGCTCTGCCGCTTGAAGCGCGAATGCAGCGCGGTACCTTTGCGGATGGTCTCGCGGTAGGGAATCTGCGGGCGGCGCGCCAGCACCGTAAGATTGTATTTATGCCGCAGCCGGTCGAGTGCGATCTGCAAATGGATGTCGCCCTGCCCACACAGCACCAGCTCCTGCAGCTCCGGATTCTGTTCGAGCGACAGTGTCGGATCTTCCTCGATCAGCTTCTGGATCGCACCGCTGAGCTTGACGTCGTCGCTGCGCTTCTCCGCCGTGACCGCGAGCCCGAGCACAGGACTGGGCGGCGTGATGTGCGGCAGCTTCGGCACCGGTCCAGTCGCCAGGACCGCGCCAGTTGCGACGCCTTCGAGCCGCGCCAATGCTGCGATCTCGCCCGTCGCCGCGCCACCCGACAGTTTCTCCGCCGCCGCACCCTGCAGCCGCAGCACGCCGCCGACGCGCACGCCACCTAAGGTCATGCCTTCACTCACCGAACCGCGCCAAACGCGCACCAGCGACAGCTTACCGGCATGCGGCGGATTGTAGGTCTTGATCACCTGCACCACTGTGCCTTCGCCGCTGCCGACGCCAAGGCGTTCCGCAGTTGCCGTGGCCGCCGGCGTCTCGTGCCGTAGCGCCTTCCACAATCGGCGCACGCCATGATCGAGCGACGCCGAACCGAGGAACACCGGCACGATCAGGTCGCGCCGCAAATCTTTCGCCAGTTGGCTGTAAATCTCGTCCTTCGAGGGTTCGATATCCTCGAGCAGCTGCTCCAGCAGCTTGTCGTCGAAATCGGCGAGCTTCTCGACCAGCGAGGCGCGCGACTCCTGCTTGGCTGCGGCCATCGCGTCAGGCAGCTTAATTAGGTCCGACGCCTTGCCCGGCTGATAGCGATAGGCGCGCTCGCTGACCAGGTCGACATAGCCGGCGATGGTGCTGTCGGGACCGGGCAGCGGTACCTGGCGCAGCACTAACGGGCGCGCCGAAATCGACTGCAGCGCCGCCAGCACTTCGGAGACGCGCGCCGAGGTCTGGTCGACCTTATTGACGAAGATCATGTGCGGAATCTGGCGGTCGTCGAGGAATTTGAGCAGCGGCGACAGCGCCAGTACGCGATCGGG
>DASQGX010000145.1:0-20047 GCA_035632395.1 Allostellaceae bacterium
ATCCAGGTGGTGGTCGAAGGCGCGTCGCTGCTGCTCGATTTCGCCGGCGCGATCGACGTCGGCAAGGAACGCGCACGGCTCCAGAAAGAGGTGCAGAGCGTCCGCGCCGAGCTCGACAAGATCGCGGCGAAGCTTGGCAACGAGCAGTTTCTTGCGAAGGCAAAAGCTGAAGCGATCGACGAACAGCGTGAGCGCCAGGCCGAGGCCCGCGCCTCGCTGACTCGGCTTGACGCAGCGCTCGCCCGCATCGGCGGCGCTTAGGCACTTACGCCGCGATTGCCTGCGCGATCTCGTCGTTGGTCATCGGCCAGCCGACGGTGCGTCCCATCAAGTCGAGCGCGAAGCGGTGCATCTCCGACCCGTCCATCGTGTCGACCGCGTCGGATGCGATCACTACCTTGAAATCGAGATTGGTGGATTCGAAGGCGCAGCACAGCACGCACGACGTCGTGTTGATGCCGGCCAGGATCAGCGTGCCGACGCCAAGCCGGCTCTTCAGCAGGAACAGCAGGTCGGTGCCGAGATAGGGGCTATAGCGTTTCTTGCCGCGCACAACGTGGTCGCCGTCGCGCAGCAGGTCGGGAATGATCTCGGTGCCGCGGCTGCCGACGAGATTATGCGTGAACGCGCCCTGGCGCATTTTCGGCCGGTTGTCGCCAGGCTCGCCGCGCCAGAACGGATTGGCTTTGATCTCTTCCGGGTCGCGGTATTCGGTGACGACATGCACGATCGGCACGCCGCGCCGGCGCAGTGCTTCGAACAGCTTGGCCGAGCGCGCGATCACAGGGCCGCAGCGCTCCGCCGGCAAGGGCAGCGTCGCCACCGCTGGATCGAGGTGGCCGCGATGCATGTCGATGGTGACGCAGGCGGTGGTCTTGGGGTCGATGCGGATCATGCCGGGTCTCCCTTGCCGTCGCTGCGCGTTGGTACCGCGGATGGCCGCTGAATGCTATCCTCGGTCCAGTCACAACAATATCCGGGGAGGGACCGATGGCGAAATATCTCGCACGTGCCTCATACAATGCTGAAGGCGTCAGGGGTCTGATCAAGGACAAGGCGTCGGGCCGGCGCGCGTCCGTGGGCAAGCTGGCGGAATCGCTCGGCGGCAAGCTCGAAAGTTTTTATCTCGCGTTCGGCAGCGATGACATCGTTTCGGTCGTCGAACTGCCCGACAACGCCGCGGCGGCCGCATTCTCGCTTGCGGTCAACGCCGCGGGTTTGGCGCAACTCAGCATGACACCGCTGATGACGGTCGAAGAGGCCGACGCGGCAATGACCAAGCACGGGAATTACAAGCCGCCGGGGCGTTAGCACGCCGCGAACCGCTACAGGAACTTCGTCGGCCAGATGATGGTGCGCCACATGTGCGCGACAGGACTGTTGTCGAAGCCGAGGCCCTCGGGCGGCTGCCTGAAATTACGGCCAAGGATGTCGGCGAAGTCGTCGAAGCTGACGTTGGCGTCGGCGTCGAACGAATAGACATCGTAGACCGTGATCAGGCGCGCGGTCATATACCATTTGTGTTTGCGCGCGCGGCGATAGGCTTCTTCGACGTAAGGTTCGGGCTTGTAGTCGGCGCCGAACAGCCGCGTGTACATCTCGGGATAGGTGTAGCCGACGCTTTCGTCGGCATAGAACCGTAGCGCCTGATGCGCGCGGATCGCCCACGAGACTTCTTCGTCGACATAGGGCTCGACCAGCTGTGCGCCCCAATAACCGTGATCGGCGCGGATGAATCCGAGAATAGCGATGTCGTGCAGCAGGCAGGCGGTAATCACCTTCTCGCTCATGCCGGCTTTGCGCGCGTGCGTCGCGCTTTGCAGCAGGTGATGCGCCGGCGCGAAGCGCAGCCGGAAGAAATCGGTCAGCGTCGGCTTCGCCGGCATTTTCTTGAGGCGCGGGTCGTCGCTCATCAGCACACGCTGTCCCGGCGCCAGCGTCTTGAAGCGCATCGGCACCGGCTCGGTCGGATCGCGGTCGCCCGAGGTGAACAGCACCGAGCGGTCGACCAGCCGCTCGAGCTCGGCGAGCTGCTTGTGCTCGAGTTCGTCGGCGCGCTGCGACAGCGTGGGGGCAGGGCGGCCTTCCATGCGCGCAATCTTGGCGCGCACGCGCAACGATGGCAAGATCGCGCCATGAGCAAGGCTTTCACCAAGGAAACCGACGACGCGCCTGACGACGCCGAATTCGACAGCGGTCCGGCGCTGCCGGCCGGCGCCAAGAATTACATCACCGCCACGGGTCATCGTCGCTTGCAGGACGAACTGAAGCTGCTGATCAAGATCGAGCGGCCGAAGGTGGTTGAGACGGTGGCGTGGGCCGCCGGCAACGGCGACCGCTCGGAGAACGGCGACTACATCTACGGCAAGAAACGGCTGCGCGAGATCGATAGCCGCATCCGCTTCCTGACTAAGCGGCTGGAGATCGCTGAGATCGTCAATCCGGCGGCGCAGACCAACCGCGACCAGGTGTTCTTTGGCGCCACCGTCACTTACGCGACGTCCGACGACAAGGAGCACGCGATCACCATCGTCGGCATCGACGAAGCCGACGCCGACCGCGGCCAGGTGAGCTGGATCGCGCCGGTGGCGCGCGCGCTGTTGAAGGCGCGCGTCGGCGATGTGGTCGAGCTCAAAGGCCCGCGCGGTGTCGAAGCGATCGAAGTCCTCGCCATCGTCTATCCCGCGAAACCCTAGTCAAACCGGCCCCGTGCTTTGTAAGGTGCTGCGTCCGGTCCGCAGGAGAGTCCGCCATGCCCGATGGAATGAGCAAGAAGCCGTTCGACAAGTCGAAGCTGCCGAGCCGGCATATCACCGTCGGGCCCGAGCGCGCGCCGCACCGCTCCATGTTCTACGCCATGGGCGTCACCGAAGAGCAGCTGATGCAGCCCATCGTCGGTGTCTGCACCACGTGGAACGAGGCGGCGCCGTGCAACATTTCGCTGGCGCGTCAGGCACAGGCGGCGAAGAAAGGTGTCGCGGCGGCCGGCGGCACGCCGCGCGAATTCACCACCATCACCGTCACCGACGGTATCGCCATGGGCCACGCCGGCATGAAGTCGTCGCTGGTGTCGCGTGAAGTGATCGCCGACAGTGTCGAGTTGACGATGCGCGGCCATTCGTACGATGCGCTCGTCGGTTTAGCCGGCTGCGACAAGTCGTTGCCGGGCTTGATGATGGCGATGCTGCGCTTGAACGTACCGTCGGTGTTCATGTATGGCGGCTCGATCCTGCCTGGCCGCTTTCAGGGCCGCGACGTCACCATCGTCGATGTTTTCGAAGGCGTCGGCATGCACAACGCCGGTAGGATGACCGACGAGGAATTGCACGATCTCGAATGCCACGCCTGTCCGTCGGCCGGTTCGTGTGGCGGCCAGTTCACCGCCAATACCATGGCCTGCGTCTCCGAAGCGCTGGGATTGGCGTTGCCGGGTTCGGCCGGCACGCCGGCGCCATATGATTCGCGTGATCAATACGCCGAAGCTTCGGGCGAGACGGTGATGGATCTCATCCGTAATGGCATCCGGCCGCGCGACATCGTCACCAAGAAATCGCTCGAGAACGCGGCGATGGTGGTCGCGGCCTCGGGCGGCTCGACCAACGCGGCGCTGCATCTGCCGGCCATCGCCAACGAGGCAGGCATCGATTTCGACATTCACGCCGTCGGCAAGATCTTCAAGAAGACGCCTTATATCGGCGACTTCAAGCCGGGCGGCAAATACGTCATGCAGGACCTGCATCGCGTCGGCGGCGTGCCGGTGTTGCTGAAGGCGTTGCTCGACGGCGGCTACTTGCACGGCGACTGTCTGACCGTCACCGGCAAGACCATGGCCGAGAATCTCAAGGACGCCGTCGTGCCCAAGAACCAAGACGTCGTACATTCGACCAAGAAGCCGCTGGCCAAGACCGGCGGCCTCATCGTGCTCAAAGGCAATCTCGCGCCGCAGGGCGCGATCTGCAAAGTCGCCGGCATGCAAGGCATCGAGCTCAAGTTCCGCGGCCCGGCGCGGTGCTTCGATCGCGAAGAGGATTGCTTCGCCGCAGTCGAGGCGAAGAAATACAAGAAGGGCGACGTGCTGGTGATCCGCTACGAAGGGCCGCGTGGCGGTCCGGGCATGCGCGAGATGCTGTCGACCACGGCGGCGCTTTACGGCCAGGGCGCCGGCAAGGACGTGGCGCTGATCACCGACGGCCGTTTCTCCGGCGGCACACGCGGCTTCTGCATCGGCCATGTCGGTCCCGAGGCGGCGGTCGGCGGTCCGATCGGGTTGCTCAAGGACGGCGACATCATCGAGATCGATGCCGGCAAGGGCACACTCAACGTCAAGCTCAGCGCCGCTGAGCTCGCGCGCCGCCGCAAGGCCTGGAAGGCGAAGAAGACCGAATATCAGTCGGGCGCGATCTGGCGCTATGCCCAGACCGTCGGCGATGCCGAAAAGGGCGCGGTCGTGCATCCCGGCGCCAAGGCCGAAACCCACTGTTTCGCGGATCTGTAATCGCCGCTGTGGCATGGTCCGCAGCCGCGGCGCGGCGGCGAAAGGTGAATGGTTTGCATGGCATTAACCATTCTCCTGCATCCTGATCAGGAGCCATGCCCGACGCCGAAGCGCCCAGGATTTCTGTCCAGACGCGGCCGGTCGAAGCCGTCAATCCGGCGCTGATCGCCGGCGCGGCGATCTATGTTCTCGCCTTCGCGTTGCGGCTGCTGCCAGTCTTCGTCTTTCCCGGCATCAACTTTCCCGATGAGATCTTCCAGACCGTCGAGCAGGCACACCGCGTCGTCTACGGCACCGGTCTGGTGCCGTGGGAATTTCTCTATGGCACGCGCTCGTGGATTTTACCCGATGTCATCGTCGGCATCATGCGGGCGGCGCGCATGGTGGGCGATGGTCCGGCCGTCTATCTGCCGGCCATCGGAACGGCGTTCGCGGCCCTCGGCGCTGGCAGCGCGCTCTGCGCCTTTCTGTGGGGCCGGCGGCTTTACGGATTATGGGGTGGCATCGTCGCCGGTGCGCTGACCGCATGCTGGGTGGACGCCGTCTATTTCGGCCCGCGCACCTTGAGCGAGGTGGTATCGGCGCATGTGCTGGTCATCGGCCTTTATCTTGCCGCACCGGGTTATGCGGTGCAGGCGCGCGGCCGGTTGGCGCTGGCCGGCTTTTTGCTCGGCGTCGCCGCGCTGTTGCGTATCCAGATCGCGCCCGGAGTGGCGTTCGTCGCGCTGTGGCCCTGGCGCAATGCCGCGCCGCTGCCATTGCGCATCCGGCCGCTGATCGCCGGCGGCGTGGCCGCGCTGGTGCTGTTCGGCGCGGTCGACACGGCGACCTGGGGCTGGCCGCTGGAATCGGTGTGGCGCAACGTCGAGATCAATCTGTTTGACGGCGTCAGCACGTATTTCGGCGTCATGCCCTGGTACGAATATCTCGACATCGTCCTTTATTATTGGGGTGCGCTCGTTATCGCCATTTTGGTATTGGCACGGCTCGGTGCGCTGCGTCTGCCGCAGCTTGCAGTGCTGGCGTTCATCGTCGTGGCCCTACATTCGGCAGTCGGCCACAAGGAGTTCCGCTTCATCTATCCGGCGCTACTGCTGGCGATCATCTCCGCTGGTCTCGGCCTGGCGCAGATCGTCGACTGGGTTGCCGACGGCTTCGCGCTGCGCGGCATGCCGACGGCCGTTGCGTTGCGTACCGCCGTCGTCCCGGTGCTGCTGGTGGCCGTGCTGACGCCTGCGGCGCTCGCATTCACGCCGCAGTACCGCGAGATTTGGTCGCGCGGCGCCGACGCGGTGCGCGCCGACGCCATCATCGCGAAGCTGACCAACGTCTGCGGCGTCGATCTCTACGGCGTGCCGTGGTTCCTGTCGGGCGGCTACAGCATGATTAACCAGAATGCGCCGCTTTACTGGATCAGCGACGAGACTGGCTTTCTCGCGCATCGCGATGCGTTCAACACCGTGCTGACGTCGCATGCCTTGCCGGCGAATTCGGGCTTCACGACGTTGCGCTGCGTACACGATGTCTGCGTCGCGCAGCGGCCGGGTCCATGCACGGCCATGCCGACGGCACCGGCCGACCAGCCGGCCGGGCTCGACAAAATCGCGCCGCTGACGCGCTGAAAATCGCTGGACGGGTGCGGCCCCGCGCGGCTACCTAGGCGCATGAAATCCCGTACGCTTCGCCGCGCCGGCGAGTTGGTCGAGGCCGGTTTGCTGCCGGCGCGCCGCCGCCGCGAGGTCGAACGCGTCGCGCGCCGTTACGCCGTCGCCGTCACGCCGCATGTCGTCGAAATGATCGAGCGCGGCGGTGCGCCGATCGCACGTCAGTTCGTGCCGAGCAAGGCCGAGCTGCACACCGCGGTCGCGGAACGTGCCGACCCGATCGGCGACGACCGCTTCGCACCGCTCAAAGGCATCGTTCATCGCTATCCCGATCGCGTGTTGTTGAAGCCGCTGCTCATCTGTCCGGTCTATTGCCGCTTTTGCTTCCGACGCGAGACGGTCGGAAAAGGCGGCGCGCTCACCGCGCGCGAGCTGGCCGCCGCGTTCGCTTATATCCGCCGGAATCCGGCGATCTGGGAAGTGATCGTCACCGGCGGCGATCCATTTCTGCTGTCGGCGCGGCGGCTGAAGGAAATCGTGCGCGCGCTCGATGCCGTTCCGCACGTGCAGGTGATCCGGTTTCACACTCGGGTACCGGTCGTCGAGCCGAGCCGCGTCACGCAGGCGCTGGTTGCGGCGCTCGATACGGCCAAGGCGGTCTATGTCGCGGTCCACGCTAATCATCCGCGTGAACTGACCGCGGCAACGCGCGCCGCCTGCGCGCGGCTGACCAAGGCAGGCATTCCATTGCTTGGCCAAAGCGTTTTGCTCAAAGGCGTCAACGACGATGCGGCGACGCTCGAAGCGCTTTTCCGCAGCCTCGTCGCCATGCGGGTGAAGCCCTACTACCTGCACCATGCTGACCTGGCGCGCGGCACGGCGCATTTCCGCACCACGCTCGCGGCTGGCCGCGATGTCATGCGCGGCTTGCGCGGCCGGGTCTCGGGCTTGTGCCAGCCGACCTATGTCCTCGACCTGCCCGGCGGCCACGGCAAGGTGCCGGTGGGCCCAGACTATGCGGAGTTGCTCGATGGCGAGTCCTGGTCGATCGAAGACCCAGGCGGTCAGCGGCACCGTTACCCCTCAGCCACACTCCGGGGTGAATCCCGGCGGTCTTAGAATAAGTTATAAATACAAAGAGTTATTGCGGTGGAGTCGTGCAGTTACGCGCAGTTAAGGGCCGGTTGCGATTGAACCGTGCCACCGGCGCGGATAGAATTGTTGCAGTTCGCCTGCCCGGCACGGTTAGGTCGTCATGGTTCGTCTTGCGAAAGGATTTGTGTGTGCCGTTGTCACGGCCGCCGCAGTTGCGGTTGCCCTGCCGGCGTTTGCGCTCGAGTCGACTTCCCTGGTCCGCGGCGGCGCGCCGTTGCCGGAATTCCAGCTCAATCTGCCGAACCTGACCCCGCCTTCCGGCAGCTCCGACGACTTCGAGATTGCCTTGACCACGCCGGGCAGCAAAAGTGTCTTCAATTTCATTTTCTCACCGCGGCCAGAATCGGCGCTCGAGCTCGATCCGGCGAGCAACACTGCCCGTAATATCGCCGGCTTGTCGTGGAATCTGTTCGACAGCGACCACTTCCACGGCGGCTTCGGCCTGTCCGGCAGCTTCCTGAGTCCCGGCACCGATCCGATGCGCGAGGCGCTGTCGGGCGGCGCGCCGGCTGCGGTGCGCGGGACGTTGAGTCTCGGCTACGATTTGAGCCAGAGCCAGAGCCTGATGCTTTCATTCGACCGGACGCGCACGCCGGACTTCAGTACCGTGCATGGCGAGTTCGGCGACAATTTCCGCCTGGGTTACGGCGTCAAGTTCTGATCCGCGCACACGCGCGATCGACTTTTCCCCTGTGTTAATCGTGATTGCCGTCGCGTTGGCGAGTGCCCGCGCGCTTAACCAACGATACGGGTGTGCGCAAATGCCGGCGCATAGCTGTCGGCGATTTTATTAACGATAGATTTTCGAGCGTTAAACATACATTCCATTTGTCACGAATTTTCTGCGCGATTATTTTGCACTCAACAATAAAAACCGATTACCCGAACCCGAAGGTGCTGACATGAACCGGATTATCCGCGCGTTCGCGCGCGCGTCGTTACTTGCTGCCGCGTTGACTTTCGCTGCGGCGTTGCCCGCCTTTGCCACCGTCGTCACGGCAACCGGGACCTATTCCAACGACGCCGACCCCTTGAACATGGCGACCGGCTTTCCGAATGGGCCGTTCAGCCTGACCAGCAATCCGACGACCTACAGCTACGTCGATTTCTTCCCGAATCAGACGTTCAGCCTGAACAACATCGTCGGCCTCAGCGCCAACTTCACCGATACGCTCGGTGGCGCCGGCGGCGGCGCGCCGCGTTTCGTCGTTGGTCTCGCCAACGGCAACTTTTACGACGTCTATCTCGGCCCGCCGCCGAGCTTCAACCAGGCCAGCCCGTCGGCTTTCACCACGGCATTCAACGGCTTGAATCTCGTCAATGCGACCAACGACACCGGCTTCGAGAACACTGGCACCTATAAGACCTTTGCGTCGTTCCAGTCCGGATCCGACGGCTCTCAGATCGTGACCGACGTGGCGTTCGTTGTCGACGCTGGCTGGGCGGCCAACGGGCCGCAAGCGCTGACGCTCAACTCGCTCACGGTGCAGTTCCTGGCGGCTCCCGAGCCGGCGACCTGGACGATGCTCGCGGCCGCGCTCGGCTTGCTCGGCCTGCTGGTCGCGCGGCGACGCCGCAGCGCGGGCGGCTCAGTCGCAGCCTGATTGGCGACTTCCGGGACGCCGCGCCCGTTCAGGGCGCGGCGATTTCGCACCAAATCGGCGTGTGATCCGACGGCTTGTCGCGCGACCGCGGTGACTTGTCGATGTCGCATTGGCGGAGCCGGTCGGTCGCCTGCGGCGACAGCAGGATGTGATCGATGCGCAAGCCGTGATCGGTCTCGAAGCGGCGCTGCATGTAATCCCAATAGGTATAACGCTGGCCTTCGCTGTGCAGCGTGCGGAACGCGTCGGCGATGCCGAGATTGAGCAGCGCGCGGAACTGTGTTCGTGATTCCGGCCGGCACAGCGCATCGTCCTTCCAACCCGCCGGGTCGTAGACGTCGTCGTCGGTCGGCGCGACGTTGAAATCGCCGGCCAGCGCAAACGGCAGCTCGCGGTCGAGCAGGCTCTGCACGTGCGTCCTGAGCCGCTTCATCCAGGCAAGCTTGTAGTCGAACTTTTCGCCCGGCGCCGGATTGCCGTTGGGCAGATAGACCGAGGCGACACGCAGATCGCCAATCGTTGCCTCTATATAGCGCGCCTGCTCGTCCTTGCTGTCGCCGGGGAGCGTCGACACAACATCCTTCGCCGGTACGCGCGACAGGATGGCGACGCCGTTATAGGTCTTCTGTCCGGCGACGACGGAATCGTAGCCGAGACTCTTGATCTCGAGCCGCGGAAAATCCGCTTCGGCGCATTTCAATTCCTGCAGGCAGGCGATGTCGGGCTGTGCCGCCTTGAGCCAGTCGAGGAGATGACCGAGCCGCGCCTTGACCGAGTTGACGTTCCAGGACGCGAGCTTGGTCAAGCGGGCAGGGGCTCAGCCGACTGAAAACGAATTGCCGCAGCCGCACGACGATGCGGCGTTCGGATTCTTCACCTGGAACGAAGCGCCCATCATGTCTTGGACGAAATCAATTTCGGCGCCTTTGACAAGGTCGAGCGACGTCTCGTCAACTACCAGCGTCACGCCGTCGCGTTCGAACGAACGGTCATCGGGCTGGAGATTATCGTCGAAGCTGAAGCCGTATTGGAAGCCCGAGCAGCCGCCGCCCGACACGGCGAGGCGCAGGAACGCATGCGGCAGGTTCTCCTGCGCCTTGAGTTCCTTGACGCGCTTCGCCGCGCTCGCTGAAAGGCTGACGCTGCGCTCTTTTTCGAGGATTTCGGCCATGTCCGAATGCTCCGTGTCGCCTTTATGTGGGGATGACGATGGCTTTGTCAAACCGCCTCCAAATATCGGCACGCACTGTCACCTACGCACGAATTTGAGCGCGGCAAGGCCGCCACAAGAGATTGCATCGACTCGACGCGAGGGATAGCTTCGCGCCATGACCGTTGCGCTCGCTCCTTACGCCTCTTCGCCGGAGAGGAGTCGCGGGCGGCTGCATCGCGAACCGGAAAGTCCGAGCCGCACACCGTTTCAGCGCGATCGCGACCGCATCATCCATTCCGCCGCGTTTCGCCGCCTGCAATACAAGACTCAGGTTTTCGTCTATCACGAGGGCGATCACTATCGGACGCGGCTGACGCACAGTCTCGAAGTCGCGCAGATCGCGCGCAGCCTGGCGCGCGCGCTCGGATTGAACGAGGATCTCGCCGAAGCACTGGCGCTGGCGCACGATCTCGGCCACACGCCGTTCGGCCATGCGGGCGAGGAAGCGCTCGACACCGCGATGAAAGAATATGGCGGCTTCTCACACAACGATCAGACGCTGCGCATCTTGACGTCGCTTGAACGGCGCTATGCCGATTTCGATGGTCTCAATCTCACTTGGGAGACGCTCGAAGGCACGGTCAAGCACAACGGACCGGTCAAATCGCCGCTCTCAGAAACGATTGCCACTTATAACGCGCAACACGATCTCGAGCTCGCCACTTGGCCGTCGGCCGAGGCGCAGGTCGCCGCGTTGAGCGACGACATCGCTTACGACAATCACGATATCGACGACGGCTTCCGCGCCGGCTTGTTCACGCTCGATGATCTGCGTGACGTGCCGTTGATCGGCGACGCGCTGGCCGAGGTGCGCAAGTCGAACCGTGCGATCGAGGATAGCCGCGCGATCCACGAAGCCGTGCGCCGGCTGATCGACCGCATGGTCACCGACGTCGTCGCCGAGACCAAGCGGCGTATCGCGCAAGCGAATATCGGCTCGGCGGACGCGGTGCGCCAATCGCGCGCAGCTCTGGTCGCATTCTCGGACGATATGCGCGAGCAAGAGAAAGGCCTGCGCGCGTTTCTGTTCGAGCGCATGTATCGCCATTATCGGGTCAACCGCATGTCGTCGAAGGCCCGTCGCGTCGTCGCCGACCTATTCCGCATCTTCAATCGCGAGCCTGACCTATTGCCGAGCGAGTGGCGTGAAGAGGCGACGAAGCGCGACCCCAAGGGCCGCGCGCGTGTGATCGCAGACTATATCGCCGGGATGACCGATCGCTTCGCTCTCGACGAGCACCGCAGGCTGGTCGATCCCGACGCCACGACGTGATGAATCTGTTCGCGTATTTTCACGACAAGATCGCGGCCGAGATCGCGGCGCTCGGCTTTGCGCTCGACACCAGCCGGATGTCGGTCGAGCCGCCGCGCGATCCGGCGCATGGCGACGTTTCGGCCAACGCGGCGATGGTGCTGGCCAAGGGCGCCGGCATGAAGCCGCGCGATTTCGCGGAGAAGCTGCGGCCGCGCCTTGCCAAGCTCGATCACGTCACCGCCGCCGAAGTCGCTGGTCCTGGCTTCATCAATCTGCGCCTCGACAATGCTTTTTGGTACGCGCGGCTGGCGGAAATCCTGCGTGTCGGTCCGGCTTACGGCGACAGCACGATGGGGCAGGGGCGCACCGTCAATGTGGAATATATCTCGGCCAATCCGACGGGGCCGATGCATGTCGGTCACGGCCGCGGCGCAGTGGTCGGCGATGCGCTCGCCGCGCTGCTGCACAAGACCGGCCACGCGGTGACACGCGAATATTATGTCAATGACGCCGGCGCGCAGGTCGATGCACTGGCGCGCTCGGTGCATCTGCGCTATCGCCAGGCGCTCGGCGAAACCGTCGGCGAGATTCCCGAAGGCCTTTATCTCGGCGAATACCTGATCGACACCGGCGCGACGCTGGCGCAACGCGACGGCAAGAAATGGCTCGGCAAGCCCGAAAGCGAGTGGCTGGCGCCGGTGCGCGACTTCGCCATCGAGGAAATGCTGACGCTGATCCGCGGCGACCTCGAACGGCTCGGCATCGAGTTCGATGTCTTCGCTTCGGAGCGCAAGCTGGTGAAAGCCGGCGCCATCGAACAGGCGATCGCTGAGCTCGAAAAGCAGGGCCTGATCTATGTCGGCACGCTCGAGCCGCCCAAGGGCATGCTGCCCGACGATTGGGAGCCACGGCCGCAGACGCTGTTCCGTTCGACCGCCTTCGGCGACGACGTCGACCGGCCGATCAAGAAGGCCGACGGCTCGTGGACCTATTTCGCTGCCGACATTGCCTATCATTGGGACAAGGTCAAGCGTGGCTTCGCCGATTTGATCGATGTCTGGGGCGCCGATCATGGCGGCTACGTCAAGCGCATGCAGGCAGTTGTCAAGGCGCTGACCCAAGGCAAGACGGCGCTCGACGTCAAACTGTGCCAGCTCGTGAGCCTGTCGGACGGCGGCCAGCCGGTGCGGATGTCGAAGCGCGCCGGCAATTTCGTCACGCTGCGCGATGTCATCGAGCGCGTCGGCAAGGACGTGGTGCGTTTCGTCATGCTGACGCGGCGCAACGACCAGACGCTTGATTTCGATTTCGCCAAAGTCGTCGAGCAGTCGAAAGACAATCCGGTCTTCTACGTGCAATACGCCCATGCCCGCGCGCGCTCGGTCATGCGGCTGGCGGCGCAGCATTTTGGTGCGGACGAGTTGGCCGCCACCGCGCTCGCACACGGGCCGCTGGCATTGCTCGCCGATACCGACGAGATCGCTCTGGTGCGACAGCTCGCGCAATGGCCGCGCACCGTCGAAGGCGCAGCCCAGATGCACGAACCGCATCGCATCGCGTTTTATTTGCAGGAAGTCGCCGCATCATTCCATGCGTTATGGAATAAGGGCAACGCGGACTCCGGTCTGCGCTTCGTGGTTGAAGGTAAGCGCGACTTGACGCGCGCGCGCCTGGCGCTGGTTCAGGCCATGGCCTTCGTAATCGCGTCGGGCCTCAAGGTAATCGGCGTGACGCCGGCCGAGGAGCTGCGCTGATGGCGTTTGGCGTTGATCCCGAAGACCGTATTCCCGGCGCGACCACGCGACCGCCGACGAAATGGCCGCGGCATTTCGGCGCCGCGGTGCGCGTCGGCGTCGTGCTGGTGGTGATCGGCGCCGCCGCGGCGTCGGGCTGGCCTTATATCAAGGAGCATTTGCTGACACCGAGTGCACCCACGGTGCCGGTGCCGGTGATCGGCCCCGGCGACGAGCCGATCAAGGAAGCGCCCAAGCAGCCTGGCGGCATGCAAGTGCCCGACCAGGACAAGATCATCCTCAACGGTTCCGCGGCGCAGCCCAGGGTTGAGCAGATCTTGCCGCCGCCGCCTGCACCGCTACCAGCGCCGACGCCGGCGACACCGCCGGCTATCGCGCAGGTGCCGACAGCGGCACCGGTGCCTGCGCCGCCGACGTCTTCGGTCACCTCTTCGTCAATACCGGCCCCGCCTGCCGTCGCGAGCGCTCCGTCGCCGGCTGCAGCGGTAACGCAGTCGCCGCCGACTGAAACGCCGGCACCGCAAATGACGGCAGTCACGCCGCCACCACCGCCACCGCCGCCGCCATCGCGGCCGGCAACCACCGTCACGGCCAATCCGCCACCGAGTTCGGCGCCGGCCACGGCTTCGGGCGAACGCGTACCGGCCGAACTCGCGGGTCACGGCTGGTTCGTCCAGCTCGGCGCTGTGAGTTCAACGGCCGCGGCGCAAGCCGAATGGACGCGCCTGAAGCGCGTGCAGTCCGATTTGTTGGCGTCGCTGTCGGCGAACGCCGTGCGCGTCGAACGCGGCGGTGCGGTGCTTTATCGTATCGAGGCGGGACCCTTGGCCGATGCGGACACGGCGTCGCGCCTCTGCCGGTCACTTCAGCAACGTCATGTCGCCTGCATCGTCCTCCGCCCGTGAGCCGCGCGCGGCGATTTTCGGCTGCGCAGGACTGGCGCTGTCGGAGGCCGAACGCGATTTCTTCCGCACCGCCAATCCGCTCGGATTCATTCTCTTTCAGCGCAATTGCGCCGATCCCGATCAAGTACGCGCGTTGGTCGCTTCGCTGCGCGATTGCATCGGGGCACCCGACGCGCCGGTGCTGATCGACCAGGAAGGCGGCCGCGTCGCGCGATTGAAGCCGCCGCATTGGCGCGAATATCCGGCTGCGGCGAGACTGGCCGCGGCGGCTTCACCGCGTGAGGCGACATTCCTGGCCGCGCGCCTCATGGCACACGATCTGATGGCCCTCGGCATCACCGTCGATTGCGCGCCCGTGCTCGATTTGGCGATTGCGGGTGCCGATCCGATTATTGGCGACCGCGCGTATGGTGAAGCGCCCGCGAAGATTGCCGATCTCGGACGCGCCGCTTGCGAGGGCCTGCTCGCGGGCGGCGTGCTACCTATCATCAAGCACATTCCGGGACACGGCCGCGCGACGGTCGACAGCCACAAAGCGCTGCCGACCGTAACGGCCAGTGCGCAGGACCTAGCCGAGACCGATTTCGCCCCGTTTCGCGCGCTCAACGATATGCCCTGGGCCATGACCGCGCATATCGTCTATCGCGCTCTCGATCCCGACCGGCCCGCCACCCTGTCGCGGCGGCTGATCGCAGAGACGATTCGGGCTAGCATTGGCTTCGACGGCGTGCTGATTTCAGACGATCTTTCGATGGCGGCGCTTCCCGGAACCTTGGCGGAGCGGGCGAAAGGCGCGCTCGAGGCTGGATGCGACGTGGTTCTGCATTGCAATGGTGATCTGGTGGAGATGACGGCTATTGCGGGCTCGATCGAGCCTTTGACCCCAGGGGCGCACCGCCGGCTGGCGCGCGGCGAGGCGCGGCGGCGGGCGGCGGATCAGGGGGCCGGCGCGTTCGATTGCGAGGCGGCCGCAGTGCGGCTCGCCGCCTTGATCGGAGCCCGGCCATGATGGTCTCGCCGCATGTCGCGGATTTCCTGAGTAAGATTTCAATCCTGGCGCTGCCGGCGATCTTCGCCATCACGCTGCACGAGGCGGCGCACGGCTATGTCGCGCTGCGCTGCGGCGACGATACGGCGTTGCGCATGGGCCGCGTCACGTTCAATCCGCTGCGGCACATCGATCTCGTCGGCACCGTCATCATGCCGCTGCTGCTGTTTTTCACCACCGGCTTCCTGTTCGGCTACGCCAAGCCGGTGCCGGTGAACTTCAACCGGCTCAACCGGCCGCGCCGCGACATGGTCTGGGTCGCACTCGCGGGGCCTGCGGTCAACATCCTGCTGCTGATCGTGTCGGCGCTGCTGTTTTACGTGGTTCCCTATCTGCCGAGTTATTTCCAGCAGTGGTTTCTTGACAATCTCGTCGTCTCTGTCGAGCTCAATTTCGTCCTGGCGGCGTTCAACATGATTCCTCTGCCGCCGCTCGACGGCGGCCGCGTCGCCGTCGGCATTCTGCCCGACGCGCTCGCCTTTCCGCTGGCGCGGATGGAACGCTATGGCTTGCTCATCCTGATCGGCGTGCTCATTCTGGTGCCAATGATCGGCGCGCGCTTCAACATGGATTGGAATCTGTTCGGTCATGCCGTCGAGGGGCCAGTCGATTGGCTCCTCAGTGCCATCAGCAAGCTCACGGGTGTCGGATGAGCGACGTCGAACCCTTCGAGATGGCGAAGCCGGAACCGGCGCCTGGCGCCGATCTGGTGGTCGATCTCGAAGGCTATCAGGGGCCGATCGACCTGCTGCTCAATTTGGCGCGCGAGCAGAAAGTCGACCTGCTGCAGATTTCGATCCTCAAGCTGGCGGATCAGTATCTCGCCTTCATCTCCGCCGCGCGCCAGCTTCGGCTCGAGATCGCGGCCGACTATTTGGTAATGGCGGCGTGGCTCGCCTATCTCAAATCGCGCCTGCTGCTGCCGCAGCCGCCGAGCGCCGGCCAGCCGAGCGGCGACGAGCTCGCCGCCGCGCTGGCGCATCGGCTCAAGCGCCTCGAAGCGATGCAGCAGGCGGCGACGCGTCTCTTCGCCCGGCCGCTGCTTGGCCGCGACGTCTTTTTGCGCGGTGCGCCGGAAGGATTGCCGCGGACCTATCAGCCGGTGTGGGGCGACACGCTCTACGATCTGCTGAAGGCCTATGGCGACCAGAAGCTCCGCCACGAGGTCAGCGTGCTGCAGATCGCGCCGACCGAGCTTTATTCGATGGACGAGGCGCTCGAGCGCATGGCGCGGTTCCTCGGCCACATGCCGGATTGGCGCACGCTGATGAGCTTCCTGCCGCCCGATCTCGGCGACGGGCTGGTGCGCCGCTCCGCCATCGCTGCTACGTTCGCCGCGAGCCTCGAGCTGGTGCGTACTGGCAAGGTGCAACTCCGGCAGGACAGCGCGTTCGGCCCGATCTATCTTCGTAATCCGTCTTCCGAGGCCTAGATGACCACCGACCAACCCGATCCTCGCGCCGACCATCTGCGGCTGCTCGAAGCGCTGCTGTTTGCGTCGCAATCGCCTGTCGACGAGGCGGCGATCAAGGCGCGCCTACCGGAGGATGCCGACATTCCGTCATTGATCGCCGAGCTGACCGAGCATTTTCGCGGCCGCGGCGTGAACATCGTCGAAGCCGCCGGCGGCTGGACGGTGCGCACCGCGCCCGATCTCGGCCCGCGCCTCAAGCTGGTGCAGAAGATTTCGCGCAAGCTGTCGCGCGCGGCGATGGAGACGCTGGCCATCGTCGCCTATCACCAGCCGGTGACGCGCGCCGAGATCGAGGATATCCGCGGCGTCGTGGTGTCGACAGGCACGCTCGACCTGCTGATGGAGATCGGCTGGATCGGACCCAAGGGCCGCCGCCAGACCGTCGGTCGGCCGGTGACCTGGGGCACGACCGACGCGTTCCTGCTGCATTTCGGTCTGGCCAGTGCCGCCGATCTGCCGGGCATCGAAGAGCTGCGCGCTTCTGGCCTGATCGGACCACGGCCCGAATTGACACTGAGCGAGACCGGCAAGCTTGCCGATCTGCCGATGGAAAGCGCCGGGACGGCGGCCGACGATGCCGAGCAGGCGGCCGAAGCCGAGGCCGAGGCCGAAGCGGCCGCCGAAGAACTGGGACGCGGCGCCCAGGACTGACATGTTCGACTTCGCCTGGTCCGAACTCGCGCTCATCGCAGTGGTTGCCTTGGTGGTGATCGGCCCCAAGGATTTGCCGCGCGTGATGAAGAACGTCGCGTTCTGGGTGCGCAAAGCGCGCTCGATCGCGCGCGAGTTCCAGAACAGCCTTGAAGACATGGTGCGCGATGCCGAGCTCGACGACGTCAAGCGCGATCTCGACGCCGCGACGCGTTTCAACTTCGATGAAGAGATGTCGAAGACCATCGATCCGCACGGCGAGCTCAAGCAGTCGCTGACGGCACCCGAGCTGACCAATCCGCTTGCCGAACCGCCGAAGCCGCCGCTGATCGAGGCAACGCCCGACGCTAAAGTCGAGCCTGGGACGAAGCCGGAATCTGAGACGAAGGCTGAGCCCGCGGCGTCCGAGGCGCCGAAGCCGTCATGACAGACGATCCGAGCGACGACGAACTCGAAAAGGGCAAGATGCCGCTGCTCGATCACCTGATCGAGCTTCGCAAGCGGCTGCTCTATTCGATCATCGCGTTCCTGATCCTGCTGGCGCCGTGCTGGTACTTCTCGCGCGAGATCTACGATTTCCTGGCGCGGCCGCTGGCGATGGCGCTTGCCGGCCAGACCGGCCGCCATTTCATCTACACCGACCTGACGGAGGCGTTCTTCACCAATCTCCGCGTCGCGGTGTGGTCGGCGTTCTGCCTGGCGTTTCCGTTCATGGCGACGCAGCTCTGGCTGTTTGTCGCTCCCGGCCTTTACAAGAACGAGCGCCGCGCTTTCTGGCCGTATCTGTTCGCATCGCCCATCTTGTTCATCCTCGGCGGCGCGCTGGTTTATTTCGTCATTTTTCCGGTCGCCTGGCGCTTCTTCCTCAGCTTCGAGCAGACCGGCGGCAACGGTGTCCTGCCGGTCGAGATCGAGCCCAAGGTCAGCGAGTATCTGACGCTGGTGATGCGGCTGATGCTCGCCTTCGGCCTGGCGTTCCAGCTGCCGGTGCTGCTGACGTTGATGGCACGCGTCGGTTTGGTGACCGCGAAGGGGCTCGCGTCGAAACGACGTTACGCCATTGTGCTGGTGTTCATCGCCGCCGCGGTGCTGACGCCGCCCGACATCTTCAGCCAAGTGTCGCTGGCCGTGCCGCTGCTGGCGCTGTTCGAAATCTCGATCTATTGCTGCAAGATAGTCGAAAAGAAACGCGCCGAACGTGAAGCTCAGGAAGAGGCCGAGCTCGGCCTCAAGCCGAAAGCCAAGGCCAAGACCTGATGCTCGACATCCGCTGGATCCGCGAAAACCCGGACTCGTTCGACAAGGGCTTGGCGCGACGCGGCCTGCCGCCGATGGCCGCGCAAATTCTTCGTCTCGACAAGGAATGGCGCGAGGCCCAGACCGCGGCCGAGCAGAACCAGGCGGCGCGCGGCAAGCTCGGCCAGGAGATGGCGGCGGCCAAGGCGAAAGGCGGCGACACGGCGGCGCTGATGCGCCAGATGGCCGAGAGCAAAGAGAAACAGGCATTTCTCGAGGCGGAAGCGGCGCGTTTGCGAGAGGCGGTGGATGCCGCGCTGGCGCCGCTGCCGAACCTGCCGGCCGACAACGTCCCCGACGGCAAGGACGCAGCCGACAACAAATTGCTGCGCGAAGTTGGTGCCAAGCCCAAATTCGATTTCAAGCCCAAGGATCATGCCGCGCTTGGCGAAGCGCTCGGTCGCATGGATTTCGCCCGCGCCGCCAAGATTTCCGGTGCGCGGTTCGTCGTGCTGTCGGGCGGTCTGGCGCGGCTGGGGCGTGCGCTGGGCCAATTCATGCTCGATTTGCACACGCGTGAATTCGGTTATACCGAAGTCGTGCCGCCGCTGCTCGTGCGTGACGCGGCGGTGTTCGGCACCGGCCAGCTGCCGAAATTTGCCGACGATCTGTTCCGCACCACGACGGGCCTGTGGCTGATTCCGACCGCCGAGGTGCCGCTGACTAATTTGGCGCGCGAGGACATCGTCGACGAAGAGAAACTGCCCCTGCGCTACACCGCACTGACGCCCTGCTTCCGTTCCGAAGCCGGCGCCGCTGGCAAGGACACGCGCGGCATGATCCGCCAGCACCAATTCGACAAGGTCGAATTGGTGTCAATCGCGCATCCGGACAAATCCGCCGAAGAGCACGAACGCATGGCCGGCTGCGCCGAAGAAGTATTGAAGCGCCTCGGGCTGGCGTATCGCGTCATGCTGCTGTGCGCTGGCGACATGGGCGCGGCGGCGCGCAAGACTTACGATATCGAAGTGTGGCTGCCGGGCGAAAACGGCGGCGCCGGCGCCTATCGCGAAATCTCGTCGTGCTCCAACTGCGGCGATTATCAGGCGCGGCGCATGGACGCGCGCTGCAAGCCGAAGGGCGGGAAGGGCACGCGCCTGGTGCACACGCTCAACGGCTCGGGCCTCGCGGTCGGCCGCGCGCTGATCGCGGTCATGGAGAATTACCAGCGCGCCGACGGCTCGATCGCGGTACCTGCCGCGCTCCGGCCTTACATGGGCGGAATCGAGGTTATCGCCGGTGGCGTTTGATTTTCCGCTTGATCTGCGCCGCGCCCGCATCCTGGTTTCGAACGACGACGGCATCGAGGCGCACGGCCTCAAGCTGCTGGTCAAGCTGGCGCGCGCTTTCTCAGACGATGTCTGGGTGTGCGCGCCCGAGACCGAGCAAAGCGGCGCCAGTCATTCTCTGACCATTGCCCGGCCATTGCGTATCCGCAAATTGGGGGCCAAGCGGTATGCGGTCGACGGCACGCCGACCGATTGCGTGCTGCTCGCAGTCAACGGCTTCATGCGCGAACGCAAGCCCGACCTGATGTTCTCCGGCATCAACGCCGGCGGCAATATGGGCGAAGACGTCATCTATTCCGGCACG
>DASQGX010000146.1:0-4070 GCA_035632395.1 Allostellaceae bacterium
TACCGAGGCCGTCGAATAAGAGCGGTCGGGGGGCGACCGCTTCATGGAGATGCGAGACAAGCCAAAAGCCAGATGTCTCTCACCGGTCGCGATGAAAGCCCGGGAATGAGACCCGATTTGGATCGAAATGTGGCGAAAGCAAGATTTGTGCGCCGACGCGGCGCGGTCACCGATTTGGCTCTCAAACCTTTGCCACGGTGCCGCTGATTCGATTGCGTCCGGCTCAATGGCCATTGTTTGCATCGGCGGCGCGGATCGCAGTCAGGCGGTAGTAGCGCGCCGTCCAGCGGTTGATCCAGAACTTAGCGTCGCCGCGGATGTCGGCATGAAAGACGTAGGAACGCGGAAAGTCGGTCTTAGGGATCACCGGCAGGACCGCATTTGCGGTGCCCGTACCTTGCTGACGGCGCAAGGTGGCATCGCGCGCCGCCATGAAGGCATGAAACGATTCCGCCGGTCCGCGTAGATCAGTGATGCCGACGACGACATTGCGGCTTGCCGGTAGCGCCAAGGCCAAGGCGACGAGCAGCCAGCGCACGGCGTGGCCGCCGTCGATCCGCCATGCCGCCATGCCGCGGACGGCGCATGGAGCCCAGGTGCTGACGACGATCAGCCCGCCACAAAGGAACGCGAGGTGGATGCCGGCCAGTGTCCGTGCTGGCACCGCGCCGCCCAGCGCCACCGCGGGCAAGACATAGAGCGTCACCAACACGGCAACGAACAATCCGGTTAACGCCCACCGCGCTCGCGTTGTCAGCCGTTCGCTCCAGCGCGGCGCAACGTTGACACGGGCGCGCAACGCGATCAGCAAAGCGGCGGCCACCAGCGTCTTGGGATCGACGATCCAGAGCGCGGTTTGGATGCCTATCTGTTTCAATGCGGCGCCGAGAACGTGTCCCAATGCGGGCGCGGCGCCGACCGCCGCTTCACGTGCGCCATTGCCGGGTGCGGCGACGACCACCGCAAGGCCGATCAGCCCGGCAACCCATCCGACGATCGCCGCTGGCCGCCAACGGCCGCAAACGATGCGCGCGGCGATGGCGACGGCGGCGAACAATCCGGTCTCAAGCGCCGCCGCAAGTTCGTGCAGGCCGCTGACGAAGAACACGACCGCCGCCAGCGCCGCCAGCCGTAGAACGCCGGCGGGTGCTGTCGTCAAATCGAGCTGGCAAGCGGCGAAGGCTAATACGATCGCCGCCGACCAGCCGAGCTGGTATTCGACCTCGGCGGCGCGCCAGAAGAAGAGCTCGTTGACGCTCGGCGATTCCGCCCACCATAGCGCCGCGAAGACTACGACGACGAATAAGGTCGCCCGCGAGCGCCAGCGCAGGCCCAGCACACCAGCGATGAACGGCGACAGGATCGCCAGCGACAGCAGCGTGATCGCCATCAGGCTGGCGCCATAGAAGCGCGTCAGCGGCAATAGCGCGGCGATGACGAAATGCACGAAACCGGCCGCCCAGCGGCACGACCAGGTCGTGTATTCGATCCAGACTCCGCCAAAAATACCGTAGTCGCGACCTTCGACGGCGCGGACGAAATCATCGGCAATCGGCCACGTGAACAGATACAGGCCGATAGCGACCGCCAGGACGAACGTAACCGACAGCGCCAGCAGGATGGCGGGGAACGTAATGTTCTGCGTCGCCGCGGGCGCGGTCGCACGGTCGGCCGGCAGCGCCATGGGCGGAAATCGCCTCGCTCGACGTCGGTAGCGGATGCGTGCCGATCATAGTATGTGGCGATGCTACCGCCAAATCCGGGCCCAACCGGCAATCCGTCGCCTGCGCGGCATGCATGGACGCCGTGCCGCGCTTGATCTCGCGGGCCGGACGCGCTAGCAGCAACCGTTAACGCCGTGCCCCGTTAGCGAAGAAGAGGGAGGCAGCCTCGTGCCGGTCACCGGTCAGGATTCGTTGAAGGCGCGCCGCACACTGCAGGTCGGCGGCAAGGCTTACGATTATTTCAGTCTCGAGGCGGCGGCCCAGGCGGCTGGGCTCGGCGACATTTCCCGCCTACCGTTCTCGCTCAAGGTCCTGCTCGAGAATTTGGTGCGCTTCGAGAACGGCCGTACCGTCACGGTCGACGACATCAAGGCGGTCGCCGCTTGGCTCAAGGCCCGGACCTCGGACCGCGAGATCGCCTTCCGGCCGGCGCGCGTGTTGATGCAGGATCTGACCGGTGTGCCGGCGGTGGTCGACCTTGCGGCGATGCGCGAGGCGATGGCGCGGCTCGGTGGCGATCCCAAGCGGATCAATCCACTTAATCCGGTTGATCTCGTCATCGACCATTCGGTGATGGTCGACAATTTCGGCACCGCCGACGCGTTTCGCAAGAACGTGCAGATCGAATTCCAGCGCAACGGCGAGCGTTATGCCTTCCTGCGCTGGGGCCAGGATGCGTTCGACAATTTCCGCGTCGTGCCGCCGGGCACCGGCATCTGCCACCAGGTGAACCTCGAATATCTCGCGCGCGTGGTGTGGACCACCGAGGAGAACGGCAGGACCGTCGCCTATCCCGACACGCTGGTCGGCACCGACAGCCATACGACGATGATCAACGGCCTATCGGTTCTCGGCTGGGGCGTCGGCGGTATCGAGGCTGAGGCAGCGATGCTCGGCCAGCCAATCTCGATGGTGCTGCCGGAAGTCGTGGGCTTCCGTTTGCACGGCGCGTTCAAGGAAGGCGCCACCGCGACCGATCTGGTGCTGACCGTGACGCAGATGCTGCGCAAGAAGGGCGTCGTCGGCCGGTTCGTCGAGTTCTACGGTCCCGGCATCGCCTCGTTGGCGCTCGCCGACCGCGCCACCATCGGCAACATGTCGCCGGAATACGGCGCGACTTGCGGCTTTTTCCCTATCGATGCGGAGACCCTGCGGTACCTGACGCTCACCGGCCGCGATGCACAGCAGGTCAAGCTGGTCGAAGCCTACGCCAAGGCCCAAGGCCTATGGCACGACGAGAACGCGCCCGATCCGGTATTCACCGATACGCTTAATCTCGATCTGGCGACGGTCGAGCCGTCGCTCGCCGGACCGCGCCGGCCGCAGGACCGGGTCGCGCTGTCGGGCGTGGCGCAATCGTTCAAGAGCGAGTTGCCCAAGCTCGCGGCGACGCGCGACAAGGCGAAGACCGGCGGCCCGGTGAAGGTCGACGGCGCCAATTACGAGCTCAAGGACGGCGATGTGGTGATTGCCGCCATCACCTCGTGCACCAACACGTCGAATCCCAGCGTCATGCTCGGCGCGGGCTTGCTGGCGCGCAAGGCGGTGAAGCGCGGCGTGAAGGTGAAGCCCTGGGTCAAGACCTCGCTCGCGCCCGGCAGCCAGGTGGTGACCGATTACTACGCGGCGTCGGGCCTCCAGCAAGATCTCGACGCGCTCGGCTTTAATTTGGTCGGCTACGGCTGCACCACCTGCATCGGCAATTCGGGTCCGCTGCCGCCGCCGATCGCCGAGGCGGTCGAGGACGGCGATCTCGTCGTCGGCGCCGTGTTGTCGGGCAACCGCAATTTCGAAGGCCGGATTTCGCCGCAGGTGCGGGCGAATTATCTCGCCTCGCCGCCCTTGGTGGTCGCCTATGCCATCGCCGGCTCGCTCAACGTCGACGTGACCAAGGACGCGCTAACCCAGGACAGCGACGGTAAGCCGGTCTACCTCAAGGATATCTGGCCCTCGAACGCGGAAGTGCAGGAAACCGTGGCGCAATCGGTGACCGCGCCGATGTTCCGCAAGCGCTATGCCGACGTCTTCCGCGGGCCGCCCGAATGGCAAATGGTCAAACCGGCGGCCGGCGTTACGTTCGAATGGAATCCGGGTTCGACCTATCTCGCCTATCCACCCTATTTCGACAACATGCCGAAACAGCCGGCGCCGCTTACGGACGTCACGAAAGCCCGGCCGCTGGCAATCCTCGGCGACAGCATCACTACCGACCACATCTCGCCCGCCGGCTCGATCAAGCGCGAAAGCCCGGCCGGCGAATATCTGCTCGCGCACCAGGTGCGGCCGGCCGAGTTCAATTCCTACGGCGCGCGCCGCGGCAACCACCAGGTGATGATGCGCGGCACC
>DASQGX010000147.1:0-9333 GCA_035632395.1 Allostellaceae bacterium
GCCGCGCCATCCGGACGGCCGCCAACGGCCCGGCGGCGGCAGTCATCGATCTCGTCGGCGCGAGCGCGACGGCGTCGCTCGGCATCGATGTGCTGGCGCGCGGTGGGAAATACGTCATCGTCGGCTTAATGGGCGGTGATATCACGCTATCCCTGCCGCTGCTGCCGATTCGCTCGATCACCATCGAAGGCATGCTGGTCGGCACCCTCGCCGAGTTCCGCGAAGTGATGGATCTGGTGACGAGCGGTAAGGTCGAGCCAACGCCGCTGGTCGAGCGGCCGTTGATGCGAGTGAACGAAACACTCGAGGATCTTCGCGCCGGCCGCATTTACGGCCGCGCCATGCTGACACCGTAAGGCTCAGGAATTCGACGAACGCGCAGCGAGAACGATACTGCGGCCGATGCTGCGCGCCAGGCAATCGTAGCTCGCATCGGTCATATGCAGATGGTCGCGGCCGAGCATGACCGATAGCGGCATGCGCCCTTCATCGGCCCACTCCCGCATCATCGCAAAGCGCCGGATCACCGGGACGCCAAGTTCGCTGCCTTCGGCGGCGATGATGCGCTCCATCTCTCGGAACGTCGCGTGCCGGAGAACCAGCGGCGCGTACTGCACGTCCATCAGCACGACGTCGATGCCGGCGCGCTGCATGCGCAGGACGCCGTCGCGGATCACTGCGCCGGCCGCCGCTGGATCGACGTCGCGCAGCACGTCGTTGGTTCCGACCTGCCAGATGACGAGGTCGGGATTCGCAGCGATGACGTCGCTGTCGATGCGTGCCAACGTGGCCGCGGCGGCTTCGCCGCCAATGCCGCGATTGAGGACCTCGATGTTGGCGCCCGGCAACCGCCGCGCCAGCAAGGCGGCAAGGCGGCTGGGATAGGTCTTATCGCGCGCCGAGGCGCCGGTGCCAAAAGTCGAGGACGAGCCGAACGCGACGATGACCACGGGGCCGCCAACCGCAAGCGCCTGCGCAACATGCGGCAGATTCATGTCGGCTTCCGCCGGGTTGTCACTGATGCCACAGCCATCGATTGTAGCTTGCCTATGCCGCCCGATCGGTGCAGCCATCAACAAGCTGCCGGCGATGAGCCCGAGCACGGTTAGCGCCATGAGCGAATGTTGGGTGCGCAGCAGCGCTGGCGTCGGCGGTTTCGATTTCAGCTTGTCGCGCAGCATCGCAGACCGATCCTAGCGGGCGGCGCGGTCGATCGCGTCGGCCATCGTTTCGCCCAAACAGCGATAGATTTCGCCCGCGAGGGCGGCCTGTTTGCCGCTCGGAACATCGACCAGATCGAAGCGGCCATTGTCGCTCCAGTAGCGCATGATCTGATAACGGTCGAACAGGTACACGTCATCCAGGTCCGCCGCCCGGTCGATAGCGCCGAGATAGGGGCCGAAATCGATCACCGAGGCCAGGCTCGGATTGAATTGCATATTGACGAGC
The DNA here is from genome assembly GCA_035632395.1 of Allostellaceae bacterium. GTDB lineage: Bacteria > Pseudomonadota > Alphaproteobacteria > ATCC43930 > CGMCC-115725 > REEB95. The sequence continues at coordinate 1,450 of DASQGX010000147.1, forward strand.
ATGACTGCGGCACCGCCTGCCCGCAGCTTCGAAATCCCGTCGTCGAGGGCAGTGGCGAACTCATCGACCTCCATCCCGCGGACGGCGTCGACGGTGCCGGTTTCCCAAATCACCAGATTGGGCTTGGCGGCGAGCACGTCGGCGGAGAACCGTGCGATCATTTCACGCGTCGTCTGGCGCGGGATGCCCTTGTTGATGACCGTAATCGGAATGCCGGGATGCCGGCGGGCCAAGGCCTCCTGCAGCCGCTGCGGATAGGCATTGGCCGGGCTGCCGGCAGCAACGCCCGCGGTCGACGCGCCGCCGATGGCGACGATGATGACCGGCTGCCGGTCCTGAAGGCGCTTGGCGAGGCCCGGCAACGTCGGGTCGGCAGCGATGAGATCCGGCGGCACGGCGCACTGATTCGGCTTCGGCGCCGCAGGCGCGGGCAATTGCGCAACCGCCGACGCGGCAAACAGCGGCACGACAATCAATGCGGCGGCCAGCGTGGCGATCGGTCGTGCCATCGCGGTTACTCCGACACGCCCGCTGCGGCGCGCGCATCGGGCACGCGGCGGGCGGCGAGTTTGTACCATTCAAGCAAGTAGGCGAGGCCGATCATCGCCGCGAAGCCGACGAGATTGACCGCCGCCTGCATCAGCACGCCGTCGTAGAACTCGGATAGGATGAAATGGCCGAGTACCGCCAGCACGATGCCGAGACAGAAGACATAAAGCGAATGCTGGCCGCAGACGATCAGCGGCCGCGCCCACCGCCCATGGAGAAATCCGCTGCCAGGCCTGACGAAGACCATGGTGGTGGTGGCGATGGCGAGGAAGTCGATCAGCCGCAACGGCGCCAAATCGGTCTTGTCGAGTGTGTGCATCCACAACTGCTTCGCCAGCACTAACGGAAACGGATCGTAGAGCCAGTGGATCGTCCAATCGAGGCTGACCAACGCGCAAAATCCGGCGACGACGATCGCCAGCATGCGGAACCATTGGCCGCTGGGGAACGGCCAGACGCCGGTGACCCGCGAGAAGCCGGCGGTTGCACCGATGACGAACAGGAACTGCCAGGCGAGCGGATTGAAGAACCAGGGCGCGCCGGCCGGGTAGGTGTGCGGAGTCCAGCCCCAGAAAAGTGTCGCAGCGTAAAGCGTTGCGGAAACCGCGAACGGCAGGAGCCGGTGGACGCGCAAACCCATCAGCACCAGCGGGAAGCCCGCGAGCAAAACGATGTAGAGCGGCAGGATGTCGAGAAACGCCGGCTGGAACAGCAGCAGCAGCGCGCGGATCACCGCCAGGTGCGGCGTTTCGAGGAAATTCGCGACGCGCATTTCCTCGATGTACATGGCGTTGTGCACCACCAGGACGCTGTACGAGACCTCGGCGACGAAGATTACGAACAGAAAGATGTGCGCGACATAGAGCTGCCAGACGCGACGATAGATTTGCGCCGTGGCCAACAGCGCGCCGTTGCGCATCAGGCCGCGGCCGTAGACCAGCGCAGCGGTAAAACCGGAGATGAAAATGAAGACTTCGGCTGCGTCGGAAAACGCCAGGCCGTGGAACGTCGCATAAGCGAGCACGTTGCCTGGCACGTGATCGATGAAAATGAAGAACAGCGACAGGCCGCGGAAGAAATCGAGGCGGAGGTCGCGCTCCGCCCGCACCTCGCCGCGCGCGGGCGTCGGCACCACTGCAGCCACGGGAGCGTGCACGTCCATACCGGCGACTCTACCGGGCGGCGCGGGGCAGCGCGAGACTTGGTCCGCCGCCGGCCGAATACGCGGCCCAAGGCGGCGGTTAGCGGCTAGATCGCGTCGAGCTGCCAGGCGATATCGTTGTAGATGTTCCAGAGGTAGCCGATATCCGCCGTGCCGACGAGCGCGTAGGCGTGGCCATGGTGCCGCCAGTAGAGGATATTGAGGTCCTCGCGGCGGTCGAACGTTGGCGCGAGATCGGACTTCGACGATTCCGCCTCGACGAAGGTCAGCGGACCGAGATTCTTGTTGTCGGTCGTATAGAACAGCTGCGTCGCCGGCCTCCCGTCGATCACCAGCAGCCGCGCGCCCTGGAAGTCGAGGCTCCACGGTTTCAGGTTCGGCAGGCGGAAGTCCGCGGGCAGTTGCCCGGCCTTGCGCGCGGCATCACCGGTGGCGTCGGCCGGCACGTCCATCAGCGCACGGTCGTTGGCGCCGGCATTCACGAACAGCTTGTGATAGCCAGCGATGCTGTCGAGCCAATTGGTGCCCGCGCCGGCCGTGACCAGATCCTGCTGCGCCGTCAGGCTCGCCGTCTGCTCGATGCCGGCAACGAATCCGAGGCCGCCGCCGACCACCAAGCCGGCGAGCGCGGCCGCGACCGGCACGCCGATCCACCACGGCCGCTCGCCCAGCGCCAGCCGCCAGCGCGCCAGATGCGCCAGCACGCGTTGCAGCGCGCTCAAAGCGCGCTCGCCGCGCGCCGCCGCAATCAGGCGTTCGGGCACTGGTTCGCGCAACACGTCGTCATAGGCGGCACGAATCAGCCGCGCGCTTGCATTGAGGCGCTCGGCATGCGCCTGCAAACGCTCGTCGCACGCCAACGCCCGGATGACTTCCAGGTTTTCGCGTTCGTCCAACTCGCCATCGAGATAGGCGATCAGCGTTTCGTCACTCGGCCTTTGCATCTTCCGTACTCCCCCGGAGAGCATCACCATCAAGCTTTGCGAGCAACGCCATCCGCGCCCGCGCCAATCGACTCATGATGGTGCCCACCGGCACCGCGGCGACCTCCGCCGCTTCTCTGTAACTCAATCCTTCAACCGTCACGAGGAGTAGAGCCAGACGTTGTTCGGCCGGCAGAACGGCGATCGCCGCCTGCACTTCCCGCAACGCCATCCGGGCTTCGACCCGCCGTGCCGGCTCGTCGGTGCCCGTTCCCAACGCCTCGTCTTCGCTCTCCGTCCGTCGGATCTCCCGCGCGCGCAGCTGGTCGATCCAGACCGTCTGCACGATGCGAAACATCCAGCTGTCGAAGCGCGTTCCCGGCTGGAACTGGTGCGCGCGGGACAAGGCCCGTTCGCAAGCCGCCTGAACGAGATCGTCCGCTTCGACAGCGGAACCGGTCAGACCCCGGGCGAACCGCCGCAACCGAGGCAGAACGGCGACGAGCTGGTCATTGAAGGGTGCGCTCATCGCCCCCGCCCCTGGCAAGGCTGGGGCACCCGATCGAGCCTGACATGATAACAACGCGTACGGATGTGAATTATTCCTTGGGGGTGCCGGCGCAGGCACCACAATCCTTGGTAGATAGACCGGCGCAAACGCAGCGGCCCTGCCTCTGCTGGATCGGCGCTATCTTAGTTTCAGGGGAAAGACATGAGAAGGGTGCTGCCGCTCCTCGCCGTCGCTGTGGCCGTAATGGCCACCAGCGCATTCGCGCAGACCGATTGCGCCCAGGAGATCGCGGCGCTGCGTAGTCGCATTGCCACCCTGAACGATCCCGCCAAGCAACAAGAGCTCGAATTGCTGCTTGCCAAGGCGCAGAACGACAACGACTCCGGCCACGCGAATCTTTGCGCAGACGATCTGCGCCACGCGCAGCAATTGGTCAAATAGTCGCGGCCCAAAAACCTTGAGAAAGCATTACGAGCGCGGCATTGTGTCGCCGCGCTGCCTCGGCTCAAGGGGGAAAGGCGGCCAGGGGAGCGTGTTACCGGATGATTATCGGCATACCCAAGGAGCGCCGGGCTGGCGAGCTTCGCGTTGCAGCTTCGCCTGACACGGCAAAGCGCTTTGTCGGTCAAGGCCACACGGTCGTCGTCGAGCGCAGCGCCGGTACCGGCGCTGCGTACACCGATGACGCGTATGCCGCATCAGGCGCGCAGCTCGGCGACGCCGCCGCCGCGCTCGGCGCGGAAATCGTGCTCAAGGTCCAACGGCCGACCGCCGACGAGCTCAAGACGATGAAGTCCGGCGCGGTGCTGGTCGCGATGCTGGCACCGTTGCAGCACAAGGACGACGTTCAGGCCTATGCCAAGGCTGGCGTAACCGCCTTCGCCATGGAGCTGGTGCCGCGCATCACCCGCGCCCAGACCATGGACGTGCTGTCGAGTCAGGCGAACCTCGCCGGCTACAAGGCGGTGCTCGACGCCGCCGACTATTTCGGCCGCGCCATGCCGATGATGATGACGGCTGCTGGCACCGTGCCGCCGGCCCGCGTGCTGGTCATGGGCGCCGGCGTCGCCGGTTTGCAGGCGATCGCCACCGCACGCCGCCTCGGCGGCGTGGTCAGTGCCACCGACGTCCGCTTTGCCGCCAAAGAGCAGGTGGAGAGCCTGGGCGCGACATTCCTTACCGTCGATCTCGAGGCGATGAAGGCGATGGAGACCGCCGGCGGCTACGCCAAGGAGGCGAGCGAAGATTTCACCCGCCGCCAGCGCGAGCACGTCACCGAAGCGCTCAAAAAAACCGACATCGTTATCTGCACCGCGCTGATTCCGGGCCGCAAGGCGCCGATCCTGATCACCAAGGAGATGGTTGGCGTAATGCGCGCTGGCTCGGTGATCGTCGACCTCGCCGTCGAACAGGGCGGCAACGTCGAAGGCAGCAAGCCGGACGAGACCGTGACCACGGCCAACGGCGTCGCGATCATCGGCCACAGCAACATGCCGGCGCGTATCGCGGTCGATGCCAGCGCGCTTTACGCCCGCAACCTTTTCGCCTTCCTCGGCCTGATCGTGGGCAAGGATAAGGCGCTCAAAATCGACGAAGCCGACGAGATCGTGAAGGCGAGCCTGCTGACGCGCGACGGCAAGGTCGTCCATCCGCAACTGGCGGGAGCCTGATCGATGGAAACCGGCGCCCACGCCGACGTCTTCGTATTCTTCCTGACCGTCTTCGTGCTGGCGGTGTTCGTCGGCTATTACGTCGTCTGGCGCGTGACGCCGGCGCTGCACTCGCCGCTGATGAGCGTCACCAACGCCATTTCGTCGGTGATCATCGTCGGCGCACTCATCGCCGCCGGCCCGGCCGGCTTCAGCTTTTCCAAGGTCATGGGCTTCGCCGCCGTGACGTTGGCCTCGGTCAACATATTCGGCGGCTTCATCGTGACCCAGCGCATGCTGCAGATGTTCAAGAAGAAGGTGCCCAAGGAGAAGGCCGGCAAATGACCGCGAATCTAGCGGCGCTGCTTTATCTGCTCGCCAGCATCTGCTTCATCATGGCGCTGCGCGGCCTGTCGTCGCCCGAGACGGCGCGCGGCGGCAACATCTACGGCATCGTCGGCATGGTGATCGCGATCGGCACGACGCTCGCGTCGCCGGGCGTGCTCAGCTACGGCGTGATCGCCGCCGGCATCGTCATTGGCGGCGCCATCGGCACCTTCATCGCCCTGCGCATCCAGATGACGGCCTTGCCGCAACTGGTGGCCGCGTTCCACAGCTTGGTGGGATTGGCCGCGGTCTGCGTCGCCACCGCCGCGTTCTACGCGCCTGCCGCCTATGGCATCGGCCAGCTCGGTGCGATCCAGGCCCACAGCCTGATCGAAATGAGCCTGGGTACGGCGATTGGCGCCATCACCTTCACCGGCTCGATCATCGCCTTCGGCAAGCTGCAGGGCCTGATTACCGGTAAGCCGCTGGTGTTCCCCGGTCAGCACGTGCTCAACGCGCTGCTCGGCCTGGTGCTCGTCGCGCTGATTGTCTGGTTCGTCATGGCGCAGCTGCCGGTGACCTTCTGGGCGATCGTGGCATTGTCGCTTCTCCTCGGCTTGCTGCTGATCGTGCCGATCGGCGGCGCCGACATGCCAGTGGTCATCTCGATGCTGAACAGCTACTCCGGCTGGGCGGCGTGCGGCATCGGTTTCACTCTCGCCAACTCGCTGCTGATCATCACCGGCGCGCTGGTCGGCTCGTCGGGCGCCATCCTCTCCTACATCATGTGCAAGGGGATGAACCGCTCGATCTTCAACGTCATCCTCGGCGGCTTCGGCACCGAAGGCGGAGCGGCGGCAGGCGGCGCCGGCGCCGGCGACAAGGCGGTCAAATCGGGCAGCGCCGACGACGCGGCGTTCATCCTCAAGAACGCCAGTTCGGTCATCATCGTGCCGGGCTACGGCATGGCGGTGGCGCAGGCGCAACACGCGCTCAAGGAGATGGCCGACATCCTCAAGAAGGAAGGCGTCACCGTGCATTACGCCATACATCCGGTGGCGGGCCGCATGCCGGGCCACATGAACGTGCTACTGGCCGAGGCCAACGTGCCCTACGAGGACGTAATGGAGCTCGACGAGATCAACCGCGATTTCGCCTCGACCGACGTCGCGTTCGTCATCGGCGCCAATGACGTCACCAACCCGGCGGCCAAGACCGATCCGAAGTCGGCGATCTACGGCATGCCGATTCTCGACGTCGAGAAGGCAAAGACCGTGTTGTTCGTGAAGCGCTCGATGGCGTCGGGTTATGCCGGCGTCGAGAACGAGCTGTTCTTCCGCGACAACACCATGATGCTCTTTGGCGACGCCAAGAAGATGTGCGAGCAAATCGTAAAAGCTTTAGGTGCGTAGCTTCGCACGACGCGGCCGCTGTGCTACGCGGAGCGCTCGGCGCCTGGGCGCCTGGGCGTCGTGGTCGCTGCGGCGAGTGCCTCGATCAGCGGCACCTGGCCCTTGTTGATACGGCGTTTGGCTTCATCGAGACCGAACCACGCGCCGCGATCGACTTCGGGAACTTCGATCGTCCGGCCCGAGTGCGGCGGCCATTCGACCGTGCAGGTGTTGCTGATGATTGCGGTTGCGTCGACCTCTGCCTCGATCGCCCAGGCGACGATCTCTTTGCCGCCCGCCTGCCGGCATGGCGGCAGCCTGGTGAATTCGCCGCCGACGGCCTGACCGGTCTCCTCGGTGAATTCGCGCCGTGCCGCCGCCAGCGCATCTTCCTCGGGCGTCGGTTCGCCTTTGGGAATGCTCCAGGCGCCCAACTCCTTCTCGGCCCAGAACGGACCGCCGGGATGGACGAGGAACACCTCGACTCCGCGCGGACGGCGGCGAAAGACCAGCAATCCAGCACTGCGCTTCGGCATGGCCATCAAACGATAAAGCCGCCACGGACATTCCGGGCGGCTTTTGATCTTACGCCGAATATGGCGACCGGCTAATACCCTTCGCGCTCCATGCGCTTGCGCAGCAGCTTGCGGTAGCGGCGGACCGCCTCGGCGCGTTCGCGGGCGCGGCGCTCGGACGGCTTCTCGTAATTGCGACGGACTTTCATTTCCCGGAAAAGCCCCTCGCGCTGCATCTTCTTTTTAAGCGCGCGAAGCGCCTGATCGACGTTATTGTCGCGGACAAGAACCTGCACGAGAGCGTTGCGCCTTTCGCCGAACCGAGGTTATGGACCAAGTCTCGAGCCGGCCCCTGGAACCGGCTTAAGGGGCGGCTAAATATCACCAAATTCGGGCTTTGTGAAGTCCGCCCCGGAGCCTCGCTACCGTTACCGCCCACCGTGGCTTTTGCGCCGCACCGGTAGGTCGAATCGGCTTATATTGAGGGCATGGCCATCCTTAAGATCGCCCGCATGGGCCATCCGGTGCTGCGCGAAAAGGCATCCGCTGTGGCCGATCCCGGCGCGCCCGATATCCGCGCCCTGGTCGCCGACATGATCGAGACCATGCACGACGCAATTGGCACTGGCTTGGCTGCACCGCAGGTCCACGTGCCGAAGCGCGTGGTAGTTTTCGAGGTGAGCGACGCGCGGCTCACCGGCCGGCCTCTTGACCGGCCGCAGGACCTGACGGTGCTGATCAACCCGGTGATTGAGCCGCTGACGACCGAAATCGAGCTCGGTTGGGAAGGCTGCCTGTCGGTGCCCGGCCTCAAGGGCGCGGTGCCGCGTTTCACCCGCATCCGCTATCGCGGCGTC
>DASQGX010000148.1:0-15619 GCA_035632395.1 Allostellaceae bacterium
CTTCCTGCGCGACCGCTTCATCTGCCAGTACTGCGGCGACGGCTTTCCGTCGCACGATCTGACCTTCGATCACGTCGTGCCGCGTTCGCGCGGCGGCCATACGACGTGGGAGAACGTCGTCACCGCCTGCTCGGGCTGCAATTTGCGCAAGGGCAACCGCGTGCCCGCCGAAAGCGGACTCTATCCCCGCCACCGGCCGTTGCAGCCGACGACGCAGATGCTACGCGACAACGGCCGCGCCTTCCCGCCCAACTTCCTGCACCATTCCTGGCGCGACTTCCTCTACTGGGACAGCGAACTCGAACCGAGCTGAGCGCGCGGCTAATACGCGTTGTTGAGCGGCACCGTCACGGTCGGAACCACCAACCGGTCGACCGGGCTGGTGACGTCGGGCACCACCGACGCGTCGCCAATCTGCTCGGCGGTCGGGCCAGAGTTGCGGGCCGCCGAGATGTCGCTGTTGATGGCTTGCGGCGTCGACGGCTCCGCCGGGCCGAACGAGCTGCAGCCGACGAGCGCCGCCGGCACGGCAAGGCACAGGCAAACGAGCAGAGTGCGCATGGCAATTCTCCGTCCGATTGAGCGAACGCGTGTCCGGTAGGTAGGCGCCGAATATGGCCTTCGCGGGAAAAATCGTGTCGGAAATGGGACCGCCGCGGGAGTCGCCGCGACGCCCTGCTTTTGTCACGCCGCAGCGGGCGGGACGTGGTGAATTCACATGCTGATGGGCCTACTGCGTCATATCCGCGCGTGCAACACTTGGGAGCCGGCAAACTTCGTGCCCCTCATGCACGGCGGCGCGCGTGTCGGCCTCGTGCGGCGCGACAATGCCGAGCAACTGCGGCGTTTTCCCAAGCTCTTCGAAGTCGGCGGCGCTGCCATAGAGATCGTTGGCAAAGGCGGCCGCGCCGAGCTCACCGCGCGCATTGACGACGCCATCGAGGCACTGGTTACGGACGGCATCGTCGCCAAGTACCGGCGCGAATATTTCGCCATCGCACCGCGCTGGGGCGCGGCGCCGCACTTCGACCTCGATCGCGGCGCGGTTGCGTTCTTCGGCGCGCGCTCCTACGGCGTCCACCTCAACGGCTGGCGGCGCGACAACGGCGCCCTGAAGCTGTGGATCGGCCGGCGCGCGCCCGACAAAATCGTGGCACCCGACAGGCTCGACAACCTGGTCGCCGGCGGCATCGGCCGCGATCACGGCGTCGCCGAGACTCTGCTCAAGGAAGGCGAAGAAGAAGCCGGGATGACGCGCGAACTCACGTCGCGCGCGACGCCTGCCGGCGCGATCTCCTACCGTATGGGCATGCCCGACGGATTGCGCGACGACGTGCTGTTCGTCTACGACATCGAGACGCCGGCGGATTTCGCGCCGCGCAACACCGACGGCGAGATCGTGTCGTTCGCGCTGATGGACGCGATGGACGTCGTGGCGCGGGTGCGCGACACAGACGACTTCAAGTTCAACGTCAACCTGGTGATCATCGACTTCGCGCTGCGCCACGGCGTTATAGGACCGGATGCGCCGGGCTACCTCGAACTGGTGACCGGCCTGCGCCGGCCGATCGACTAGGCTCCAGCCATGCTGATCGAATGCCGCGAATGCCGGGGCAAGGTGAGCACGACGGCGCGCTTCTGCCCGCATTGCGGCGCGCGCTTCTTCGCCCATCCGCGCTGGCGGCGCTGGATCATCTACGCTGCGCTGATCGCGGTGCTGGCGATCTGGTTCGACCCGATCGTGCGCTACGGATATTGGGGTGCGAAGCAGGCGATCGCCTATGTCGTGACGGTCTGGGCGAGCGGCGGACCATAAAGGCTCAGCCGAAGCCCGCCATCGCCCGCACCTCGTCCGGCGTTTTGCCGATGGCGCGCAGGCCGCGCAGCGTCACCGCCTGATCGCGCTTGGCGAAGCGCTTGCCCGCTGCATCGGTGAGCAGCTTGTGGTGACGGTAGTGCGGCGTTGGATAATCCAGAAGAGCTTGCAGCAGGCGGTGGAGATCGGTGGCGGCGAACAAATCCTCGCCGCGCGTCACCAGCGTCACGCCCTGGAGCGCGTCGTCCACTGTGACCGCGAGATGGTAAGAGGTCGGCGTGTCCTTGCGCGCGAGCACAACGTCGCCATGCCGCGTCGGCGCGGCTTCGACCGCGCCTTTGATTTCGTCGTCCCAAAATAGCGGACCGGTCTTGGCCTGTGCCTTTGCAACATCGAGCCGCAGCGCGTACGGCAGGCCCTGGCCGATGCGGGCGCGGCGCTCGTCGTCAGAAAGATTGCGGCAGGTGCCGGGATAGACCGGCGGCGCATCGTGCGGCGCGGCGACGGCAGCTTCGAGCTCGGCCTTGATCACGGCGCGGGTGCAGAAGCACGGGTAGATCAGCTCCATCGCCTCGAGCCGCGTTAGCGCCGCGCGATAGTCGTCGAAATGCGCCGACTGCTTGCGCACGCCGCCGTCCCAGGCGATGCCGAGCCAAGCCAGATCATCCTCGATGGCGTCGGCGAATTCGGCGCGGCAGCGGCCGCGATCGATATCCTCCATGCGCAGCAGGAAACGGCCGCCGCGCTCGCGCGCGATGCCGAACGCAAGCAGCGCCGAATAAGCATGGCCGAGATGGAGATAGCCGGTCGGACTCGGCGCAAAACGGGTAACGACGGACATAGGGGCAATCTAAAACGTCGCCGCGCCCGTTGGAATTATCGTCACTTGTCGCCTGGCTTCGTGCAACAAAGCCAGGTCGCAGCGACCGCGAAGGCGCCGGCGGCCAATATGGCGCCGGTGCCAAAGACCCATACCGGCCCGCCGCCAACCCACAATGCGCCGGCTGCGAAACTTGTGCACAAAGCCGCGACGCCGACGGCGAGATCGGCGGCGCCAAACGCGAGACCGCGCAGCTTTTGCGGCGTCGTGGCGGCAATGCTGGCGCCAAGCGCACCGTGCACCGCCCCCATCTGCAAGCCCCATAGAACGGTGCCCGCAACGACGGCAGGCACGCTGTTAGCAGCTGCCAGCACGGCATCGCCCGCAACCAGCAATCCGGCGCCGAACGCAAGCATGCGTCGCCGGTCGAACCGATCAGCCGTCGCACCGAGCGGGTAAGCTGAGACGGAATAGAGGCCGTAGATCAGCACCAGTGTCAGCGGCACATAAGCCGGATCGACACCGACGCGCAGCATCGCGAGCAGCAGAAACGCCTGTCCGACGCGTCCGGCCGCGAGCAGCGCCGCGAAGCCAATCGGCCACCAGACGGCTGCGGGGAGTTGCCGCAGATCGTGCAATCGCCGCAATTGCAGCCGGCGGCGCGCGGACTTGCGCGGCTCGTCGACGCCGACGGCGAGCGCCACGACCGACATCATCGCTGGAACCACCGCTGCGGCAAACACGACGCGATAATTATCGCCGGTCGCCGCCATCAGCAGCATCGCCGCCAGCGGACCCACCATCGCGCCGATCGAGAACAGCGCGAAACGCAGGCCGAAATGCCAGCCGCGGGTGCCGACGGCCGTGAGGTCGGCGATCAGCGCATCGCGTGGCGCATCGCGCAGCCCTTTGCCGACCCGGTCGAAAACGCGGATCGCGAGCACCTCGATCGGCAGCCGCGCCAGTGGAAACAACGTTTTCATCGCCGCCGCCAATACATAGCCGCAGAGCATCAGCGGCTTGCGCCGGCCGAGCCGATCGCTGAGCACGCCCGAAAGCACCTTGACGAGCGACGCGGTGCTCTCGGCGGTACCTTCGATGGCGCCGACCCAAAGGGCGCTGGCGCCGAGCCCATTGACGACGAACGCCGGCAACAGCCCGAGTACCATGAACGACGAAACGCCCATGCACAGGCTGACGATCCCGAGCGCCGCGACGTTGCGCGTCGATGCCACGCGCTGGACGCCGCCCTCCGCCCTTAACGTGCGGCGCAATTCCACAGCAGGCCGATGAGCCATCCCGCGATAAATCCGATACCGCCAGTGATCCCAATCAGCGTCGCCGCATCGGCGATGTTGAATGGCGTCACCGTCCATACCGGGGCGATGAAATGGATACGCAGGATGAAATTAAGCACGGGCTGCGCCCAACCCACGGCCACGAGCGCGGCCCAGGTGAAATGATAGATGCCGAGAAACAAGCCGAATACCAGCCCAAGTTTCCAGGGTTTGACCGCCGGCATGGCACTCCTCCTTTGCTGGCGCATCATCGCCATCCGCACATGGCGCGGTTTGACCTGAATCAAATTGAACCGTGGCGCGTCTCGGGCACGCCTGCGTCGCCGTGACGCGGCTTTGATCTCGCTCAATGCGAGATGCCGGTAATTCCGCCAGGAATTGTGGCGCTTTTCGCCTCTGGGAGACTTCATTTGGTATCGGAGCGTTGGTTCCGACGGATGCTGGTCGCCATCGCCGTCGCCGGCTTGGCGGCCGGAGGTCTCGCCGCGCTGATGGGCCGCCAACACTTTGCGGCACTGTCGTGGATGGTCGCGACGCTGCCGGTGATCGCGGGCCTGGCGGCATACATCATCCGCGACCTCCGTGCCGGGCGCGTGGGTGTGGACGCGATTGCATTGTTGGCGATGGCCGGCGCACTGGTGCTCGGTCAGCCGCTGGCCGGCGCAGTGGTCGCGCTGATGTACGCAGGCGGCAACGTTCTCGAAGACTTCGCGGTGGCCCGTGCCGAAAAGAGCCTACGCGCCCTGGTTGACCGTGCGCCGCGCGTCGCGCACCGCCGCGAAGGCGACGGCGTCAAAGATGTGCCGGTCGGCGACATCTCCGTCGGAGACGGCATTCTGGTGCGACGCGGCGAAGTCGTTCCGCTCGACGGCATCCTTGTCTCCGGTCCCGCCATGATCGACGAATCGCCGCTGACTGGTGAACCGTTACCCGTCGTGCGCGGCAAGGGCGCCGCAATCTGTAGCGGCGCGATCAACGCCGGCGACGCGTTTGAAATGACCGCCACCGCCCTCGCTGGTGACAGTACCTATGCCGGCATCGTTCGCCTGGTCACCGCCGCGCAGGCAGCCAAGACACCGGTCATCCGTTTGGCCGACCGGTTCGCATTGGTGTTCCTGCCGTTAACGGCGGTGGTCGCCTTTATCGCATGGGTCATTTCCGGCGACCCGATGCGCAGCCTGGCAGTGTTCGTATCGGCGACCCCATGTCCGCTCATCCTGGCCGCGCCGGTTGCGTTCATCTCGGGCATGGCGCTGGCGGCACGGCGCGGCGTCTTGATCAAAGGCGGCGCCGCCGTCGAAGGATTGGCGCGAACGCATACGGTCCTGTTCGACAAGACCGGAACGCTGACCTTGGGCGGCGCACGCTTGCTCGCCATCGAAACGGCTCCCGACGTGACTGCGGACGAGGTCCTTCAACTCGGCGCCTCAATCGAGCAGGCTTCGCACCATGTTCTTGCCGAGGTCGTGGTCAAGGCAGCAGTCGAACGCGGTTTGCAGTTGAAGGTCCCGACCGCTGTGCGCGAGCAGGTAGGCTCGGGTTTGCAAGGCGTCATCGACGGCAAGCTGATCAGCATCGGATCGCGCGACATGATTCATGCACACGGCGACGCCGCAGGGTGGGTGGCGCGTGCCGCGCGCCGCGCCGCGTGGCGTTCGGCGCTAATCGTTTTTGTCGCCGTCGACGGGCTTCCGATCGGTGCGCTGCTGCTGGCTGACGAATTGCGGCCTGAGGCGTCACGGGCCATTCGGCTGCTGCGCGATGCCGGCGTCGCCCGCATCCTTATGGTCACCGGCGATCGTGCCGAATCGGCAGAGACCATTGGCGCCGCGCTCGATCTCGACTCCATTCTCGCCGACCGCATTCCGGCCGACAAACTGGATGCGGTACGTATCGAGCAGCGGCTCCATTCAACGGTCATGGTCGGTGACGGCATCAACGACGCGCCGGCGCTGGCGGCGGCCGACGTCGGCATCGCGCTTGGTGCCCGCGGCGCCAGCGCATCCTCGGAGGCGGCCGATGTGGTTATTCTCGCCGACAGGCTCGATCGCGTCGGCGAGGCGATCACAATTGCCCGGCGCGCGCACCGCATCGCCATCGAAAGCATCGCCGTCGGCATGGCCCTGTCCGGTCTGGCGATGCTTGCGGCAACGTTGGGTTGGCTGCCGCCGGTTCCGGCGGCGCTCGTGCAGGAAGGCATCGATCTGACGGTTATCCTGAACGCGCTGCGGGCATTGCAGCCGGCCCATCGGTGGCATCGCCGCGTACTCCCAGCCGGAGCCGACTTGGAGCTGCATCACGATCACGTTGCGCTGATTCGCAATCTCGACCGGCTGCGCATGATCGCCGATGCCCTCGACGACGCGGCGCCCGAAAGCGCAGGGAGCCTGCTCGTCGAAGCCAACCGATTGGTGCAGCAGCATGTGGTTGCGCATGAACGCGCCGACGAGACAGCGGTTTATCCGCGCATCGCGCCGATGCTTGCTGCGGAAATTGGCCTGTCCGCAATGAGCCGTGCGCATCGTGAAATCCTGCATCTCGCCCGGCTGTTGGAGCGCCTCGTCACCGACCTGCCGGTCGAGAAGCTGGACCGTTATTTGATCCGCGACGGACAGCGTATTATCGAATCGATCGAGCAGATCGTTCGCATTCATTCAGCACAGGAAGAGGATATTTACGAGGCGATCTCGGCGGCCTGACCGGCAGGCATGTGTCTGCTACGTCATTGCAGCCGGCGTTGCGCGCGTGACTCCGGCAGGCGCTTCGTTTATCGCTGTCGCCCGAAATCGAGGAGACCATGTCCGATCATCCGCATTCCCATTCGCACGCCCACCCGCAGCATCTGCAAGGGATGGCGCTGCCGCCGAAATCAGGCAAGACCAAAAGCTTGGTCGTGCTGCTGCACGGCGTCGGCGCCGACGGCAACGATCTGCTTGGCCTCGCGCCGTATTGGGCGCCGGCGCTGCCCGACACCGAGTTCGTTTCGCCGCACGCGCCGTTCCCGTTCGACATGGCGCCGTCCGGCCGGCAATGGTTCAGCCTGCAGGATCGTTCGCCCGCCTCCGTCCTTGCCGGCATCCAGACGGCGGCGCCGATCCTCGATCATTTCCTCGACGAGCTGCTGGCGGCGCGCGGTCTCGACGAATCGCACCTCGCGCTGGTCGGCTTTTCGCAAGGCACGATGATGTCGCTCTATACCGGCCTGCGCCGCGCGAAACCCCTCGCGTGTATCGTCGGCTATTCCGGCGCTCTCGCCGGCGCGTCGCTGCTGGCGAAGGAGATCCGCTCGCGACCGCCAGTGCTTTTGGTGCACGGCGAGGACGACCCGATGGTGCCGTTCAGCGCGCTCGATGCGGCGGTGAAGGCGCTGACCGCCGCCGGCGTCAAGGTCGAGGCGCTGGCACGGCCCGGCCTTGGCCATTCGATTGACGAAGAAGGCCTGACGCGCGGCGGCGAATTTTTGACGAATGCGCTAGCGGGTGAGTGACGTGCGCTGGATATCGGGCGGCGGCGTGAGATAAGGCGCCAGCTTCGCGGCGGCGTCCGCGCCGGTCCAGTCGACGCCGCCTTCGACGCGCCAGACCATGCGGCCGTCGCGATCGATCAGGATGCTGGTCGGCAGGCCGACGAGGCCGAAGGTCTGCAGCGCGCGGTTCCTGGTGTCGAGGTAGACCGCGAGATCGCCGAGCTTGAGCTTGGCGAGGAACGGATCGACCACTTCGCCGCCGCGCCGGTCTTCCGAAATCGCCAGCACGGTGAGACGCGATCCCAGGCGCGCCTGCAAGCGGTCGAGCGACGGCATCTCGGCGACGCATGGGCCGCACCAGGTCGCCCAGAAGTTGACCAGCACCAGCCGGCCGCGGAAATCCGCCAGCGTCTTGGGCGCGCCATCGCGCGTCGTGAAGGCCAAGGCCGGCGCTGGCTGCGGCGGATCGAGCACGGTAAACTTGAACTCTGGCTCCGCCGGCGAGCCGTTGCCGGCATTCGGCACGGCTATGGCGGGCGGATGCTGGGCGCGGTAATAGAGCAGCAGGCCCAGCGCCGCCACGCACAGGACGACCAATACCGAAAGCGACTTTATGAGCCTCGTCATCGCCTTACCCCGGGCCGTCACGCCGTGAGCCGGGCGCGCCCGCAGAACGGATCGAAGCCGCGCAACGCCGCGCGCGGCGGCCGGCTGTCCGGCCGTCCGGCGGAGATCATGCAGCGCATCAACGTTTCGATCGATTTCGACAAGCGGCTCTATGCCCAGGATATCGCCGGCTCGCTGGCGCATTGCGCGATGCTCGTGGCGCGGCGGATCATCACGCCGGAGGATGGCGAGGCGATCGCGCGCGGTCTAGAGAAAATTCGCGCCGAGATCGAAGCCGGCAAGTTCCCGTTCCGCGCCGAGCACGAGGATATCCATCTCAACATCGAGGCGCGGCTCGCCGAACTGATCGGCGCGGCCGGAGGACGGCTGCACACCGCGCGCTCGCGCAACGACCAGGTCGCCACCGACTTCCGGTTGTGGGTGCGCTACGCCATCGACCATCTCGACCGCCACATGGCGTTGCTCCAGGCGGCGCTGATCGACCAAGCCGAAACGCATGCCGCCACCATCATGCCCGGATTGACGCATCTGCAGACAGCGCAACCGGTGACGTTCGGGCACCATCTGCTTGCTTATGTCGAGATGCTCGGCCGCGACCGCGGCCGCCTGCACGATTGCCGCAAACGGCTCAACGAATGTCCCTTGGGCGCGGGCGCGCTCGCGGGCACGTCGTTTCCGATCGACCGCGAGGTGACGGCGAAGGCGCTCGCCTTCGACCGGCCGATGGCCAATTCGCTCGACGCCGTCTCGGATCGCGATTTCGCGCTCGAGTTCCTAGCCGCTTGCGCGATCGCCGGCACCCATCTGTCGCGTTTCGCCGAGGAGATCGTGCTTTGGCTGTCGGCACCTTACGGCTTCATCCGGCTGTCGGACGCCTATACCACCGGCAGCTCGATGATGCCGCAGAAGCGCAATCCCGACGCCGCAGAGCTGATGCGCGCCAAGACCGGGCGGCTCACCGGCGCACTCGTGTCGCTGCTCACGGTGATGAAAGGCCTGCCGCTTGCCTATTCCAAGGATATGCAGGAGGACAAGGTACCGGTGTTCGAGGCGGCCGATACGCTCGAACTGTGCCTGGCGGCGGCGACGGGCATGGTTGGCGACATCACCGTCGACAAGGCGGCAATGCGCCGCGCCGCCGAAGCCGGCTACAGCACCGCGACGGACCTCGCCGACTGGCTGACGCGCACTCTGGCGCTGCCGTTCCGTGAGGCGCACCATGTCACCGGTGCCTTGGTGAAACGAGCCGAGGCGCTGGGCACGACGCTAGCTGAGTTGCCGCTCAAGGAAATGCAGAAGATCGAGCCGCGCATCACGCCGGCAGCGCGCGAGATCCTGACGGTCGAGAAATCGGTCGCCAGCCGGACTAGCCTGGGCGGCACGGCGCCGTCGCTGGTGGCGGCGGCGGCCAAGGCGGCGCGGTCGCGCTTTCTCGGCAAGAAGAAGGAGGGCGGCAAACGATGAAAGCGGGCCGACTGATCGCCCTGATGTTGGCGGCGGCGCTGCTGGCGCTGCCGCTGGCGGCTTGCGGCAAGCGGAACGGACCGGTGCCGCCGCCCGATCAACCGAAAGCCAGTCCCGGCCTTTATCCCAGTGAGTGAGTCCGCAGCGTGATTGCGCCGATACTGCATCCGGACACGCCGGAGATCGCCTATCGCGGCGGCGAATTGTGCGTCGAGGATATGACGCTGGCGCGCATGGCCGCTGCCGTCGGCACGCCGTTCTACGCCTATTCCGCCGGCGCGATCGAACGGCAATACCGGCGCTTTGCCGCCGCCTTCGCCGGCCGTCCCGCGCGACTGTGCTATTCGGTCAAGGCGAACTCGAACCTTTCGGTCATTGCAACGCTGGCGGCGCTCGGGGCCGGCGCCGACGTCGTCTCCGAAGGCGAATTCCGCCGCGCGCTGGCGGCGGGCATTCCCGGCAACCGCATCGTCTTTTCGGGAGTTGGCAAGAGCGAGTCCGAGCTCGAATTCGCGGTGGCGCACGACGTCTATCAGATCAATGTCGAATCGCGCGGCGAGCTCGAAGCGCTGAGCACGGTCGCACAGCGCACCGGACGCACCGTCGCGGTCGCGATCCGCGTCAATCCCGATGTCGACGCGCGCACCCACCACAAGATCGCCACCGGCAAGAAGGAGAACAAGTTCGGCATCGATCTGGCGCACGCGCCCGAAGTGTTCGCCGAAGCCGCGCTGCTGCGCGGCATCGCGCTCAAGGGCCTCGCCGTTCATATCGGCTCGCAGCTGACCGCGCTGGGTCCGTTCGAGATCGCTTTCGCGCGCGTGGCTGAGCTGTACCGCGCGCTTACCGGCCGCGGCATCCGGCTCGAGCGGCTCGATTTCGGTGGCGGCATCGGCATCCGCTACCGCGACGAGACGCCGCCAACGATCGAGGAATATGCCAGTGTCATCCGGCAGATGACGCGCGGCCTCGACGTCGAACTCGCCTTCGAACCGGGCCGCTACATTGTCGGCAATGCCGGCGTGCTAGCGACGCGCGTGCTCTACGTGAAGGAGGGCGTGACCCGGCGCTTCATCATCGTCGACGCGGCGATGAACGATTTGGTGCGGCCGACACTGTATGACGCCTGGCACGAGATCGTGCCGGCACGCGCTCCCGATAGCGCCGGCCATACGATTCAAAGCGTCGTCGGGCCGGTGTGCGAGACCGGCGACGCCTTCGCCCTCGACCGGCCGCTGCCGCCGTTCCGGCCGGGCGACCTGATGGCCATCCTGTCGTCGGGGGCCTATGGCGCGGTGATGAGTTCGAGCTACAATACCCGTCCGCCGGCCGCAGAAGTCCTTGTGCGCGGCGGCGATTTCGCGGTGATCCGCGAGCGGCCGACCTACGACGAACTGCTCGCGCGCGACCGCATGGCGCCCTGGCTTACCGGGCGCTGACGACGGGACGAGGATTTGCGCAACCGACTGCGCCGTGATCTAGTCACTCGATCCGAAGCGCGGCAGCGTTTCGCCGCGCAGTTGCTGCTGGCACGCCTCGCGCTTGCCTGGGAGCGCCTTTGGCCGGCGCTGTGGCCGACGGTCTTCGTCGTCGGCGCGTTCGGCGTCCTGGCGCTGTTCGACATTCCGGCGCGGCTGCCCGATTGGGCGGCGGCATCGCTCCTTGGACTCCTCGTTGCCGCACTGATCGTCACGCTGACGCAAGCGGTGCGCGAGCTGCGGGCGCCGTCGCGCGATGCTGCGCGCCGCCGGCTCGAAACCGCGAGCGCGCTCAAGCACCGGCCGCTGGCGGCGCTCGAGGATACGCTCGCCAGCGCCGATGACCCGGCGACCGCGACGCTGTGGCGCGAACATCTGGCGCGCATGGCGGCGGTGGCGCGCAATCTGCGCGTCGGCGTGCCGCGTGCGGGACTGGTGCGCCGCGATCCTTATGCGCTGCGCGTCGCGCTTGGCCTGCTGCTGCTGCTCGGCGCGATCGACGCCGGCAGCGACGCGCCGGCGCGCATCGCCCGGGCGCTCAATCCGGCGATGAGCGTGGCCGGCAACGGCGGCGGCCCGGCGGTGACGCTCGACATCTGGATCAGCCCGCCGCAATACACCGGCCTGCCGCCGCAATTCCTGTCGGCGTCCGGTGGCGGCGGCACCATCGCGGCGCCGATCGGCAGTATGGTGCTGGCGCGCGTCCACGGTGGCGAGCAGCCGTCGCTGGCGATCGACGGCCACACCACCAAGATGACCAAGATCGACGACGGCGATTACAAAGGCGAGCTGACGATCAAGGCCGGCAGCCGCCTCGCGGTCGAGCAAGGCTGGAGCACGCTGGGTTCGTGGCCGATCCGTGTCGTGCCCGATTTGCCGCCGACCATTGCCTTCGCCAAGCCGCCGCAGCGCACGGCGCTGGGCGCAGTGCATCTCGAATACGAAGCCAAGGACGATTACGGCGTCGAGAAAATCACGGCGACGATCCGGCGACCGGGCGATTCGAGCGGCGAGGCCATGACGCTCGACCTGCCCCTGCCCGACCAGCATCTCAAGGACGCGCACGGCGCCAGCTTCACCGACCTGACCGCAAGCCCGTGGGCCGGCCTGCCGGTGCAGATCCAGCTCGAAGCCGCGGATGCGCTCGGCCAGACCGGCAAGAGCGAGATCATGGAGTTCGTGCTGCCCGAGCGCGTCTTCCATAATCCGGTCGCGCGCGCGATCATCGACGAGCGCAAGGAGCTAACGACGCATCCCGGCGAGCGCGAGCCGGTGGCCGACGCGCTCCAGGATCTGTCGGCGCGGCCGGGACTCTATCACGACGACATCGTCGCCTTCCTCGGCATGCGCACCGCCGCGGACCGGCTGCTGCTCGACCACGACGCGGACACGGTCGCGTCGGTGCAGAAACTGCTGTGGAGCACCGCGGTGCGGATCGAGGATGGCGGCGGCAAGCTCGACCGCGAGGCGCTGCGCCTGTCGATGCAGGCGCTGCAAAACGCGCTGGCGCGCAACGCGCCGCAATCCGAGATCGACCGGTTGATGCAGCAGCTGCAACAGCAGATTGACCAGTATCTCCAGGCGCTGGCGCAGCGGACGCAGCAATTCAGCGCGCTCAACGAATTGCCCAACGATCCGACACAGACGCTCACCAGCAACGACTTGAAGCATATTCTCGACCGCGCCCGCGCGCTGGCGCAGACCGGCGACCGCGCGCAGGCGCGCGACCTGCTCGCCGAGCTGCAGGAGCTGCTCGAGAATCTCGGCAGCGCGCGGCCGACGCAGATGCGGGGCTCGGCCGGCATGCTCGACGCGATGCACGATCTGATGCGCCGGCAAGAGAAGCTGCTCGACCGCACCTTCCGCCAGTCGCAGACCGGCAAGGCGCAGCGCGGCAACACCGGCGGCGGCGCAGCGGCGCAGGACGCGCTGCGCCAGGATCTCGGCGACTTGATGCGCAAGCTCGGCGAGAACGGCGCCACGGCGCCGGCGCCGCTGTCGCACGCCGACCGCGCGATGGGCGACGCCGCCGACGCGCTGCGGCAGGGCAATCCGGGCCAGGCGGTCGGGCCGCAAAGCGACGCGATCGACGCTCTGCAACAGGCGGCGCGCGCCCTTGGCCAGCAGATGCGGGGACAGCAAATGGGCGCGCTCGGCAATCCGGGCGAGAACGATCTGCCACAGATGCGGCGCGACCCATTTGGCCGGCTACTGCCGAACGACGAAGGCAACGGCACCGCCGACGACGGCGCCGTCATGCGCATGGGCAAGGCGCAGAACGATTACGCGCTCGAGAAGGCGAAGCAGATTCTCGACGAGCTGCGCCGCCGCGCCGGCGAAACCGACCGGCCCGCGGTCGAACACGATTACATCGACCGGCTGCTGCAGGAGTTCTAGCGCCGTCCGGCGCTAGGGATTTTCCAGCGTGACGACGACGCCGGCGGCTTCGGTCATCGGCTTCGCATAACTCGTGTGGAACGGCGCCGAAGCGCCGGGCGCGAGCGTCGCGACGCCGGCCGAGAACGTCCACGAGGCCAGCGGCTGGTCGTTGGCGTCGCGCAGTGTCGCCTTGAGCGGCGGGACGCGCCGCGGCGACGACGACAGGTTGACGATCTCGCCGTCGATCACCAGCTCCGGCTGATCGTTCGTGGTCGTGCGCTGCGGCGTCACGCCGCGCACTTCAAGGCCGGCGCCGAATTCGGGCTGGCTGGCGGCGAGGCCGAGGCGGCTGTAGATCTTCGCCGTCTGCGGCACCAGGGCCATGACGCGGTCGCGCATGAAGATCGCGCCCCAGCCGGCGGCAGCGAGCACCAGCAAAATCACGAGCAGCGTCACCACTGCGCCCCAGCGCCGGCGCTTGCGTCGAATCGCCGGCAGGCCGCCGCGCTCGACGACGCCCGGCAGCGGCTCGGGCGGCGGGCCGGTGAGCTCGACACGCGGCGCCAAATCCTCGGGCGGCGCCTGATACCAGGTGTGGCTGCAGCTGCCACAGCGGACCATGCGGCCCTGCGCGCCGAGCTTCTGCGTCTCGACGAGATAACGCGTCGAACAGGTGGGACAGGTGACGATCATCGCCGCTCCTTATACTCTGCCCGCGCCGCGCCACGGAAGCGCGTCCGCGCGACGGCGGGCCATCTTTACCGCCGCCGCCGGTGCATGCCATCTTGCAGCGATGGTGCGGTTCGAGAATGTCGGCATGCGCTATGGCACCGGGCCCGAGGTGCTGCGCGACATCACGTTGCGACTCGATGCCGGCTCGTTCCATTTCCTCACCGGTCCGTCGGGTGCGGGCAAGACCAGCCTGCTGCGCCTGATCGCGCTTGCCGAGCGGCCGTCGCGCGGCCTGGTGTCGCTGTTCGGCGAGGATTTGACGCGGGTGACGCGCGCGGCGCTGGCGCCGCTCAGGCGCAAGATCGGCATCGTGTTCCAGGATTTCCGCCTGATTCCGCACCTGTCGGCCTTCGACAACGTGGCGCTGCCGCTGCGCGTTGCCGGTGTCGCCGAGGCGAAGCTCCGCGACAACGTGCGCGAAATACTCGAGTGGGTCGGATTGGCCGACAAGCTTGACGCCAAGCCGCCGACGTTGTCGGGCGGCCAGCAGCAGCGCGTCGCCATCGCCCGCGCCGTGGTGGCGCGGCCCAAGCTGCTGGTGGCCGACGAGCCGACCGGCAACGTCGACGACGCCATGGCGCTGCGCCTCATGCGGCTGTTCGAGGAGCTCAACAAGCTCGGCACGACGCTGATCATTGCGACTCATAACGCGGCGCTGGCGCGGCAGTTCAACCGGCCAGTGCTGCATCTCGAAGATGGCGAATTGGAACCCGCCGCGGCGGCGCGGGTGGCGTCGTGAGCGCGCCCGGTCTCGCCATTCCCTTCGGCCGCGACGGCGGCAGCCGCTTCCTGCCGGCGCTGACGCTGCTGATGGTGTTCCTCGCCGGCCTGGCGCTGGCGGCGGTGATGGACCTGGAGCGGACGCTGGCGCGCTGGGACCAGAGCCTGACCGGAACCCTCACGGTGGAGCTGCCGGCGGCAACCGGCGCCGGCGACAAGAGCCTGGACGCGGCGCTGGCGGTGCTGCACGCCGCGCCCGGCATCCAGAGCGCGACGCCGATCGACCGCGCCGCGACGGCCAAGCTGGTCGAGCCGTGGCTCGGTACGGCGCTGTCGCCGGCCGATCTTGAGCTGCCGCGCCTGATCGACGTGCGGCTTGCTTCCAACGGCCATGCTGACCTCGCCGCGCTGCGCGCGAAGCTCGCGGCGGCGGCGCCGGGCACGACGCTCGACGATCATCAGCTGTGGCTTGACAGTCTGGCGCGCTTCGCGCGTTCGGCCGAGATCACCGCCATCGTCATTTTGGTGCTCATCGGCGGCGTCGCGGTGATGAGCGTGGCGTTCGCGACGCGCACCGGGCTCGCCGTCCACCGCGACATCATCGAGCTCTTGCACCTGATGGGCGCGCACGATTCCTATGTCGCGCGCCAATTCGAGCGTCAGGCGCTGCGCCTCGCCCTCATCGGCGGCGTCGCCGGATTGGTACTGGCGGCGGCCGCATTGTTTGCATTGAGCCAGGCGACCAATGCCGTGTCGTTGCTCGGCGACAGCGTGACGCTGCTGCCGCCGCTGCATCTGCGCGGCTGGAACTGGGCGGTG
>DASQGX010000149.1:0-26176 GCA_035632395.1 Allostellaceae bacterium
GCAGACGGCGACACCTTATCTACAGCTCTTCCAGCCGGGCTGGGACCGCTTCACCACCGACAGCATGATGGATTCGCTGTCGGTCGATATGGCGGAGGAGGGCGCGCGCAGCCTGTTGCAGCGTCTTAAAGGCGAGGCGGCGTGACATGGCCGACATCGTGATGGCCGACGACGGCGTCGTCTTCGACGGCCGCACCGGCGCGACGTCGCCGCTCGGCGGCGCCGAAGCGGCGTTCGTCTCGCTCGCCGAGGCGCTGGCGGCGCGCGGTCATCGCGTGCGCGCTTTCACCAACGGCGCCGCGTCTGTCACGCACAACCGCGTCGCCTGGGCGCCGGTCGGCGGTGCCATGCCCGACACTGCGGACCTCTATATCGCCAATCGCGGCAACCTGCTGATCGGCCGCGTGCCTGGTGCGCGTACGCGCGTCTTCTGGGTGCACAATCCCGGCCGCTATTTGAAGAAGTGGCGCTACATCCGTGCGCTGTGGCGCTGGCGGCCGATCATCGTCGCCATCGGCGACTACGCCGGCGGCACGGTGCCGAGCTGGCTGCCGCAGAACCGCACCGTGGTCATACCTTACGGCCTCGACGAAGCCTTTCGGCATGCGAGCGCGCGGCCGCCGCCGCCGCCGGTGGCGATCTTCACCTCTAATCCGCTGCGCGGTCTCGACTGGCTGCTCGATCTTTGGGTGCAGCGGATTCATTCGGCGGTGCCGAAGGCCGAGCTGCGCATTCACGCCGGTCCGGCGGTTTACGGCGCTGCCGGCGCGCGCCACGCCGATGCGATGACACGTGTGCTCGATCGCGCCGCTAGCCTGACGGGTCAGGGCGTGCGGCGGCTGCCGCCGCTGCCGCGCGCACAACTGACCGAAGCGTTGCAGCAGGCGCGCGTGATGCTCTATCGCGGCGACGAAAACGAAACTTATTGCGCCGCTGTCGCCGAGGCGCAGGCGCTCGGCGTGCCGGCGGTGGTGACGCCGCTGGGCTCGATGCCAGAACGCGTCAAGGATAGCGTCACCGGAATCATCGCGCGCGACGACGCTGCGTTTGCCGCCGCCGCGATCAAACTGCTGACCGCCGATAGCGAATGGCGGCGCATGCACGGCGCGGCGCTGGCGCAGCAGCGCGGTCTGTCGTGGGACGAAGTCGCCATCCGCTACGAAGGGCTGATGCGATGACGCGGCTAGTGCAGCTCATGGCCGGCGCCGAGCACGGCGGCGCCGAGGCGTTCTTCACCCGGCTCGCGATCGCGTTGCAGCGCGCCGGCCAGGAGCAGCGCGTCGCCATCCGCCCGTATCCGGGGCGCGTCGCGGCATTGCAGGAGGCGGGCATCGCGCCCGTCGTATTGCCCTTCCGCGGCGGCTGGTTCGATTTTGCGACGCGCGACGGCCTGCGCGCGCTGATCCGAACCTACCAGCCGCGCATCGTGCTGAGTTGGATGAATCGGGCGACGTCGCTTTGCCCGCGCGGCGATTTCGTGCATGTTGCGCGGCTCGGAGGGTACTACGATTTGGAATATTATCGCGGCTGCGATCATCTGATCGCCAACACGCGCGGCATCGCGGCCTATCTCATGGCGAACGGCTGGAGCGCCGAGCGTGTCCATTATTTGCCGAATTTCCCGACGGTCGCGGCGGCAGGCGCGCCGGCGCTGACCGAGAAGCGACCGGATGCGCCGCTGGCGCTGGCGCTCGGCCGGCTTCACCGCAATAAGGGCTTCGACGTGCTGCTCGAGGCGCTGGCACGCGCCGCGGGAATTCATCTGTGGCTTGCCGGTGACGGACCGGAGCGCGCTGCGCTCGAACGCCGCGCGCGCCAAGCCGGCGTCGAAAGCCGCGTCCGCTTTCTCGGCTGGCGCGACGACGTGCCGGCCTTACTTGCGGCGTGCGACTTCCTTGTTGTGCCGTCGCGCCACGAGCCGCTCGGCAACACCATCGTCGAGGCCTGGGCCGCCAAAAGGCCAGTCATCGCCAGCGAAACCGCCGGTCCGAAGGAACTGATCGTCGCGGACGAGACCGGCCTGCTGGTGCCGCCAGATGACCCGCGAGCTTTGGCGCTCGCGCTCGATCGCATGGCGGAGGACGCGGATCTCCGCCGTAGCCTCGCCGCCGCCGGCCGCGCGCGTTATGCCGCTGAATTTTCCGAGACGCGCATCGTCGCTGCCTATCGGGCCTTGTTCGCGAAAGTCGCCGCCTGATGTGCGGCATTGCCGGCTTCATGACTCTGTCGGGCGAAGCCCCGCCGGCCGCCAGCCTCGCGGCGATGGAAGCCGCGTTGCAGCATCGCGGTCCGGACGGATTCGGCCATTATCGCGCCGGCGACGTCGGCATGGTGCAGACGCGGCTTGCGATCATCGATCTCGCCACCGGCGACCAGCCACTCTACGAGCCGGCCGGTGCGGCGCTGGTCGCCAACGGCGAGATCTACAATTACATCGAGCTCAAGCAGGATCTGCCGCCGGCGGTGTTCGCCACCGCGTCCGATTGCGAAGTGCCGCTGCATCTCTATCGCCGCTACGGTATGGATTTCACCCGCCACCTGCGCGGCATGTACGCCATCGCGCTGCACGATCCCGGCGCCGGCCGGCTGATCCTGGCGCGCGATCCGTTCGGCATTAAGCCGCTCTATTACGTCGAGACGCCGCTCGGCCTGGCGTTTGCGTCCGAGCCGCAAGCGCTGATCCGCGGCGGCTTCGCGCCGATGCGCGATGGCGCGCCGGTGCTCAATCTGGCAGCGCGCAACGAGTTGCTCGAGATCCAGTTCACCACCGGTCGCGAGACGATGTTCCAGGGTGTGCATCGCGTCCTGCCCGGCGAGACCGTGGTCGTGGCGCGCGGCCGCATCGTCGAGCGCCGCCGCATCGAGGCGCTGCCCGCGGGTGGCGTGCGCTGGCAGGACGAAGCCGGCGCGCTCGCCGATTTCGATCGCGCCTTTGCCGACAGCGTCATGATCCATCAGCGCGCCGACGTGCCCTACGGCATGTTCCTGTCCGGTGGCATTGATTCGACGGCGGTGCTGGCGATGATGGCGCGGCTCAACGAGCGTCCGGTACAGGCCTTCACCATCGGCTTCTCGAATACCGAGGCGGCGGACGAACGCGCCGCGGCGCGCGCCGTCGCCCGTGCGCTCGGCGCCGAGCATGTCGAGGTTGAATTCCGCGAAGGCGATTTCTGGCAGTCGCTGCCGGCAATCGCGCGCGCGCTCGACGATCCCGCCGCCGATTACGCCGTGTTGCCGACCTACAAGCTGGCCGAGACGGCGCGCGGTGCCGGCCTCAAGGTGATCCTGTCGGGCGAGGGCGGCGATGAGCTATTCGCCGGTTATGGCCGCTATCGCTCGGTGATGCGGCCGTGGTGGCTCGGCGGCAAATTGCTGCGCGGCCGCGGCAATCTCGACGGCCTGGGCGTGCTCCGCGCCGAGCTCGCCGGCTGGCGCGACGGCGTGCAGGCGGCCGAGCTGGCGGAAGCGACGCGCGGCCGTTCACGCCTGCAAGCGGCGCAGGCGACTGATTGCGCCGACTGGCTGCCGAACGATCTGCTGACCAAGCTCGACCGCTGCTTGATGGCGCACGGCGTGGAAGGCCGCACGCCGTTCCTCGATCCCGCCGTGGCGCAAGTCGCGTTCCGCCTGCCGGACGATCTCAAGATCCGCAAACGGCTCGGCAAGTGGCTGTTGCGTCGCTGGGTCGAAAGCAAGGTGCCGGCGGCGCAGGCGATGGCGAAGAAGCGCGGCTTCACCGTGCCGGTCGGCGAATGGATCGCGCGCCGCGGCGCGCAACTCGGTCCGCTGGTGGCGGCCCAGCCGGGCATCGCCGAGCTCTGCGAACCCGGCCCGGTCGCAAACCTGTTCCGCGAGGCCGGCAGGAAGCGCGCCGGCTTCGCTGCCTGGACGCTGCTCTTCTACGCGCTCTGGCACCGCCAGCACATCGAGCGCCGCGCCAGCAACGGCGACGTCTTCACCATCCTCGGCGCCAGCGCCTAAATCCATTCACCACGGAGACACAAAGAACACGGATGGGTGATTCCCATTTCTCCGTGTCCTCCGTGTCTCCGTGGTGAAACTCTGGGCGTTTCCGTTCGCGGCCGATCTGCGCTAGGCTTTTCAATAAGACGAAGCCAGCAAGGGGAGGGGTCGCCATGCCGGTCGTCAAAGCTGCCGATTTCCTGTGGGGACGGCTGCGTTCGCCCGATCTCGGCGTTGCCGAGGAATTCCTCACCGATTTCGGCTTCGTCCGCGTCGCGCGCACAAAGGACAAGCTGTTCATGCGCGGCACCGATCCGGTGCACCACATCCACGTCACCGAGCTCGGCCCGTCGAAATTCTTGGGCTTCGCCTACGCCGTGGCGAGCGAGGACGATCTGAAGCGCGCCGCCAAGGCGCCCGGCGCCTCGGCCATCGAGACCATCGACGAGCCTGGCGGTGGCCGGCGCGTGCGCCTGACCGATCCAAACGGATATCAGATCGAGCTGATCCATGGCCTCGAAAAGGCCGCCAAGCTCCCGGTGCGCGACAACGTGATGAACTGGGGCGAGGCCAAGCTGCGCCGCGCCGGTTCGCTTTGCCGCGTGCCGCGCGGCCCGTCGCAGGTGAAGCGCATTGGCCACGGCGTGCTGATGTCGACCGATATCGGCAAGACGCTTGCCTGGTATCGCGAGACGTTAGGATTGCTGTGCTCGGACGATGTCTATGCCGGCGACAAGGCGAACGTCATCGGCTCGTTCAACCGGCTCGACCGCGGCGACGACTACGTCGACCATCACGTCTTCTTCTGTATCGCCGGACCGAAGACTGGCCTCAACCATCTGTCTTTCGAAGTCCGCGACGTCGACGACGTCATGCTCGGCCACGAGCACATGAAATCGAAGGGCAAGTACAAGCACGTCTGGGGCATCGGCAGGCACGTTCTCGGCTCTCAGATCTACGACTATTGGGAGGATCCTTGGGGCCGCGTGCACGAGCACTGGACCGACACCGACGTGCTCAACGCGCGGTCGCCAGCGAACCAGATCTCGGCGGAGGACGGCCTGATCTCGCAATGGGGCAACGCGGTGCCGCAGGCCTTCATCGAGCACGCGATTCCGTAAACGCTGCCGCTATGCCTTCAGCTTCCAGCCGAGTTCCTCGCCCGCCAGAAACGGCTTCACCGCGGCGCTACCCGCTTTCACCTTCGCGGGCACTTTCCATTTCTCGCGGCGCAGGGTCATGCGCGTCTCGTTCGGCGAAAGGCCATAGAAGCGCGGGCCGTTGAGCGAGGCGAAGGCTTCGAGCTTGTCGAGCGCGCTTTCTTCGTCGAACACGCGCCCATAGGTTTCGAGCGCGGCGGGCGCGCAGAAGATGCCGGCGCAGCCACAATCCTTCTCCTTGTCGGCGATCGGATGCGGCGCGCTGTCGGTGCCGAGGAAAAATTTCGGATCGCCCGATGTCGCGGCGCGGCGCAGCGCCAATCGGTGTGCCTCGCGTTTCGCCACCGGCAGGCAATACATGTGCGGCCTCAAGCCGCCCTGGAACAGCGCATTGCGGCTGATGACCAGATGATGCGGCGTGATCGTCGCGGCGAGGTTGGGCCCCTGCGCGCGCACGAAGTCGATCGCGTTTTGCGTTGTCGCGTGCTCGAACACGATCTTGAGCTCCGGCAGCCGCCGTGTCAGCGGCGCCAGGATGCGCTCGATGAACACCGCCTCGCGGTCGAACACATCCACCGCCGGATCAGTGACTTCGCCGTGCACTAAAAGCGGCATGCCGATCCGCGCCATGCGCTCGAGCACCTTCTCGATGCACGCGATGTCGGTGAGGCCGCGCGCCGAGTTGGTCGTCGCGTTCGCGGGATATAGCTTCGCTGCGACCCATACGCCGCCTTTGAATCCGCGCTCGATCTCGTCCGGCGCCGTCGCGTCGGTGAGATAGGCGGTCATCAGCGGCGTGAACTTGGTGCCCCTGGGCAGCGCCTTGAGGATGCGTTTCCGGTATGCCTCGGCGGCGGAAACGCCGGTCACCGGCGGCACCAGATTGGGCATGACGATGGCGCGGCCGAAGACGCGCGCGGTAAACGGTAGCACCGCCTTCATCATCGCGCCGTCGCGCAGATGCAGATGCCAGTCGTCCGGACGCCGCAGCGTCAGGCTATCGCGTGCCATGTGCTTGTTCCCCGCTCGCGCCGTCAGTATATCCTAAGGAAGCAAGCCAAGGAGAAGCCATGACCGCCGCCATCATCGGCTGGGCCCATTCGCGCTTCGGCAAGCTCGAAGGCGAGGACATCGAAAGCCTGATTGTCAAAACCTCGGCCGACGCGATCAAGGACGCCGGCCTGGCGCCGTCCGACATCGACGAGATCTTCATCGGCACCTTCAACGGCGGCTTCGTGCGCCAGGAATTCCCCTCGTCGCTGACCTTGCAGATCGACCCGAGCTTACGTTTCAAGCCGGCGACGCGTGTCGAGAATGCGTGCGCAACGGGCAGCGCGGCGATCCATCAGGGCCTTAACGCCATCGCCGCCAAGCGCGCACGCCGCGTTCTGATCATCGGCGTCGAGAAGATGAGCGAGATCACCGGCCTGCAGGTCGGCGACATCCTGATCCGTGCGGCCTATCTCAAGGAGGAAGGCGAGATCGAAGGCGGCTTTGCCGGCGTCTTCGGTCGCATCGCGCAGATGTATTTCCAGCGCTACGGCGACAAGTCCGACGCGCTCGCCAGGATCGCCGCCAAGAACCACAAGAACGGTGCCGCCAATCCGCTGGCCCAGATCCGAAAGGATCTGGGTTACGATTTCTGCCGCACCGTGTCGGACAAGAATCCCATCGTCGCCGGTCCGCTGCGACGCACCGATTGCTCGCTGGTTTCGGACGGCGCCGCTGCACTCGTGCTGACCGATATCGACACCGCGCTCGCCTCGAAGAAAGCCGTCGTGTTCCGGGCCGCCGAGCACGTCAACGATTTCCTGCCGATGTCGAAGCGCGACATCACCGCGTACGAGGGCGCCGCGGTCGCCTGGCAGCGCGCCTTCGACCATGCCGGCGTGACGCTCGACGACCTCTCGTGCGCCGAAGTGCATGACTGCTTCACCATCGCCGAACTTTTGATCTACGAGGCGATGGGCATGGCGAAGAAAGGCGAGGGCGAGCGCGTCGTCGAAGCGGGCACTGCCGAGAAGACCGGCAAGCTGCCGATCAATGCCTCGGGCGGGCTCAAGGCCAAGGGTCATCCAATCGGCGCCACTGGCGTATCAATGCACGTCCTCCAAAGCATGCAGCTCACCGGCACGGCGGGCGATATCCAGCTGCCGAACGTGAAGCTCGCCGGCATCTTCAACATGGGCGGCGCTGCCGTCGCCAACTACGTCAGCATCCTCGAACGCCTGCGATGAGCAATTTCACCGCGTTGCTGCTGGAGGAGAGCGCCGGCAAGGTGTTGGCGCGTGTCGCCTCGCTGCCCGAGAGCGATCTGCCGCCGGGCGAAGTTACCGTCGCGGTCGACTATTCGACGCTCAACTACAAGGACGGCATGATCCTGCGAGGGATCGGCAAGCTGGTGCGCAAATATCCACACGTGCCCGGCGTCGATTTTGCCGGCACGGTCGAAAGCTCGACCTCGCCGGAGTGGAAGCCCGGCGACAAGGTCGTGCTCACCGGCTGGCGCGTCGGCGAAAACAGTTGGGGCGGCTACGCCCAGAAGGCGCGCGTCAAAGCGAGCCAGCTCGTGGGCCTGCCGGCCGGCCTTAGCACCAAACAGGCAATGGCGATCGGCACCGCCGGCTTCACCGCGATGCTGGCGGTGATGGCGCTCGAGGACAACGGCCTGAAGCCGGGCGCAGGCGAAGTGCTGGTAACCGGCGCCGCCGGCGGACTCGGCAGCGTCGCGGTCGCGATCCTCGCCAAGCTCGGCCATCAGATTGCCGCCTCCACTGGGCGGCCGGCGACGCACGACTATCTCAAATCGCTCGGCGCGAGCGTGCTGATCGACCGCGCCGAACTCGCCAAGCCACCGGCGCGCTCGCTCGACAGCGAGCGTTGGGCCGGCGCCATCGACAGCGTCGGCAGCACGACGCTGGCGACGGTGCTGACCCAGCTCAAATACCGCGCCGCCGCGGCGTCGTGCGGCCTCGCCGGCGGCAGCGATTTGCCGGCGACGGTCATTCCGTTTCTGCTGCGTGGCGTCCGCCTGATCGGTATCGATTCGGTGATGTGTCCGTTGCCACAGCGCCAGGCCGCCTGGGCGCGGCTGGCGCGCGACCTGCCGCTCGCCAAGCTCGACGCCATGACGGAAACCGTGCGGCTCGGCGATCTACCGAGCCTTGCGGCGACAATTCTTAAAGGTGGCGTGCGTGGCCGCCTGGTCGTGGATGTCCGCGCCTAGAAATTAAAAATTCTCCATCTATTCAGATGGATATGGACATTTCCTAAGCTTTAACCTAATTTTCACCGCCAAGTGCTTGAACACCCCTATGGGAATCGCCGCTTAGCGAAGGGATTCGGCCTTGTCGCGCGTTACCATCGATCGCCGCCGGTTCAACCAGCTCGTCGCCGCCCTTGTCGCCGGTGCCGGCGCCGTGCCTGTGCAGCGTGCACTCGCGGCCACGGCTGCCCGGCCCGGCCTGCCACTGATCGTGCTCGATGCCGGCCATGGCGGTATCGATCCGGGTGCGATCGGCGTCGTCGGCACTTATGAAAAGAACATCGCGCTGCCGACCGTCATCGAACTGGCGCATCAGCTCCAGGCGACGCGCCGCTATCGCGTGCAGCTGACGCGCCGCGACGACGAATTCATCTCGCTCGAAGGCCGTGTCGCGCGTGCGCGCGCCGCCGGCGCCGACCTGTTCCTGTCGGTGCATGCGGACGCGCTACCGGATCGTGCGGCGCGTGGCGCCTCGGTATACACCCTGTCGGAGCAGGCGTCCGACCGCGAGGCGGCGCTGCTCGCCGCCAGCGAGAACCGCGCCGATCTGGTTGGCGGCGTCAAGCTCGATACCCATGATCCGCAGGTCAACGGCATCCTCATAGACTTGGCGCGTCGCCAGACCAACAATCTTTCCATCCGCTTCGCGCAGGACGTGGTTAACGAGCTCGGCCGCCACGTGGTGATGCTGACCAACAGTCATCGTTCCGCCGGCTTCGCCGTGCTCAAGGCGCCGGACATTCCGTCCGCGCTGGTCGAAATCGGCTGCCTGTCGAACCGCACCGAAGAGCTCGATCTGCGCCGTGCGCCGTACCGGATCGAAGTGGCGCGCGCGCTGACGCGGTCGATCGGCGACTATTTCGACGCTATCGGTGTCTAATTAACCATACAAAGTTAAGGCGGGACCGCGACTTAATAATTTGTTGAGAATTTGTGCCGTATAACCACCGTGCGGTTTGGGATTCCGGTCCCGCCGCAAGTCCTTCGGGCTTTTCCTCCCTGAACTTGGGCCGCGCCGCAATGCGCGGCCCATTTTTCTTTTGTGGCGCGCCGGGTAATATTCCGGCTAGGGAGGCAGCGGTTGGCTCAGCGCGCTGAATCGTCCGCCCGGGACGCCATTCGGCCATTGCAATTGCTGCTGGCGGCGGCGATCGCTACGCCGGTTCTGCTGTTCTGCGGCGCCGCTTGGCTCAATTACCGCGGCACCTTCGCCGATGCTCAGGTGAACATCCGCCGTCTGGCGGATGTCGCCGCGCAGCAGGCGCAGACCGTCTTCCAAACCGACGCCTTCGCCGCCGACCGCATTGCCGACCACACCGCGACGATGACCTGGGAGCAGATCGCCCAGTCGGCCGAGCTCCACGAGTTTCTCAAGCAGATCAAGGCAAGCCTGCCGCAAGCGACGGAAGTACGGATGATCGCGCCGGACGGCCGCATCGCCGCGACCGATGCGCGGTTTCCAGCGCTCGGAATGGCCGCCGAGCCGCCACCCGATTTTCGCGTCAACCGCGCCAACAGCGATGCGTTGCTGATCTCGTCCGTTGCGCGCGACACGCTCGACGGCCAGTTCGAATTCATCGTCGCCCGTCCAAAGCCGGATCGCACGGCACCCGGCGGCCTGATTGAGATCGTCATGAACCCGGCGTACTTCTCGAAGTTCTACGCCGCGCTGGCCGAGGAGCGTGATTCCGGCACCAGCCTGATGCGCGACGACGGCGTGCTGCTGGCGCGCGATCCGCCAGCCGGCGGATCGGTCAAGTTCGCCGCCGCCACGCCGCTGATGCAGGCGATCCAGGGCGGCCCGGTGTTCGGTAGCTTCATCGGCGGCTCCGCCGCCGACGGTACTGAACGCATGTACGCTTATGAACGGGTCGGCGATTTTCCGATCTACATCGTCGCCGGCATGGATCGCGCCAATATTGTCGGCGCCTGGGCGCGATTGATGGGCAGCCATCTGATCTACGGCATTCCGGTGACTCTGTCGCTCATTGCCGCGACGATGATCGCGCTCCACCGCACGCGCCAGGCCGCAGCCGAAGTCGACCGCCGCGCCGAGGTCGAGGAGCAGTATCGTCAGGCGCAGAAAATGGAAGCCATCGGCCAGCTCACCGGCGGCGTGGCGCACGATTTCAACAATCTGCTGACCGTAATCCTCGGCAGCCTCGAGCAGCTGCAACGGCTGGTCACCGCCGAACCGGCACGTCGTCTGATCCAGGCGGCGACGCGCGGCGCCGAACGCGGCGCCCGTCTGACGCAGTCGCTGCTGTCCTTCGCCCGCCGCCAGTCGCTGCGGCCGGAAACCGTCAATCTCAATCGCGTCATCAAGGAGTTCGGCGACCTGCTGCGCGGCGCCGCCGGCGACCGCGTGCAGATCCAGTTCCTGCTCAGTCCGACGGTCGATCCCTGCCGCGTCGATCCGGCGCAGTTCCAGGCGGCGCTGCTCAACCTCGTGGTCAACGCGCGCGACGCCATGCCCGAAGATGGCGGGCGGGTGTCGATCGAAACCGATTCGGTGACGCTCGGTACCGGTTCCGGTATCGGCGTCGCGCCCGGCCGCTATGTGCGCGTGACGGTGAACGACACCGGCTCCGGCATGGCGCCCGACGTGCTCGAACGCGCCTTCGAGCCGTTCTACACCACCAAGGAAGTCGGCAGAGGCAGCGGCCTCGGCCTGTCGCAGGTCTACGGTTTCGTCAAGCAGTCGGGCGGCCATATCGAGCTCAGCTCCGAGCCTGGCGTCGGCACAACCGTGCGGCTCTATCTGCCGCGCGCCGACGACGTGCCCAACGAGCGCGCCGAAACGCTGGCGCGGACGGCCGCCGCCAAGGCGGAAACCGTGCTGGTGGTAGAAGACGATGCCGAGCTGCGTGAGATGGTAGCGGACAGTCTGCGGTCGCTCGGCTATCGCGTGCTGACCGCTGACAATGCGCCGGCGGCGCTGGCGTTGGCCGAGCGCGAGCCGCGGATCGATTTGCTGTTCAGCGATTATTCGATGCCGCAAGGCATGCTCGGCGACGAGTTGGCGCGGCGCGCACGGAGCCTCAAGCCGGGCCTCAAGGTGCTGCTGACCTCGGGCTATGCCGTCAGCGAGCCGCAGACCGGCGCCGCCGATTTCAGCCTGCTACAGAAACCTTACCGGCCGGACGAGCTCGCCCGCGCTA
The DNA here is from genome assembly GCA_035632395.1 of Allostellaceae bacterium. Lineage (GTDB taxonomy): Bacteria > Pseudomonadota > Alphaproteobacteria > ATCC43930 > CGMCC-115725 > REEB95. Next base: position 11,550 of record DASQGX010000149.1, read on the forward strand.
TCCGTCAGGCACTCGACCGCGCGTAGTTTGCGCTATGCTGCCGGCCGATGAGCCAAGAGCCCTCCCAATCCTCCGGGGCCGCCTTCGTCGGCGGCCCCGCGCTTCATCCGCAGTTCGACGCGTTAGCCCGGGAGCTGCACGCGCGGCCCTATGGCGTCGTCGCGGCCCCGGCGCGAATCGTCCACCTGGCGCTCACCGGCGGCGATAGCGCCGTCGAGCGCGCCGCCATATCGCAACTTTGCGCCGCCCATCGCGCGCCAGCGCCGCCGGCCGGCGCGTCGCACGTCCAGCTCGAATGCGAAGGCTTCGCCCTGACCTGGGAGCGGCACGCGGAATTCGCGACCTATACCTTCGTGCTGCCGTGGCAGGGCAACGCGTTGTTTCCACCGGCGGCTGCGCTAGCGCTGCCGCACGATTGGATCGCCGGCCTGCCCGGCCAGGTAGTGGCGGCCGTGCAGCTGGCGCTGATCGCTGGCGAGCCGCCAGCGCCGGCCGCGATCGCCGAGTTATTTGAAGGCGGCAACATCGTCGGCGGCTTTGCCGCTGGCGGCCTGGCACAGCTATGGACCGACCTGCGGCCCGACCGCGATCATTTCGTGCGCATGATCGCCCACAGCGGCACGATGACTTCGCCGCGCCAGGCGGGACGGTTGGTGCAGCGGCTGCTTGAAATCGAGACTTACACGATGATGGCGCTCCTGGCGTTGCCGTTGGCGCGCGAGATCAGTCCGTCGGTCACTGCGATCGAGCGCAATCTCACCGGTATCGCCGAAGCCACCACCGGCGCCGAAGCGCTCGAGGACGAACAGGCGCTGCTGACGCGGCTGTTGGGGCTGGCGGCCGAGCTGGCGACAATCGGCGCACACACGCCGTATCGCTTCGGAGCCGCACGCGCCTATTACGCACTGGTCCAGAAGCGCATCGAGGAATTGCGCGAGCGCCGCATCGAAGGCCGCCAAACGGTCGGCGAATTCATGGAGCGCCGGTTATCGCCGGCGATGCGCACCTGCGAGACGATGGAGCGACGGCTTGAGTCCCTGTCCGAGCGCGTCGTCCGCGCCAGCGACATGCTGCGCACGCGCATCGACGTCACGCTGGCGGCGCAGAACCGTGACCTGCTGTTGTCGATGAACCGCCGCGCGCGCCTGCAGTTGCGGCTGCAGCAGACGGTGGAATTCTTCTCGATCGCGGCGATCACGTATTACGGTGCAGGCCTGGTCGGCGATATCGCGCACGGCGCGGCGGTGCTCGGCTACGCCGTCGACGAGCCGCTGGCGGTGGCGATTTCGGTGCCGGTGATCGGCGGCCTGCTGCTGGTCGGCTTGTGGGCGTTCCACGAATGGCTCGGCCGCGATTAATCGCGGGAGACGAGGGATGGTGACGAAACCAGCAATCGCTCCGCCGGAGCGGATCGCGCTGATCGGCCTCGGCAATACAATATGGGTGTGCCGATGGGCGCGTGTTTGGTCCGCGCCGGCTATCGCGTGACCGGCCACGACGCCTCTGCGTCGGCGCGGCAGCGCTTCGCCGCTGCCGGCGGCACGGTTGCGGAGACTCTGGCGGCGTCGGTTGCAACGGCCGAATTGATCATCACCATCCTGCCCGACGGCAAGATCGTGCGCGACGTCATCCAGGCGATGCGGCCGCACCTGCGGCCGGGCTGCGGTATCGTCGACATGAGCTCATCCGATCCGGTCAGCACGCGGTCGCTGGGCGAGGAATTGCTGCGCGCCGGCCGCGCTGGCAAAGCAGCGTTGTCCACGGCTTGCAATTTATATATCGCGTCGCGATATATTATTCGTCCATGGAATCGGTCTGCCGTGTCGGAAGCCCCGGGTGAAAAAAACAACAGCTTCGAACGTCGGCGATCAGCTGCGTACCATTGTCGCCGAAGGCGCCAAGCATCTAGGCGACTTCACCACCAAGCCACGCGTGCTGGTGATTTCAGCGATCGCGATCGTCGTCGGCTCTGCCGGCGTGGTCGCCGGCGTGGTGCTGCTTGACCTCATCCGGCTAGTCACGAACCTGGCCTATTTCGGCCGGTTTACTCTTGCGGACCTGCCGTTCAGCCAGTCGCATCTCGGCATTGCGGCGGTCGCGGTGCCGGTGATCGGGTCGCTGATCGTCGGTTTGATTGCACGCTTCGGCAGCGAAAAAATCCGCGGCCATGGCATTCCCGAGGCGATTGAGGCGATCCTGCTCGGCCGCGGCCGGCTCGACGTCAAGGTGGCCATCCTCAAGCCGCTGTCGTCGGCGATCGCCATTGGCACCGGCGGACCGTTCGGCGCCGAAGGGCCGATCATCATGACGGGCGGCGCGGTCGGCTCGCTGATCGGGCAGGTGCTCCCGGTCAGCGACAGCGAGCGCAAGACGCTGCTCGTTGCGGGCGCCGCTGCCGGTATGACGACGGTTTTCGGCACGCCGATCGCTGCGATCATGCTGGCGGTCGAACTGCTGCTGTTCGAATGGACGCCGCGGAGCTTTGTTCCAGTCGCCACGGCCGCGATTACCGCGGCGATTGAACGGACTTGGACGCATTTGGCGCTGCCGCTGTTCCCGTTCCACGGCGGCATGAGCATCACGCTGACGGCGCTGCTCTGTTGGCTGCTCGTCGGCATCCTCGCCGGCCTTCTCTCCGGCCTGCTGACGCAGATGGTTTATGCCTGCGAGGACCTGTTCCTCAAATTGCCGTTCCATTGGATGTGGTGGCCGATCCTGGGCGGCGTCGTCGTCGGCGTCGGCGGACTGATCGAGCCCAGCGCACTGGGTGTCGGCTACGACAGCATCGCTCAGATGCTGCGCGGCGACATGCCGCCGGTCGCTGGCTTGTCGCTGGCGGCCGTCAAGGCAGTGATCTGGTCTGTGGCACTCGGTTCAGGAACGTCCGGCGGCGTGCTTGCGCCGCTGCTGATCATCGGCGGCGGCATGGGCGCCGTGCTCGGGCAATTCCTGCCGGCTGCGAGTCCCGGTTTTTGGCCGCTGCTGGCGATGGCGGCGATCCTCGGCGGCACGATGCGGTCGCCGCTCACGGCGATATTCTTTGCGGTTGAAGTCACCGGCAACACGCACGTCCTGCTTCCGCTGGCGGCTGCCTGCATCACCGCTCATGTCGTCACTGTGCTGCTGCTGCGCCGCTCGATCCTCACCGAGAAGATTGCCCGCCGCGGCCATCATCTGCTGCGCGAATATCGCGTCGATCCGTTCGCGCTGACCAAGGTCAAGGAGGTCATGACGCGACACGTGCAGACCCTGCACGAGACCATGACTCTGCACCAAGCGGCGGCGTTTCTCGCCGATCCTGCTACCAAGCATCCGAGCTTCCCGGTCGTCGATGACGAAGGTCGCGTGCTCGGCATCATCGATCCGCCGGCGGTGATCGGCTGGCGGCGCGCCGGCAAGCATCGCCGGGCGACGCTGCGAACAATGCTCGACCGCGTCAAGGTGCCGCTGGCTTATCCCGACGAATATCTCGAGGGCGTGATCGAACGCATGACCAATTCGAACGTTGCGCATCTGCCGGTGGTGTCGCGACACGACGCGAAGCTCGTCGGCTATCTGAGCTGGAAGGACCTGATGCGCGTTCGTTTGCGACTGACGCAGGAAGAGCACGAACGCGCCGCACTCTATGGCTGGCGGCGTGTCGCCGAAGAGCCGGAGGGAAGCGGCGAAGCCGCCGACTAACGGCAGGCGCGGCGACGCGCCGCTCGCTGGTTACGATGCCGAGCGTTCCGGCTGCCGTGCTGCGGATTGCGGCAGCACGAACAGGCACGCGACGATGAAGCCGATTATGATCGCCGAGGCGAGAAAGCGGCTGAGCCCCAATCCACCCTGATCGTGCGGCTGGTCGAGGAAATCGCCCAGTGTTGCGCCGAGCGGGCGCGCCAGGATGAGCGCCGCCCAGAACAGTAATACGCGCGATACGGTCGTCCAGAAATAGAGCGCCGCGACCACCGCCAGCCCGGCGGCGAAAACCAACGCGCCAGTCGCCGAGCCCAGGTCGAATCCGTCGGAGACCCAATCACCGAGCGCCGTGCCGAGCGTCTGCGAGAAGGTGATCGCGATCCAGAAGAAGATTTCTGCCTTGGGCGTGGTCACCGATACTGGCGTGATCGTGCCTTGCGCGCGGTACCAGATGGCGAGCACGACCAGCACACACGCGAACAACAGCGTCGAGCCGCCGGCATAGCCGATGCCGAGCGAGCGGTCGGCGAAATCGGCCATGGTGGTGCCGAACATGGTCGAGGCGACGATGGTCGCCCAGTAAAGCGGCGGGTGGAGCTTGTCAGCGCGAATCTGCGCAACGGCCAAAATGATAAAAACGGCCAGGAAAAAGGCGGTACCGCCTAGATAGCCCCAGTCGAGCGTGTCGCTCACGGCGTCGCCGCCGGTCTCACCTAGCGTCGTCGCGGCGACATAGATGATCCAGAACCCGACGGTAATCCCCGGCACCTTGCTTGCCGTGGAAAGCGTATTCATGGCGTCCCCCCACGAATAGATTACGGCAAACGTGCCGCTACGCGCTTTGATCGGTTGGCGGCCGATACCGCGACCGCCAACCCCGGTAGCCTTATATATCAGAAATTCCTATGCAGGCAGCCATCACCTGGTAACGGTGAAGCGCGCCTCCATGCCCATTTTGTAATGGCCCGCCTGATTGCAGAACACCACGTATTCGCCGGGCGTCAGCACCAGACGAAGGGTTGCCTTCGCGCCCGCCGGCATGTCCTCGACGCCTTGAAGTTGCGCCAGCTTGTCCTCGGCGACCGCGTTGTTCTTGGCATCATAAGGAAGCTTGGCAATCGAGCCCTTCCACGGCGCGATTAGAAACTCGTGCATCTGGTCGGTCGAGGCATTGGTGACTTCGAACTCGACCGTGCCGGCCTTGACCTTGTCCGTGCTCAAGATCATGCGCATGTCCTTGCCGGCCTGGTCTGTGAGCGTGACCTTGACGCTGGCCGGCTCTGAGGCGTGCGCCAGCGGCACTGCGATCACAAGGGCAGTCGCTGCGATCAATAACGGCATTCGTGGAATCATGGATACTCCCGGTTTGGCGTTTGCGATTTTTGATGGCTCCGAGATTATATGACGACGCCGCACTGCGGCGATTTTTTGGCACGATTTCAAGACACAAAACGGCGTGCCGTCAGCTTGCTGTCAGGGTGGCCGACCGCAGCTTTACAACTACGCTGCGTGCATGCCGGTTCCAATGGCCGAGGAGAAGCGCACGATTTGCGCCGCATCTGAACAGCGCGCGACCGCGATGCGACGACTGAACGCCCCTATCGGTCGGCGTCGTGGGCGAATTTGACGCCGGCCATTTCCATGATGTGCTGGACGTTGCGGAAGCCGTCGGGCGCAACCTGGACTTCGCCGCGGAACGGATAATCGAACGCGACGATGAGGACGATCACCAGGGCCAGTGACGCCGCGACGGCGCCCGTCATCGCCAGGTGCATGGCGAAGCTCTCCATGCCGAAGAGATATGTCAGGCTGATGACAATCGCGGCGCCGAGGATGACGACCCACCACACCGCCGGCTCGATATGGTCTTGCGCCGCCAGGATGCGGTCCTGCCGCGCGTCGTAGAGCGAGTTGAGGCGGCGCAGCATTTCCGAAACCATCGCTACCTGTATGGCGTTGACGGTTTCGACGCTGCCGAGCGCGCGGTGGAATTTGGCGAGCGGCACCCAGCCGTCGTTGCTGACCGGCGCGCCGATCGCCATCGCCGGCCATTCCTGAGTAAGCACGATGTCGATGTAATCCGCCAGATCGCCGATCAATTCGCTCTTGATCGGTTCGGGCATTGCCGCGGAATCGCGATAGAGATCGCCGGTCAGCGAGGCTTCGATTGCCGCGGTGTCACCGGCCTTGCCGAACGATTCCCACGCCGAGACGGCAATGAAGGCGAGCAGCACGGCGAAGACGACACCGATCAGGGCCGAATTGAAACCGGTGAACTCGTTGTGCTTGCGGCGCAATTCGAGATGCAGGAAGCGGTTGGTGACGACGAGACCGAGAATCGACAGTCCGACCACGAGCAAGATGACGACCGAGGCCATCTCCCAGGTCGGCACGCCATAGATCCAATTGACGATCATGTGTCCCCCGTAGCTGCGGCGGCGGCGCTGCGCCTTGCCCGCGCGCCGGCTTTCAAAAATGACCGGCCGGGTTCAGCGTATGGCGACGACCGTTAATGAAATGTGATGGCGCCCCCGGTTCCATTGCCGATTTGCGGGCGCAAAGGGCAGGGCTACAATCGTTAGCAGGCATGACCGGGTTCACGCTGCCGCCGCCGTATCGCGTTGTCCGCCTCGCCCCTGGGCGGTCTGCGTTTGCCGAAGCGTGCGCCGCGGCGAAAGCGGGCGAGGACGAAGGCGTCATTTTCTGGGTCGATCGCGCCGAACGGCTGGAATTCGCCCTGACGCTGAAGCCGGATCGACCGCAGCGCGAGACTATGCCGGTGATCTACATTGCGGCGCTGGCTTTCGCCGACGCACTCGGCGCATTCGCCCCGCCGCCGTCGCCGATCGGATTCGGCTGGCCCGGCGATATCCTGGTCGACGGAGGCGTGGTCGGCGGCCTGTCGCTCGCCCTGGCGAGCAGTGCCGCTGAAGCCGTTCCAGCATGGGCGGTGCTCGGTTTCGATCTGGCAGTCGGCGCCGGCGCCGGCGAACCCGGCCACAAGCCGACCCGTACCTGTTTAGCGGAGGAAGGCTTCGAAGGCTTCTCGGCTGTGGCGCAGATCGAAGGCTTTAGCCGCCATTTCCTTGCGTGGCTCAATCGTTGGGATCGCGATGGGCTGGCGACAATAGCCGCCGAATGGTCGCGGCGCGCATTTACGCCGCTCGCGCCGACGATCGCGCTGCCCGAAGGCGTTGCGACGCCGCTCGGACTCGACGAAGCCGGCGATCTGCGCGTTCGCCAAAACGGATGCGAGTGCACGTTGTCGCTGGAGGTTGCCCTTGCAAGTGCGGCCGTCCATGGCTGAAGCCGCTGCCGCAGCGCCGCGCGATTTTTGGCTGAGCTCAGGTTATCATTGCCTGCGCCGCGACGGGGCGGGGCATCTCGCAGTCACCGACGATTTCCTCCGTGCCTATCTCGGACGGCCGGAGTTGCGGCCAGCCGCCGAGGCGGTGGCTGGCGAATGTGCTTTGCACGACAAGCTATGGGCCGCGCCGCGCGCGGCGGTGAGTACCGGTGATCTTGCCGGCATTGCCGACGCCGACGTGCGCGACAACTACCGGGTCTTCCTCGCGCTGCGTGATCGCTTGCTCGCCGGCGGCACGCTTGAGCGGACCTATCTCTCCCTGTTCGATGGGAAAGCCGTCAGTCTGCCGGCGCTGATGCTCGATCATCTGGTGCATGCGCTGCTGCGCAACATTCTCGCCGACTGCGATGATCCGTTCGCTCTGCGCACGGCAGAATTGCTGTTTCGCACCCAGAAGGTGACGCTGATCGAAGGTGCCGTGCTGCTCGCCGACGACGAAACAGTCGAGGTCGCCGCGCACGCGGGCGCGCGGTCGTTGCCGTTGATGGACAGCATCGCACCGGCCCAGACCGTAACGCTCGACGTGCTATCGGCCGAAAACGCTGCGCTGTATTGGGAGCGCAGCGATCGTTTCGATACCGTGCTCGATCTTTCGTTTACCGGCGCCGGGCTCGATGCGCTGTGCCGCGTGCTCGAACGCTGGGTCCGTCATTTCCTCGGCGTGACGCTGCACATTGAGCCGATGCAGCAAATCCAGGACGAGCGCTGGTCGTGGCATATCGGGCTCGACAGTGAGTCCTCGGCCATTCTCAATGCGCTTTATCGCGGCGAAAGCGTTGATGAAGCCCGGCTTCGGCAGCTGGTGGCGCTGTTCCGCGCCCGTTTCGCCGAGCCGGCGGACATGCGGTCCGACGTCGCCGGCAAGCCGGTTTACCTCGGCCTGGCGATGGACGCCAATCATCGGGTGCGTCTGAAGCCCCAAAATCTGCTGCGCAATCTGCCGCTGGCGCGCGAGATCTGAGGCGCGCCATGCGTTCGGGCGTTTCGTGTCTCGACGGGCCCGCCGCACGGACGGTCGCCGCGGTGATCGCGGCGATCGCGCTGGGTCTCATCGCGTGGCTGATCTATCTCGACAACCGCGAAGATCCCGCCTTCGCCGCCTGCATTCGGCAGCAAACCGCCGCGATCGAAAAAGCGCGCGATCAAGGCATATTGCCGCCTGACGCTGCGCGCCGCTTTCTCGACAATGTCGCGTCATCGTGCGCGGCGCAGACCAACGGCATGCGCTGAACGGCTAGTTGTTGTCTTCACCGCGCTCGCGCAGATAATCGTCGGTCGTGCGCGGCTTTGGCCGCGGCTTGCTCGCAAACGGATCGCCGGAGCGATCTTTGATCTGCACGATGACGCGGCAGTCTTCGCACATTTGGATGAGCCGCGTGCGCTGCTCGTCGCGGAACATCGAATGCTTGCCCGCAAGCTGAGCGATGATGCGTTCGATCGAGCTGCGCGTGCCGAACGGCTTGCCGCAATTGATGCAATTGAACGGCGGCTCTTCCTTGAGCACGACAGCGCTGGCTCCGGCGCCGGTGAAGTTGAGCCGCGGCGTCAGGCTGACGACTTTCTCGGGGCAAGTGGCTTTGCACAAGCCGCACTGGACGCAGGCGTCTTCCTGGAAGCGCAGCTGCGGCAGATCCGGATTGTCGAGCAGGGCGCCGGTCGGGCAGGCGCCGACGCAGGCGAGGCACAACGTGCAGCCGTCGGCCTTAATTTGTATGGCACCGAACGGCGCGCCCGGCGGCAATGGCAGGATGTCGCGCGGCTCCGGCGCGCTCACGTGCAGGTGCGCCAGGGCAAGCCGCGTCAGGCCACGCTTTTCGCCGAGCGGCAGGAAACGGCCGCTGGAAATCGCCGCGACATCCGGCAAACCATAGAGCGCAGCCTCGACTACATCCGGATCGGCTTCCACCAGCACATGGAGCCGTCCGCTGCCGTAACCGAGGCCTTGTAGCACGCTCTCGGCAAGGCCGAATTGGCCCGCGAGCGCCGTCAGTTCGTCGCGTTTTTCGGGATGAACGAGCACCGCGACCTGCGCGGCGCCATAGCCGAAGGCCAGTGCCAGGAACTCGAAGCCGATCTGCGTCACCTCGTTGACGGCGAACGGAATGACGCGTGCCGGAAGGCCTTTGCCGAACCGCGCCATGGCGTCGATCAACTCGGTCCCTTTGCGCGGATCATGCAACAGCAACGCTGGTTTCATGCCGCCGGCCTCGGCATAAGCGGAGAGGAGAGTTCGCAGCCGCATCGCCAGAAAATCGACGGGCGGCATGGCATAGGCCGCCGCGCCGGTCGGACAGACGCTGTGACAAGCGCCGCAGCCACCGCAGATATAGGCATCGATGGCGACGCTGTCGCCAGCCGGAGCGATCGCGGCCGTCGGACAGACGTCGAGACAGCGCGTGCAGCCGGTCTTCTGCGAACGCGAATGCGCGCACAACTCGGCGTGGAAATCGACGTAACGCGGCTTTTCGAACTCGCCGACCAGGTTGGTGAGCGCGAATAAGGCGGCTTGCACCGCCACCGGATTCTTCGGATCGGGCCGCAGATAGCCGTCGCGCCGCTCGCCGCCGGCGAACAACGGCGTGCCGCCGCTGAGGTCGAGAATCAGGTCGCAGCGGGTTTTGGCGCCATTGCGCGGCGGCTCGAAATCGAGCGCCGCTCGCGACGACGGCAGCGCCGCGGCATAATCGTCGACGACGATCTCGAACGCGCCGAGATGGCCTTTGGCGGCCGCAATCGTGCCGCGATGGATCGGCACCTTGACGGTTCGCGGCGGCACGATGTCCGCCGGCTTCGACAGCAGCAGCGTGACGTCGAGCCGGTCGGCGAGCTGCAGCGCGGCCGCCAGCGCCGTCTCGTCACGGCCATAGACGAGGCAGAGCCCATTGGACTTCAGCGTCAGCGCCGGCACCGGCGGCGCATCGAGCGCCGCTTCGGCCAGCAGCGCCGCCACCTTGGGCAGCGCCTCTGCGGCCTCGTCCGACCAAAGGGCGCGCTCGCGGATGTTCGTATAGCTGGCGGCGACGCCAGCGTCGGAAAGCGCTTCGGCGAAAAGCGGCTCTTCCTGCGTGCAGGCGATCACCAGCGGCTTGCCGCTCTTCGCAGCGGACAACAGGCTATCGAGCTCGACGCGGCATAGTTGGCGGCTGACGGCGCTCGCACCGGCGGCGCCGCAGGCGCGCGCCACCGCTTTGCCGTCGAGCGGCATTGTGCTTTCGCAATCGCAAAGCACGACCCGCTTGCCGCCGATCTCCATGCGTTCAGCCCCGGATTGCCGCCAACAGCCGGTACCGCGCGCGGCCTTGATCCAGATCAGGGCCTGCCGTCGCGCAGTGGCTATTCAGGAGGAGAAGCCCGGGAACCGACGTGCCGCCGCGGCGGCGGCTGACGGTCCTGCGCAATCGACTGAAAGGAGCCTTAACGTGACCCATCGAATCTTGGCCGTCCTCGCGCTGCTCGCGTTTGCGGCCACCCCGGCGCTTGCGGCCGAAGATTGCGCCCAAGCGTTCAAGGATACCACCGCCAAATTCAAGGTCAGTACGATTGGCCCTCAGGCCACTGCAACCGCCGGCGGCCTAATCGCAAAGGCCGAGCCGATGTGCGGCGGCGACGCGGCGCAGCAGGCGGAGGCGATTGAACTCCTGCGGGATGCCCGTATGATGATCGGTGAATGAACGAGCCCTTGCCGGAACCTGCCGGCGCGGTGCCGGCACGCAAGACGGTTATTCCGCTCGGCGTCGTGTTTGAACGGCGCCGGATCGCACATCCGTGGCAAGAATGGCAGTGGAAGCCGATTGCGGTTATTCCCGGCGCGCCGGCGGTGACGCGGGCGAACCTGCTGCGCGAGGGCGACAGTTGGGCGTGGTACCACCTGGCGACGCTTGATCTCGAGCTCTTCGCTGACGAGACTCAGGACTATCTTCTCAACCTCTCGCAGCAACCACCGCGCGTCTACGTGCTCTGGCGTTCGGAGGCGGGCATGCCGGATGGAATGCCGGAGCCATTCCGCGTCACGGTCTGCCATACCGAGACGCAGGATTATCTCGACGGCGGCGACGTCGCCGCCGACGGCGTGGCGATGCCGGAGCCGGTGCTGAGTCTGCTGCGGCGCTACGTGCAGGCCTATCACGTCGACGTGCTATTCAAGAAGCGGCAACGCACGCCGTTGCTGCGTGCCCAGCAAGCCAAGGACGACTATGGCTGAGCCCGCCGATTTTCTGGCGCGTTGGTCGCGGTTGAAGCGGCGCGCACGTCAGCCGCAGCCGCCGGACGCTGCGCCGGCAAACGCAGCGGCGCCCACACTGGCGGCGGAAACACCGCCAGAAACGCTGCCGTCTGTCGAATCCCTCACCGCAGAGTCGGATTACAAAATATTCATGCAGTCGGGTGTGCCTGAGGCCACTCGCAACGCCGCGTTGCAGAAGCTATGGCGCAGCGACCCGGTTTTCGCCAACCTCGATGGACTGGTCGAATATGGCGAAGACTATGCCGCTGTCTTCAAGAGCACTGCAGCAGTACGCACGGTTTACCGCGTGCTTAAAGGCTTGTCCGGAAAAGAAGAACTAGCGACATCCGACTCGCCGCAAAGCGCGACGCCACCAGCGAATACGCCGCTTGGCAATGCATCACCGGCGGTCAAAGGATCATCGACGCCGGTTGCAAATGATAGCAGCGATTCCGTGCGTCCGGAGCGCGACCCGCCATAGACGGTTACAAAAAGTTGTATTAGGCTACTTTTTTTACAGGCGACCCGAAATCAGAACCGCTCGTCAGTAGCGGCGCCTCAGGGAGAAAACGTGCGATGGACGGTGCCCGCGCCATAAGCGGCACAATCAGTCCAAGCAGTGAAATCCCGGTACCAATTCCGGAAGAAGAGCAGATGCGTGCCGAATTCTACGGCATGCTGGCGCGTGTGCTGGTGGCGCCGCCGGATGACGCATTGCTCGGCGCTTTGGCCCGGCTATCCGGCGACGACAGTGAGCTCGGCGCAGCGGTTCGCGATCTGGCGCACAGGGCCGGCGCGACAAACGCCGAAGCCGTGGCGCGCGAATATCACGACCTCTTTATCGGCCTCGGACGCGGCGAGTTGCTGCCGTACGCGTCTTATTATCTGACGGGATTTTTGCACGAGAAACCGCTGGCCGATTTGCGCGGCGCGTTTGCCAACCTAGGCATCGAACGTGCTTCTGCCGTCAAGGAACCCGAGGACCACATCGCCGCTTTGTGCGACGTGATGGCTGGGCTCATCACCGGTGCATTCGGACCGCCGGCATCTATAGAAACACAGAGAACGTTCTTCGATGCGTTCATCGCGCCGTGGGTGCCGCGCTTCTTCCACGATCTGGAAGCGGCGCAATCCGCAACGCTTTACACGGCCGTCGGCCGTGTCGGCCGGCTTTTCATGCACATCGAACAAACCGCCTTCGCGATCGCCTGAATTTTCGAGGGAGAACCGTCATGTCAGACCGTCCCGAAAAACCCACCGCGAAGCGCCGCGAGTTCTTGAAGCTCGTCGGATTGGGCTCGGTGGCCGGTGCCGCGACACTGGCGACCGGCAGGCCTGCCGCAGCCGAGGCGCCGCAGGCGAAAACCTCCGGCTATCGCGAGACCGAACACATCCGCAAGTACTACGAGACGGCACGCAGCTGAGCCGACGCCGACACCACCGCAACCGGACGCGGGAGAACGCACATGTTGATCAAGAAAACGGGTACGACGGCGACCAGGACGGAGCGGGAATCGCCGGCCGTGCGCATGACGGGCATCGCCGGCATCGCGCTCGACCGACGGCAATTCCTGCGTCGTTCCGGTTTAGCGGTCGGTGGCGCGGGCGCGGTCCTCGCGACCGGCGGCGGCATGGTGCAGAAGGCGCAGGCCCAGGCGGCTGCCACGGCGATCAAGCAGGTGAAGACCGTCTGCACGCACTGCTCGGTCGGGTGCACGGTAATGGCGACGGTCGAGAACGGCGTGTGGACGCGCCAGGAACCCGGGTTCGACAGCCCGTTCAGCCTCGGCGGCCACTGCGCCAAAGGCGCTGCTGTGCGCGATCACGCGATCGGCGAGCGCCGCCTGAAATACCCGATGAAGCTGGCGGGCGGCCAGTGGACCCGCATCAGCTGGGACCAGGCAATCAACGAAGTCGGCGACGCGCTACTGAAGATTCGCCAGGAGTCCGGTCCGGATTCCGTCTATTGGATGGGCGGCTCGAAGCACTCGAACGAAGGCGCCTACATACTGCGCAAATTCGCGGCGTTCTGGGGCACAAACAACACCGATAACCAGGCGCGCATCTGCCATTCGACTACCGTTGCCGGCGTCGCCAATACCTGGGGTTACGGCGCGATGACCAACAGCTACAACGACATGCGCAAAACGCGGGCGATGATCTTTATCGGCTCGAACGCCGCCCAGGCGCACCCGGTGTCGCTGGTCCATATCCTCAGCGCCAAAGAGCAGAACAGCGCGCCGTTGATCGTTTGCGATCCGCGTTTCACACGCACTGCGGCGCACGCCGACGAATATGTGCGCTTCCGCCCCGGCACCGACGTAGCGCTGGTCTGGGGCATTCTCTGGCACATCTTCCAGAACGGCTGGGAGGACAAGGAATATATCCAGCGGCGCGTCTACGGAATGGATCAGTCGCGCGCCGAAGTCGCCAAATGGAATCCGAAGGAGGTCGAGCGCGTCACCGGCGTACCGGAGGCCCAGGTCAAGCGCGTCGCCAGCCTGCTCGCCAAGAACCGGCCGAGCACGTTGATCTGGTGCATGGGCGGCACACAGCACAGCAGCGGCAATAACAACATCCGCGCCTACTGCACGCTGCAACTGGCGTTGGGCAACATCGGCGTGTCCGGCGGCGGCGCCAACATCTTCCGCGGCCACGACAACGTCCAGGGCGCGACCGACTTGGGCCCGCTGCCGGATTCATTGCCGGCCTATTACGGCCTCGCCGAAGGTTCGTGGCGTCATTGGGCCCGCGTCTGGGACGTCGACTATGACTATTTGCAGAAGCGCTTCGCCTCCAAGAAGTTGATGGAGACGAAAGGCATCACCGAATCCCGCTGGTTCGACGGCGTGCTCGAGCCCAAAGAGCACATCGACCAGCCGAACCCGATCCGCGCCCACATTTTCTGGGGTCATGCGCCGAATTCGCAGACGCGCCTGCCCGACATGAAAAAGGCGATGGAAAAGCTCGACATCCTAGTGGTCGTCGATCCGCATCCGACGGTGTCGTCGGTGCTCTCCGATCGCAAGGATGGCGTCTACCTGCTGCCGGCGTCGACGCAGTTCGAGCATTACGGCTCGGTCACCGCCTCGAACCGGTCGCTGCAATGGCGGGAGAAGGTTATCGAGCCGCTGTTCGAAGCGAAGCCCGACGACCAGATCGTCTATCTGTTCGCCAAGAAGTTTGGCTTCGAGAAGGAGATGTTCAAGCACATCAAGGTCAACGGCGACCAGCCATTGGTCGAGGACATCACGCGCGAGTTCAATCGCGGCTCGTGGAGCATCGGCTATACCGGCCAATCGCCCGAGCGCTTGCGGACACACATGGAAAACCAGCACACCTTCGACAAGGTGACGC
>DASQGX010000150.1:0-3178 GCA_035632395.1 Allostellaceae bacterium
ACACGTAGAGCGTGTAGATCTCGCCGGTGTAATCAACCGTGCCGTCGCGCTGGGCACCGCAATTACCGAAGCCGATGACGCCGATATGCGGATGCTGCGCCACCCACACATCTTCCGGCCGATGGCGCAGGAAACTGGCCCAGGACGAGGTCTGGCGCCGCTCCGACATGTTGAGCAGGATTCGATCGGGCAGCATGCCGGGATAGGTCGCCCGCCAGGTGTCGATCTCGATCTTGGCGATCGCCTGCGCGTCCTCGAGGCGCGCCTGACGAACGACGCTCATCCTCCTGCCCCTCCCAAGGCCCGCGCATCATAGACCGGCCCGCGCGCCGCTTTCGAGAGGTTTTGCGAACAGCCTGGGGATATTTCGCCGTTCAGGTGCGCGTCTCGAGCACGATTTTGCCGGTTGCCCGGCGCTCGCGCATCAGCCGGTAGGCCTCCGGCGCCGCGGCCAGCGGCAGCCGATGCGAAACCACCGGCCGCAGCCGGCCTTCGGCATACCAGCCGCACAGCCGCGCGAAGGCGGGTGTCAACAATTCCGGACGGCGTGTCCGGTACGTACCCCAGTGAAAACCCATGATGTCGATGTTCTTTACAAGCACGTGGTTGGCCGGGATTTGGGGCACGCTGCCGGCGGCGAAGCCAATCACCAGCATGCGACCGCTCCAGGCGACGGCACGCAGCGCCTGGGCAAAGGCGTCGCCACCGACCGGATCGAACACCACATCGGCGCCGCGGCCGTCGGTGAGCGCCCGAACGCGCTCGCGCAAGTCTTCGCGCCGGTAGTCGATCGCGTGCGTCGCGCCATGAGCCCGCGCCAGCGCGCATTTCGCGGCGTCACCGGCGGCGGCGATCACGGTCGCGCCCATGGCGGCGGCAACTTCGACGGCGGCCAGGCCGACGCCGCCAGCGGCGCCGAGTACGAGCGCGGTCTCGGCCGGCTTGAGCTGCGCGCGCCAGGCGAAGGCGCCGTAGGCGGTGCCGTAAGCGATCGGAAAGCCGGCGGCCGTGACGAAATCCATCGCCTGCGGAATCGGGAACGCCGCGCTGGCGGCGGCGACCGCAACTTCGGCATAGCCGCCCCACGGCAGCGCCGCCATCACACGGTCGCCCGGTTTCACCGTCGTCACGCCGTCGCCAACTGCGCGCACGATTCCGGCGGCTTCGAAGCCCGGCGTGAATGGCAGCGGCGGCTTTTCCTGGTATTGGCCCAGCACCATCAGCATTTCGCCGAAATTGATTCCGGCGGCGTGCACGTCGATCAAGACTTGGCCGTTGCCGAGCGGCGGCTCGGGCACGTTGGCGACGGCGAGCTTGTCGATGGCGCCGTATTCGCGGCAGAGGATTGCACGCATTTAATGATTCTCCCGCGCGAACTTGTCGGTCCGCGCGACTCGATGCAAGAGCGATTGCTTGTCCGCCGCTTTTCGCTTCGCTATCTTGGGCCGATGCAACGATGGATCGCCGTTCTCACGCTGCCGCTCGTCCTTTTCGCGACGAGCGCGATGGCGCAGGAAATCAAAACCCTTGAGACTGGAAAAATCTGGAGCGCCTACACCGTGCCCGAGAAAGGCGGGCCTACCTGCTATCTCGTTGGCAAGCCAGCGTCGTCGGATCCGGCTTCGGTCCCGCGCTCGCGCGTTGACGCCATGATCTCGCACCGCGTCGGCGAGAAGGCGTACAACGTCGTCACTTTCAATCTCGGCTATGCGGCGAAGAAAGATGCCAAGGCCGAGCTCGTCATCGACAGCAAGAAATACGCGCTGTTCGTCGATAACGATGCTGCGTGGACCGCCAGCGCCGCCACCGACAAGGCGGTGACCGAGGCCCTGGCGCGCGGCAAAACGGCGGTCGTCAAGGCCGCCTCGGCGCGCGGCACGGCCACCACCGATACCTACGATTTGACCGGTTTCGGCCAGGCGCTAAAGGCGATCGACACCGCCTGCAAGGTCAAGCGGTAACGCTGGCGCGGCCGCCGCCGCGCGCCTATATCTTCCCCGCTATGTCCGCCCCGAAAACCCTGATCGGGCTGTCGCGCGAGGAGCTGGTCGCCGAATTGGCGACGCTAGGCGCCGAGCCGTTTCGCGCCCGTCAGCTGTGGCACTGGATCTACCATCGCGGCGCGCGCGACTTCGCGGCGATGACGACGCTCGCCAAGTCGTTTCGCGCGCAGCTGGCCGAGGGCTACACCGTCGCGCGGCCGGTCGAGAGCCGTGCCCAGATATCGAGCGACGGCACGCGCAAATGGCTGCTCGCGTTCGCCGACGGGCAAGAGGCTGAGTGCGTGCATATCCCGGAAGAGGATCGCGGCACGCTGTGCGTCTCGTCGCAGGTCGGTTGCACGCTCACCTGCAAGTTCTGCCACACGGGCACGCAGCGCCTGGTGCGCAATCTCGGTGCGGCGGAGATCGTCGGCCAGATCATGGTGGCGCGCGATGCGCTCGGCGAGTGGCCCTCGCCGAAGGACGATCGGCAGCTCACCAACATCGTGCTGATGGGGATGGGCGAGCCGCTCTACAACTACGACAACGTCGCCAAGGCGATGAAGATCGCCATGGACCACGAAGGCCTCTCCGTGTCGAAGCGCAAGATCACGCTGTCGACCGCCGGCGTCGTGCCGATGATCGCGCGCGTCGGATCGGAGCTCGCGGTCAATCTCGCCATCTCGCTGCATGCCGTGACCGACGAGCTGCGCGACGTGTTGGTGCCGCTCAACAAGAAATATCCGATCGCCGAATTGATCGCTGCCTGCCGCGCCTATCCGAGCGTGAGCAATTCGCGGCGCATCACGTTCGAATACGTCATGCTCAAGGGCGTCAACGACAGTCCGGCGGACGCGCGCGCGCTGGTCAAGCTGATCGCCGGCATTCCCGCCAAGATCAACCTGATCCCATTCAATCCGTGGCCGGGCGCGCCTTTTGAATGTTCGAGCGACGACGCCATCGCCGCGTTCGGTGACATCGTCAATGCCGCCGGCTACGCCTCGCCGGTGCGCACGCCGCGCGGCCGCGACATCCTCGCCGCCTGCGGCCAGCTCAAATCCGCCAGCGTCAAGCTCAAGGCGAGCGAGCGGTTGAAGCAGCCGGCGGAAGCCGCTATATCCGGCCCGGCGGCGGGGTAGCTCAGCTGGTTAGAGCAGAGGAATCATAATCCTAAGGTCGCCGGTTCGAGTCCGGCC
>DASQGX010000151.1:0-1782 GCA_035632395.1 Allostellaceae bacterium
GAGCGAGCACATTTCCGGCGACGCCTTGAGCGGCGCCGCCAGCCGTTCCTCGACCGTCATGTTGTGGCCGCCGCCGGTGGTGATGTTCACGACGGCGTCGCAGGCTTGCTTGATGCGCGGCAGGAACTGCATAAACACCGCCGGATCGGGCGTCGGCCGCCCGTCTTTCGGATCGCGCGCATGCAGATGGAGGATCGCTGCGCCAGCCTCGGCCGCGCCGATCGCCTGCTCGGCGACCTGATCCGGTGTCAGCGGCAGATGCGGGCTCATGGTCGGTGTGTGGATCGACCCTGTGACCGCGCACGTGATGACGACCTTACCGCGCTGTGCCATCGCCCCTCCCGTTCCGACCGCCGTTCTCGCGGTCATCCGTGGGCGAGAATGAACTCCCGCACCTTCGGATAGATTTCAGTACGCCAGCGTCGGCCGTTGAACACGCCGTAGTGGCCGACTTCGGCCTGGACGTGGCGCGCCTTCTTGCGGGCTTTGAGCCCTGTCAGCAGGTCATGCGCTACCGCGGTCTGGCCGACCGCGCAAATGTCGTCGTTCTCGCCCTCGACGGTCAAGAGCGCGGTGCGCGCGATCGCTTCCGGCTCGACGCGCTGCCCACGCCAGGCGAAAGTGCCCAGCGGCAGGGCGTGATCCTGGAACACGCGCTGCACCGTCTCGAGATAATAGTCGGCCGGCAAATCCATCACCGACATGTATTCGTCGTAGAATTTGCGGGTCGCCGCCGCGCTTTCGCCATCGCCGCGCACCAGATGGTTGAACAGATCGACATGCGCGGTGACGTGGCGATCGAGATTCATTGTCATGAATCCGGCGAGTTGCAAGAAGCCCGGATAGACCCGGCGGAAGGCGCCGGGATAGCGCGCCGGCACCGCGGCGATGACGTTCGTCTCGAACCAGGACAGCGACCGCGTGGTCGCGAGCTGATTGACCGCCGTTGGATTGACGCGCGTGTCGATCGGCCCGCCCATCAAGGTCATCGTCCGCGGCTGGGCCGGATCGCCTGCGGCGGCGAGCAGCGCCACCGCCGCGAGCACCGGCACCGCCGGCTGGCACACGGCGATGACGTTGAGGTCGCCGGCCAGATCGCGCAGGTATGACAGCATCAGCGCGACGTGGTCATCGAGACCAAACCGCCCATACAGCATCGGTACGTTGCGCGCGTTGATCCAATCCGTGACGTAAACGTCGAAATCTGGCAACAGCGTCTCGACCGTGCCGCGCAGCAGTGTCGCGAAGTGACCGGAGAGCGGCGCCACCATCAGCACCCGTGGCTGCACTGCGGCGATCCCTTCTTTGCGGAAATGCCGCAGCGTGCAGAACGGGTGACAGGCTGTGACTTCTTCGTGAACGGGCAGCACGCGGTTGCCAATGGCGACCGACTTGATGCCGAAGGGTGGCCGCTCGTGCCACATGCCGGCGCGCGCCACCATCTCGCAGGCGGCCGCGGCGGCGCGCATCATCGGATGGTGCGCGACGAGCGGCCAAGGTTGGCTGAGCACACCCTGAACGGTTTGGGCCAGCATCCGGATAGGCGCAAAGGCATCGCGGTGCGCCTGGTAGGCCTCGTACAGCATCGCCCTGCCTTCATTCCCGAAAGGATTAACCGAAACGCAAGGCCGGGCGCCCTATACGCCGCCCTGTCGGCGGGAAAACCGATCATGTTCGGTGTAATCGGGCCTGTTCCGGGGGTCAAGCAAACTCGCCTAAGGCCTTAGCGAATCGAGCAAATTCATTGCTCGTTAACGCTATCCAACGACTATTGGCCGATTC